>NZ_SSXA01000018.1 GCF_021698975.1 Blastococcus sp. KM273128 | reverse complement strand
GCTGACCGCCCGCCGGCTGGGCGCCGCACTGCTGGCCGCGCTCGCCCTCGGGCTGGCGCTGCGCCCCGCCCCGCCCCCCACCGGCAGCGCCGAGCCGGCCGGTGTCGACGTCGTGGTGGCCGCCGGCGACCTGCCCGCCGGCACGCCGCTGGGCAGGGACCACCTCGCCCTTGCCCGGCTGCCGCCCGGCGCGGTGCCCGACGGCGTGGTCTCCGACCCGGACGACCTGGTGGCGCGGGTGCTCGCCGGGCACGTCCGCCGCGGCGAGCCGCTCACCGACGCTCGGCTGGTGGGCGCGGGGCTGACCGCCCTGCTGCCCGCCGGCCAGGTCGCCGCGCCGGTGCGGCTGGCCGACCTCGCCGTGGCGGCGCTGCTGCGCGCCGGCGACCGGGTCGACGTGCTGGCCGCCGGCCCGGACGCGGGGCCGGCCGAGCGGGTGGCGGCCGGCGCCCTGGTGCTGGCCGCCCCGGCCGGGGACGACGGCGACGCGGGCGCCGGGCTGCTGGTGCTCGCCGTCGACGGGGACACCGCGGCCCGCCTGGCCGCCGCCGCGGCCACCGCGACGCTGACGGTCAGCCTGCCGCCACCCCGCCCCGGCGAGGCCGACGCCCCGGACCTCGAGGAGCGGGTTAGATGACCGCATGCTGAAGGGATTCAAGGACTTCCTGCTCCGCGGCAACGTCGTCGACCTCGCCGTGGCCGTCGTCATCGGCGCCGCGTTCACCGCGGTGGTGACCTCGTTCACCGAGTCGTTCCTGGAGCCGCTGATCGGCCTGGTCGGCGGCGGCGGGGAGGCGGGCGGCTCCGTCACCGTCGACGGGCAGGTGTTCACCTGGGGGAGCTTCGTCAACCAGGTGATCACCTTCGTGCTGACCGCGGCCGTCGTCTACTTCGTGGTCGTCACCCCGATGAAGAAGCTCGTGGAGCGGCGGGCGAAGGGGGAGGAGCCCGGGCCGGTGGCGCCGACGCAGGTCGAGCTGCTGGTCGAGATCCGCGACCTGCTCCGCGCGCAGCAAGGGCGCGGACCGGGGGCCGACCCGACCGGTCCGGGCACCACCTCGCTGCCTGGGCAGCTGTGAGCGCGCCCTAGTCGGTGCCCCAGTGCGGCGGCCGGTCCTCGTAGTAGCGCCGGTCGTCGTCGGAGCCCTCGGCCGGCCGCTCCCCCCATCCGACGTCGGAGTCGTCCGGCGCCCGGTCCAACCGCAGCGGCTGCGCGGGCGGCGGCACCGGCGCCTCGGCGGGCAGCGACTGCCCCAGCCCCTCCAGCACCTGCGCGGCGGGCAGCCCTGCCAGCGCCGAGCCGGGCACGGCGAGCTTGCTGCCGCGGGTGCCCGAGCCGATGACGACCAGCTCGGCGGCGGCGACGGCGGCGTCGACCAGCACCGGCCAGGCGGCGGGCAGCCCGACCGGGGTGATGCCGCCGTAGGCCATGCCGCTCTCGGCGACGGCGACGTCCTGCGGCGCGAACGACGCCTTGCGGGCGCCCAGGTGCCGCCGCACCAGCCCGTTGACGTCGGCCCGGGTGGTCGCGAGCACCAGGCAGGCGGCCAGCGTCGTCTCCCCTCCCCGCCGGGCGGCGACGACGACGCAGTTGGCCGACGCGGCCAGCGGCACCCCGTAGGCGTCGGAGAAGGCGGCGGTGTCGGCGAGGTCGTCGGCGATCTCCGCCACCCACGCCGGACCGGCCAGCACCGGCAGCGCGGTGGCCACCGGCGGGGCCAGCAGCTCGGGCCGGTCGGCGGCCGGCGACCAGGTCAGCGAACCGAGGACGGGCGCGGCGGGGTCGGGCATGCCCCCGATCCTCCGGTACGCGCCTGGTCGGCGTCGTGGCGGGATCCCCGCGACCGGCGGCCGTCGTCCGGCTGTCGGCCGGCCGGGGACCGCGCCAGGATGTCGCCATGATCGGTCAACTCCACTCCGTCGTCATCGACGCACCGGACGCACACGCCCTCGCCGGCTTCTACGCCGACCTGCTCGGCATGGAGATCAGCCGCGGCGGACCCGGGGACGACTGGGTCGTCGTCACCGGCGCCGGGTACCGGCTGGCCTTCCAGCAGGCGCCGGACCTCCGGCCGCCGGACTGGCCGGACCCCGACCGACCGCAGCAGTTCCACCTCGACGTCCGGGTCGCCGACATCGAGGAGGCCGAGCCGAAGGTGCTGGCCCTGGGCGCCCGGAAGCTGCCCGGCGGCGGGGGCGACTTCCGCGTCTACGCCGACCCGGTGGGCCACCCCTTCTGCCTGGTGTGGGACGCGTGACCGCGCCCGACCGCCCGGCCAGCGCGTTCGTCGCCGCCGCCGGCTTCGAGGTCACCGAGGCCACCGGCACCCGCGTGGCCGGGCACGTGCAGCTCGGCCCCGACCAGCACACCCCCTGGGGCGTGGTGCACGGCGGGCTCTACTGCACGGTGGTCGAGTCCGCGGCGAGCATCGGGGCGAGCCTGGCGGTGCGCGAGCACGGCCAGTTCGCCGTCGGGGTCAACAACAGCACCGACTTCCTGCGCAGCGTGACCGAGGGGCGGGTCGACGTCGTCGCCGAGCCGGTGCAGCAGGGCCGCACGCAGCAGCTGTGGCAGGTCGCCCTCACCCGGGAGGACGGCAAGCTCGTGGCCCGCGGGCAGGTGCGGCTGCAGAACGTGCCGCTGCCGGGTTAGCGCAGGACGGCCGGGTCCAGCGTCACCTGGAACAGGGCGCGCGGGTCCTGCAGGGTCGCGGGCGGCCGGGCGGCCGCCCGCGGCACCACCCGGTCCCAGCGGGCCGGCCGCCGGTGTGGCAGCAGCTCCCGCCCCTGGAACAGGTACGCCCCCACCACCTCGCCCAGCAGCAGCCCGGCGCCGTGCTCGACCGGCAGGGCGACCGGGTCACCGGGGCGCACCTCGTCGAGGAAGGTCGAGAGCTGGCGCAGGTCCTTGGCGGGGCGGCGGCCGGAGATCTCCTTGGACAGCGCCCGCAGCTCGGCCGGCGCCATCCCGCCCGCGTCGACGTCGATGCCCGACTGGGTGCCCAGCCCCACGACCCCGGCCGCTAGGCAGGCGCCGAGCTCGTTGTGCGACCGCGGCCGCACCACCCACACCCGCACCCCCTCGGGCCCGGGCGCGGGCGCGACGTCGTCCGGGCCGGGCCACAGGTAGGGCAGGTCGTCGGGCTCGGGGCCGAAGATCTCGGCGAACCGGCCGCGGTAGAACTCCGGGTCCTTGGCGACCAGGTTGGACCGGTGCGAGCGGTGCAGCTCCTCGTTCCCCACCCAGGAGGGCAGCAGGCCGGCCGCGGCCAGCTCCGCCTGCGACCGGCCGACCACCTCGGGGGCGAACTCCCCGATCTGGGCCTCGGTCGTGTCGGCGAAGCCGCGTTCCCGCCACACCCGGGCCATCGCCAGGCCGTAGGCCACGAGCGCCGGCGTCCGGCCCTTCCACATCAGGACGGCGGGGTGGCTGGCCCAGCCGTAGTCGGGCAGCTCGAGGGCCCGCAGGATCTGGAGCGTCTCCACCCGCTGCTTGCCCAGGCGCGGGTTGTCCAGCAGCCGCGCGCTCTCCACGAAGTCGGCCACCGGCAGGAAGGTCTGCATCGCCGGGCTTCCTGCCCCTTCTCGGGCGGGATCAACCTCCGAGCGCCCGCAGCGCCGCCTCCCACCGCTCGCGCCGCGCGTCGTCGTCCTGCTCCCACCACGGGGTGCCGCGCTCCCCCAGCCCGGTCTTCGCCAGCTGCACGCGGGCCCGGGCCGCGGCCACCGCCTCGTCGTCGCCCCGGCCGGTCCGGACGGCGGAACGGGCCACGCCGAGGTGGTGCAGCAGCCGGGCGCGGACGTCGTCGGGCAGCGCCGGGTCCGCGGTGCGCCAGCGGCGACCGTCGACGACGATCCACCGGCCGTCGTCGGTGCGCCCGACCTCGCGCGTCACGCCAGCCGGCGGGCGAGCTCGGGCAGCACGACGCCCAGCGGGGCGTCGACCTTGAGGGACGCCTTCCCGTCCCCGCGGGTCGGCCCCGAGTTGACGATCGCGACCGGGATCCCCCGCTTGGCGGCGTGGATCACGAACCGGTAGCCGCTCATCACGGTCAACGACGAGCCGAGCACCAGCAGCGCCCGGGCGTCGTCGACCAGCGCGAAGCAGGCGTCGACCCGGTCCCGCGGCACGGTCTCCCCGAAGAAGACGACGTCGGGCTTGAGCGGCCCGCGCCCGCAGGCCAGGCAGTCGACCATCACGAAGCCGTCGAGCGCCTCCTCGGGCAGCTCGACGTCGCCGTCGGGGTTCACCTCGTCGGTCGGCTCGGGGCGGAAGCCCGGGTTGGCCGCCCGCAGCCGGAGGTCCAGCGCCGCGCGGGAGGCGACGTCGCCGCAGGCCAGGCAGACGGTGCGGTCCAGGCCGCCGTGCAGCTCCAGGACGCCCCGCGCGCCGCCGGCCTGGTGCAGCCCGTCGACGTTCTGGGTGATGACGTCGGCCACCGCCCCGGCCCGCTGCAGGGCCGCGACCGCCCGGTGGCCGGCGTTGGGCCGCGCCTCGGCGATCTGCCGCCACCCGATGAAGCTGCGCGCCCAGTAGCGGTGCCGGCCGCGCGGGTCGCGGGTGAAGGTCTGGTACGTCATCGGCGTGTGCCGGCGCAGCGAGCCGGTGGCGCCGCGGTAGTCGGGGATGCCGGAGTCGGTGGAGAGCCCCGCGCCGGAGAGGACGAGCGCCCCACCCCCGGCGAGCAGGCCGGCCAGCTCGGTGAGCCCGTCGACGGCGGGTGGCGCTGCGGTCACCCGACCATCGTCCCTGCCCGGCGGCGAACGCGCCGCCGGCCGCCCGTGTGTAGCCCGCGGCCTCCCCGGTCACCCCGAACCGGACCACCCGCCGCACCCGAGGAGGCCGGCCATCGACCGCCGCACGCACGCACGACGCCGGGGCCCCGCGTGACCGGCGGATGGTGGTGGGACGTCCTCGGCCTCGCGATCGTGGCCTTCGCCGTCGTCGACGAGGTGCGCACGACGCTCGCGGTCGCCAGCGGCCCCGGGCCGCTGACCCGGCTGATCACCGGGGTTGTGTGGCGGCTGGCCCGGCGGCCCGCCGTCGCCGACTCCGCTCCGGTGCGCACGGTGGGCGGCCCGGGCGTCATCGTCATCGGGCTGACCGTCGGCGCCTGGTTCGCCCTGCTCTGGCTGGGCTGGTCCCTGGTCTTCCTCGGCGACGAGCAGGCGGTCGTCGGCTCCTCGAGCGGGGCCGCGGCGTCGATCTGGGAACGCTTCTACTTCGCCGGCTACAGCGTCGCCACCCTGGGCAACGGCGGCTTCCAGCCCGCCGGCGCCGGCTTCCAGCTGGCCACGATGGCGGCCGCGCTGAGCGGGATGCTGCTGATCACCCTCGGGGTCTCCTACCTCACGTCGGTGATCTCCGCGGTGGTCGTCAAGCGGAGCTTCGCGTCGCAGATCACCGGGTTGGGCCGCACCGGCGCGGAGGTGGCGGCCGGCCTCGCCACGCCCGGTTCGGTGGTGCCGGCGGTGGTGCCCCTGTCGTCGCTGTCGTCGACGCTGACGACGCTAGGGCAGCAGCACCGCGCCTACCCGCTGCTGCACGACTACCGCCCGCGGTCGGCGGAGCTGGGCACCGCACCGTCGGTCGCGGTGCTGCTCGACGCGACGCTGCTCCTCTCGGCCGCCGCCGACCCGGACGACCGGCTCCCGGCCGGCCTGCGCCGGTCCGTCGAGTCGGCCGCGCAGCAGTACGTCGAGCACGCCCCCGCGACCGGGGGTGAGCACGCCGGGCCCGCGCCGGCACTGGACCCCGCGGCGCTCGACCGGGCCGGGTTGCGGCTCGACGCCGGGGAGCTCGCCGCACGCACCGCGGAGTGCGCCGACCTGCGGGACGAGCTGGCCCGGCGGATCGAGGCGGCCGGGTACGGGTGGCCGGATCAGGCGCGCTCGGCGTCCTGACCCGGCCTCGGGTCAGCCGGCGGGGGGTCAGGCAGCACCTGCTGCCGGACGGGTCGAGCTCAGCCGGTGGTGACCTGCTGCTCGAGCCGGGTCAGCATCGCGTCCTGGATGCGGGACAGCCCCTTGGGGGCGAAGGTCCGCTCGAAGAAGCCGCCGATGCCGCTGGCGCCGGTCCAGGTGGTCCGCGCCCGCACCGTGCTCACCCCGGCGTCGGCGGGGCTGACGGTCCAGGTGGTGACCATGCTGGAGTTCGTGTCGGTCTCCACGAGCGCCCCGTCGGGGGTCTCGGTGACGACGACGTCCTGCTCGCGCACCCGCTTGGAGGTGGCCTGCAGGCGCCAGTGCACCTTCGTGCCGGCGCCCTGGCCACCGGCGTCGACGCGGTACTCGCTGTACTGCTCGGGGAGCACCTTCGGCCGCGTGACGGAGTAGTCGGCGAGCGCGGCGCGGACGACGTCCGCCGGGGCGCGCAGGACACGTTCGGTGGTGGCGACGACCTGACCCATGCGCTCCATCCTGCCCTCCGGCCGGACCGCTACGCGTGCCCCTCCTCGTTGTTGAGGTAGGTGCAGCGGAACCGGGCGCCGGCCATCGCCTCGGTGAAGCGGGCCTCCCACATCGGGTCGTCCGCCGGGAAGGTCTCGAAGACCCGCTCCTCGAGCACCTCCGGGTGCCCGTCCAGCCCGGGGCAGCTGCGCCGCAGCAGCACCCGGGTCAGGCCGTCGACCTCGTCGTGCGCGGCGTGCCAGCGGGCCGCGGCGACCGCCCGCTCCCGCAGTGCCCGCTCCCGCGCGGGCAGCGCCCGGCCGGCCGGCTGCGGCACCGAGACCCACCAGACGACGATCCCGGCCAGCAGCACGACCAGCAGCAGCGCGGTCAGGACGCCGACCATGCCCAGCACGGTAACCCCGCGCCGGGCCGGCGGCGGCCTGCGTCAGACCTCGACGGAGGCGGCGGTCAGGTCGTGCGAGCCGCAGGTGCAGCCGTTGCGGGCCGACAGCACCATCGAGACGGCGTGCGCGCGGTCGCGGGCGCCGAGCTTGCGCAGGATCGCCTTGACGTGCGACTTCACCGTGTCCTCGGAGATGAACAGGTTCTCGCCGATCCGCCGGTTGGACTGCCCCTGGACCAGCTCGTCGAGCACGTCGGACTCGCGGCGGGTCAGCGGCACCGCGGGGGTGAGCTCGCGGGCGACCGGCGCGGCCGTCCCGGGCTCCACTCGGCGGATCTGCGGGTCGACGACGGTCCGTCCGGCGCGCGCGGCCAGCACGGCCCACCCGAGCAGCGTGGCGGAGGTGTTCATGAGCAGGTAGCCGCGGATGCCGGCGGCGAGCGCCTCGTTGACCACGGCCGGGTCCTCCGAGGTCGCGACGGCGACGACGGCGGTGCGCGGGAAGCGGCGGCGCAGGTCGCGGACGGCGGTGAGCGTGGCGCTGCGGCCGGAGCCGAGCTCCACGACCACCGCGTCGGGGCGGGCGGACTCGGCCAGCACCAGGGCGCGGCGCGGCTCGCCCGGGGCACCGACGACCTGCAGCCCGGCGGTCTCGTCGATCATGCCGACCAGGCCGCGACGCAGGACGGGCGCGTCGGCGAGGACGAGGACCCGGGTGACGCCGGTGGAGATGGACACGCTGGTTGCTCCGCTCACGTTCGGTGACGACCTGACCTGCACTCCATCGGTCGGGTGAACGCGGTGCTTGAGCGGCCTTCTCGGGTTCCGCCCCCGGCGCGGGGCGCGGCGGGGCGGCGAGGTGCCCCCGGCAGGATTCGAACCTGCGACACACGGTTTAGGAAACCGATGCTCTATCCCCTGAGCTACGGGGGCCACGGCGCGCTGCACCACCGCGCCGGACCGACGCCCAGAGGCTAGCCGGTGGCCCTCCGGAACCCCGGCAGCACCCGACTCGTCGGTACGGGAGAGAGAGCGGACGCCTCCAGCGGGTTACGGTGCTGGGGAACGAACCGACCCCGGCAGCGTCGCCGGGGGTCAGGAGAGGTGGGTCGCAACGATGGAGACCACGGTGGTCGACGTCCCCGAGCGGGGGCGCTTCGAGGTCCGGCAGGGCGAGCGCGTCGTCGGACTGGCCAGCTACCACGTCGACAACGGTCAGATGACCCTCCCGCACACCGAGGTGGACCCCGCCATGGGCGGGCAGGGCATCGGCTCGGCCCTGGTCGCCGGCGTCCTCGACGCGGCGCGCGAGCGCGGGCTGACCGTGCTCCCCTACTGCTCCTTCGTCCGCCACTACATCCAGCAGCACCCCGAGCTGGTCGACCTGGTCGCGGCCGAGGACCGGCCGCACTTCGGCCTGGAGCCCGCCGACCGCTGAGCGGTGGTACCGGGCGGCACCTAGGCTGCCCGGGTGCCCGAAGGCCACACGCTGTTCCGCCTTGCGCGGCACCTCCAGCTGCCGTTCGCCGGCCGCCCGGTGCACGTGACCAGCCCGCAGGGTCGCTTCGCGGCCGGCGCCGCGCTGCTCGACGGCCGGGTGCTCGACGAGGTGTTCTCCTACGGCAAGCACCTGTTCGCCCGCTTCGGCGGTGACCACCTGCACGTGCACCTGGGTCTGTACGGCACGTTCCTCACCGGCACCGGCACACCGCCGGTGGCCAAGGGGGCGCTGCGCATGCGCTGGGTGGGCGACGGGCCCGACGGCGGCGGGGTGTGGGGCGACCTTCGCGGCCCCACGGCGTGCGAGGTGCTCCCCACCCCCGAGGTGGAACGCATCCTCGGCCGGCTGGGGCCCGACCCGCTGCGGCCGCGGGCCGACGGCGCGCTCGCCCACCGGCGGATCGCGGGCAGCCGCACGGCGGTGGGTGCGCTGCTCATGGACCAGTCGGTGCTCGCCGGCGTCGGCAACGTCTACCGCGCCGAACTGCTGTTCCGGCACCGCGTCTCGCCGTTCCGCCCCGGCAAGGGCGTGGGTGCCGAGCAGTGGGCCGCCATGTGGCGGGACCTGGTGACCCTCATGCGCGCCGGGGTCCGCATGGGCCGCATCGTGACCACCCGCCCGGAGGACCGGGCCCGCCGCAGCGGGGCGGTGACCCGGGAGGACGCGCACTACGTCTACCGGCGCACCGGGCTGCCGTGCCGGATCTGCGGCACCCCGATCCGCACCGAGGTCATGGTCGGGCGCAACCTCTACTGGTGCCCGGTCTGCCAGGCCGCCTGAACGCCGCCGGCCGTCCCCGGCGGCGCGTGTACCGTCGAGGAGGATGAGACGTCGGTCACGCTGGGCGATCACGGTGACCGCGGTGGCCGGGCTGGTCGGGCTCCCCACCGCGGCGTCGGCGGCGCCGGTGGAGCGGGAGGCCCCGCGGAGCAGCACCGGCTACGACGTCTCCCACCCGCAGTGCGGTACCGACCTCCCCGACGACGCGGCATTCGCCGTCGTCGGCGTGAACGGCGGTCTGGCCACCCGCACCAACCCCTGCCTCGCCGAGCAGCTGGAGTGGGGCGCCGGCTCGTCGGGCGGGGTACCCGGCCAGCCGCCGCTGCAGCTGTACCTCAACACCGCCAACCCCGGCCAGGTGCGCGACCAGGTGGTCACCTGGCCCGCCGCGGGCGAGACGCCGTACGGCGAGTGCGCGGGCACCAACTCGATGGCCTGCAGCTGGCAGTACGGCTGGGAGCGGGCGCGCACCAGCGTGCAGTGGTTCTTCCGGCCGGCCGCGCGGTCGGTGGCGCTGGACAGCCGGCCCGAGCACTACACCTGGTGGCTCGACGTCGAGACCATGAACACCTGGCAGCAGGGCTCCGCGGACGCCCGGGCGCGCAACCGGGCGACGCTGGAGGGCATGACCGAGTACCTGACCGAGCGGGACGGCCGGGTGGGCGTGTACTCGACGGGCTACCAGTGGGGCCGCATCGTCGGCGACGTGCCCGCCGCGAGCAACCTCGCCGACCTCGACAGCTGGCTCGCCGGCGCGGACGACCGGGCCGACGCCCGGGACCGCTGCGACGCCGACCCGCTGGTCCCCGGCGGCAGCGTGGTGATGGTGCAGTGGGTCGAGGACGACCTCGACCACAACCACGCCTGCCGCGGGGCCGCGAGCCGCTAGAGGGCGCCCTTGCCCTGCTCCCCCGCCGGGACGGGGGTCAGCCGGCGGACGTCCAGCGGGGCGGCCAGCTTGCCGGCCAGCGCCGCCCCCAGGGTGGTCAGCGCCTCGGCCTTGCCGTGGGTGCGCAGCGCCTCGGGGCTCTCCCACCGCTCCACCATCACGAAGACGCCGTCGCCCTCGTGCAGCGCGTAGAGCTCGCAGCCGGGCTCGGCGTGCACCTGCGGCACGGCGGCGAGGATGGCCTCGCGGACGGCGTCCACCGCCTCCGGCTTCGGGGTGATGGTGGCGACGACGACGACGGACACGGGGCCTCCTGGGGACGACGGTGATCGAACGGCCCGGGCGGTTGCCCTGGTGGCGCGGCCCCGGCCGCGCCAGGATGCCAGGGTGGTCGACGACGGCGCTCCCCCTCCCCCGGCTGCTGACCACCCGCTGCGCGTCGCGGTCGTCGGCGCCGGACCGGCCGGCATCTACGCCGCCGACGCGCTGACCCGGCAGAGCGACGTCCCGGTCGCCGTCGACCTGGTCGACCGGCTGCCCACCCCGTTCGGCCTGGTCCGCCACGGCATCGCCCCCGACCACCCGAAGATGCGCGCGATCCGCGACACGCTGCACCGCAGCCTCGACCACCCCCTGGTGCGGTTCGTCGGCAACGTCGAGGTGGGCACCGAGCTCCCGCTGGAGGAGCTGCGGGCGCACGTCGACGCCGTCGTCTACACCTACGGCGCCGCCCTCGACCGGCACCTGGGCATCGAGGGCGAGGAGCTGCCCGGCAGCCTGGCCGCCACCGACCTCGTGGCCTGGTACACCGGCCACCCCGACGCCGACCGCGCCACCGTCGAGGCCGCCCTGGTCGGCGTCCGGCGCGCCGTGGTCATCGGCGTGGGCAACGTGGCCCTCGACGTCGGCCGCATCCTCGCCCGCACCGCCGAGGAGCTCGAGCCGACCGACATGCCCCAGCACGTCATCGACGCGCTGGCGGCCGCCCCGGTCGAGGAGGTGACGGTGCTGGGCCGCCGCGGACCGGCGCAGGCCACCTTCACCACCCAGGAGCTGCGCGAGCTCGGCGAGCTGGCGGCCGCGACCGTGCTGGTCGACCCCGCCGACCTCGAGCTGGACGCCGAGACCGAGGCCCGGGCCGCCGCCGACCGCAACGCCACCCGCAACCTCGCCGTCCTGCGCGAGTGGTCGGCCCACGCGCCGGAACCCGGCCGCGCACGGGTGCGGCTGCGCTTCTTCTCCCGCCCGGTGCGGCTGCTCGGCACCGAGCGGGTCACCGGCGTCGAGGTGGAGCGCACCGCGGTCGACGGCGACGGCCGGGCGGTCGGCACCGGCGAGTTCGAGGTGCTCCCGGCCGACCTCGTCGTCCGCTCGGTCGGCTACCTGGGCACCCCGCTGCCCGGGCTGCCGGTCGACGGGCGCACCGGCACGGTCGCCCACGACGGCGTCGGGCGGGTGCTGCGCGACGGGCGCCCCTCACCCGGCGAGTACGCCGCCGGCTGGATCAAGCGCGGCCCCACGGGGGTGGTCGGGCACAACAAGCACGACGCCCGGGAGACGATCGCCGCGCTGCTGGCCGACGCCGCCGACGGCACGCTGCGGGTGCGCGGCCCGGTCGACGACCTGGTGCGCACCCTGCGGGCCCGCGGCTCGGAGCCGGTGCTGCTGGACGACTGGCGGGCCATCGACGCCGCCGAGCAGGCGCTGGGCGCGAGCCGCGGCCGGGCCCGCACCACCCTGCACGAACGCGAGGCGCTGCTCGCCGCGGTCCGGGCGGCCGCGGCCCGGGGGCGCTGAGTCAGCGCAGCGCGGCCAGCAGCTCCCGCGCCGACGCCTCGTCGGCCGCGGCCACGAACCGGATGAGCGCCCCGGTGTCGGGCGCCAGGCGCAGCGGCTCCCCCCGGTCGGTCAGGACGGAGCCGCCGGCCGCGAGCAGCACCGCCAGCCCACCGGCGACGTCGTGCACGTGGGTGCCGCCGCGGTCCACGTCGTGCCACGCCGCCGCCGCGCCGTCGGCGACGAGGCAGAGGTCGACCGCCGTGCAGCCGGTGATCCGCACCCGGCGGGCCGTCGCCGGCACCGCCACCGCCGCACCCCGCGGCCCGCTGGGGACGACGACGGTGCCTCCGGGCCGGGTGCGCACCGGCACCCCGTCACGGACGGCGCCCTGTCCCTCGACCGCCGCCCACCGCCGGCCCGAGGAGAGGTCGGCGACCAGCCCGGCGACCGGCCGCCCCTCGTGCACCAGCGCGGCCGAGAACGCCCACGGCGGCAGCCCGGCGGCGAAGTTGCCGGTGCCGTCGAGCGGGTCGAGCACCACCCACGGCCGCCCGGCGGGCACCGCGGTGTCGCGGCTCTCCTCGCTGAGCACCGGCACGCCCAGCGCCCCGAGCACCCCGACGGCGGCGTCGTGCGCCGCGGCGTCGGCGGCCAGCGCGGGGCTGCCGTCGCCCTTGGTCCGCGCCTCCCCGGTGCCGTGCGCGAGCGCCACCGCCGTCTCCACCCGGGTGGCAGCCAGGGCCGCGAGGTGGGCGAAGCGCACCGGTAACGGCGCGTCCACCGGGGGCGGCGGGACGTCGGTGCACCGGCCGGTCGCCAGGTGCCGCACGCGGTCGCAGCCCCACGCCGCCGCGGCGGCCAGCACCGCCGGGTGGTCCAGCGGCACGCCGGCCCGGCGGATGACCACGGCCGCGGCGGTGGCCTCGTGGGTCCACTGCCGGCGGACCAGCACCACCTGGCCCTCGGCGCCGACCAGCACCCGCGCCCACGGGTCCAGCACCGCCGGGGCCAGCGCGGCCGGCGCCAGCCCCAGCGCCTCGGCCGCGGCCGGCAGGTCCGCGCTGGTCGCCGTGCGCAGCCCGCCCTCAGCCACTGTTGCGCAGCGCGGTGGCGATGCCGTTGATGGTCAGCTGGATGTTGCGGCTGGTCAGCTCGTCGTCCTCCCCGCCCCGCCGTCGCCGCAGCATCTCCACCTGGAGGTGGTGCAGCGGCTCCAGGTACGGGAAGCGGTTGCGGATCGACCGGGCCAGCGACGGGTTGTCGGCCAGCAGGTCGTCGTCGCCGGTGACCGCCAGCGCCATCCGGCAGGTGCGCTCGTGCTCGGCGGTGATCCGGTCGAACACCCGCGCCCGCAGCTCCTCGTCCGGCACCAGCTCGGCGTACCGGGCCGCGAGCTCGAGATCGGTCTTGGCCAGCACCATCCCCATGTTGGACAGCACGGTGCGGAAGAACGGCCAGCGCCGGTGCAGCTCGCGCAGCCGCTCGAGGCGCTCGGCGGAGTCGCCGACCCAGCTCTCCAGCGCCGATCCGGTGCCGTACCAGCCGGGCAGCATGATCCGGGTCTGCGACCAGCTGAACACCCACGGGATCGCCCGCAGGTCGGCGATGGAGTCCCCGGCCTTGCGCGACGGCGGGCGGCTGCCGATGTTCAGCTCGGCCAGCTCGCCGATGGGCGTGGCCGCCCGGAACCACTGCACGAACCCCGGGGTCTCGTGCACCAGCTCGCGGTAGGCCTGCTGCGCGCGGACGGCGAGGTCGTCGAGCAGGGCGTAGGCCTCGTCGGCGTCGGTGCCGAGGCCCTCGACGTCGAGCAGCGTCGACTCCAGCGTGGCGGCGACCAGCGCCTCGAGGTTGCGCCGCGCGAGGTCGGGGTCGGCGTACTTCGCGGCGATGACCTCGCCCTGCTCGGTGATCCGCAGCGCGCCGGCCACGGCGCCCGGCGGCTGCGCGCGGATCGCCTCGTAGCTGGGGCCACCGCCCCGGCCGACGGTGCCGCCACGGCCGTGGAAGAGCCGCAGCCGGATGCCCTCGCGGCGGGCGAGCTCCACCAGGTCGAGCTCGGCTCGGTAGAGCGCCCAGTTCGCGGCGAGGTAGCCGCCGTCCTTGTTGCTGTCGGAGTAGCCGAGCATGACCTCCTGGACGTTGCCCCGGTTGGCCAGCAGCGACCGGTACAGGGGCTGGTCGAGCACCGCGCCGAGCGTCGTCGCCGCGGCCTGGAGGTCGCCGATGGTCTCGAACAGCGGCGAGATGCCCACCGGGCAGGTGGGCCCGTCGGCGCCGGCCGGGTCGAGCAGGCCGACCTCCTTGAGCAGGACGGCGACCTCGAGGACGTCGCTGACCGACTCGCACATGCTGATCACGTAGTTGGGGATCGTCCGCGGGCCCAGCAGCGCCACCCGCTCGGCGGCGGCGATGAGCACGTCGAGCTCCTTGCGCGTCTCCTCGGACAGCTGCGCGTCGGGGCGCACCAGCGGACGGCGCAGCGTCAGCTCCCCGGCGAGCAGCTCCACCCGCGCCGCCTCGTCGAGCCCGGCGTAGTCGTCGCACACCCCGGCCCAGGCGAGCAGCTCGGCCACGACCTGCTCGTGCACCGACGAGTTCTGCCGCAGGTCCAGCCCGCACAGGTGGAAGCCGAACGCCTCGACCGACTCGCGCAGCCGCAGCAGGCGGTCGTCGGCGAGCGCGCCGGCGCCGTGGCTGCGCAGCGAGGCGTCGACCACGTCGAGGTCGGCCCGGAGCTCGTCGGGGCCCTCGTACGGGGGCAGCGCGGGCAGCGGTCCGGGGTCGGGGGGCTCGGCGCCCGGCACCCGCGCGGCGGTGGCGGCCAGCCGCGCGGAGATGCCGGTGAGCGCCCGCCGGTAGGGCTCGTCGGCGCGGAACGGGGAGTCGTCCCGCGAGAGCTCCGCGAGGTGGTACAGCGCGGGCGTCGGCGTGACCAGCCGGTCGGACATCGACAGCTCGCTGCGCAGCGCAGCGAGCTCGGCCAGGTGGTGGGCCAGCGCCGTGCCGGCCTGCCGCGAGGTGGCCCGGCGGAGCGCCTCCGCGGTGACGAACGGGTTGCCGTCGCGGTCACCGCCGATCCAGGAGCCGGGCAGCAGGAGCGGCCGGCGCAGCACCCCGGCCCCGGGCCAGCGCTGTTCGACCGCGCGGCGCACCTCGGCGTTGATCGCCGGCACCACCCCGAACAGGGAGAGCTCGTAGTAGCGCAGCGCCTCGTCGATCTCGTCGGTCAGCCGCAGCCGGGAGAGCCGCAGCAGCGCCGTCTGCCAGAGCGTGAGCACCGAGCGCCAGAGCCGGGCCGACCACTCCGGGTCGACGTCGCCGTCGGCGGCACGGTCGCGCTGCCGGATCAGCTCGGTGACCTGCCGCTGGACCTGGAAGACGGTCTTGCGGCGCACCTCGGTGGGGTGGGCCGTGACGACGGGGCAGACCAGCGCGCCGGCGAGCTCGCGGGCCACGGTGTCCTCCGCGACGCCGGCCTCGTCGAGCAGGGCGAACGCCGCGGCCAGGCTGCCCTGCTGCGGCGGGGACCCCGCCCGCCGGTGGTGCCGGCGGCGGCGCTCGTGGTGGATGTCCTCGGCCAGGTTGGCCAGCAGCGAGAAGTGGCTGAACGCCCGGATCAGGTGGTTGGCCGAGCGGACGTCCAGCCCGGCCAGGCGCGCAGCGAGCTCGGCGCGGTCCACCTCGGAGCGGCGGATGCGGAAGGACTCCACCCGGGTGGACTCGACCAGCTCCAGCACCTCTGGCCCGGCCTGCTCGCCGATGACCTCGCCGAGGACCCGGCCCAGCAGCCGGATGTCCTCCCGCAGCGGTTCGTCGTCGGCCCGGTCGGCGGTGCCGGGGGCACCGTGGCGGCGGAGATCGGCGACGTCGACAGTGGCTTCGCTCACACCAGCAGTATCGGGGACGCAGATGACGCGCCGGTGTCCCCCCTGTGACCGGCCCCGCCCCGAGGCCCGCTGACGGCGACGAGATCGGCGAACTCGGGCCCTCCAGGAGCCGCAGCGCCCGAGAACGCCGATCTCGCGGCTGCGGCGGGGATGACGTTAGTGCTCGAGCTCCCGGAGGCACTGCGCCGCGAGCTGGTCGCCGGCCGCGGCCCCCAGGCGGAACTGCTCCACGGCCCCCTCCAGGTCACCGCGGTCGGCCAGCAGCACGCCCAGGTTCTGGTGGCAGTAGGCGTCACCGGCGGTGATGCCGCTGCGGTAGGCCTCCTCGGCGGCCTCCTCGTCGCCGAGCTCCTCGCGGTAGAGGTTGCCCAGCGGCAGCCAGGCCACCTGCTCGCCGAGCTTGGCGCCCCGCTCCAGCACCGAGCGGGCCTCGGCCGAGCGGCCGGTCTCGCGCAGCAGGTGCGCGAGGTCCGCGCGGGCGGCCGGGAAGTGGTGCTGCCCGGCGCGCAGGTCGTCCTCCAGCGCCGGGTCCAGCGTCGAGCACCAACGCCAGCAGGCGACGACGGCCGCCGCCTCGGCGTCACCGGCGGCGGCGAACTCCTCGGCGACCGCCATGGCCTGCTCGCGCTCACCCTGCTCCCGCAGCAGGAAGGCCAGCTGCAGCCCGCCCTCCAGGTCACCGGCGGCGGCCGCGCCGCGGTAGGCGCGCATGGCGCCGGCCAGGTCGCCGAGGTCCTCCAGGACCAGCCCGAGGTTGCGCCAGGCGTCCGCCTCGCCGCCGAGCAGGGCGACCTCGTAGGCCTCGACCGCCTCCTCCCAGCGCTGCTGCGCAGCGAGCGAGTTGCCGAGGTTGAACGCGGCGACCGAGTCGCCCAGGTCGAACGCGCGACGGAAGCAGGCCTCGGCATCGGCCTGCCGGCCGGCGTCGGCCAGGTCGCAGCCGAGGTCGATCAGGGCGTCGGCGTCGTCGGTGGCGAGCAGCCGCCGCAGCCGCACGTCCAGGTCCTCGGTCATGCCGCCGATGATCAGGGCGAGGGGGCGCGCGGCGCGCCCCCTCGCCCCCGGACCTCACCCCAAGGGAGCGGCTCGTCACCCGATCAGCTGCCGAAGGCCTCCCGCCAGGCCGGCAGCAGGGCCCCGCGGACCCACTCCAGGTAGGGCTCCTGCTGGTCGCCGCCGATCTGCACGAGGGCCAGGTGGGTGAAGCCCGCCTCGGCGTACTCCTTGGCGCCCTCGATCACCGCCTCGACGTCGGCACCGCACGGGATGGACCCGGCGACGTCGTCGGGGGTGACGAACTGGCTCGCGGCGTCGAAGGCGCTGGTGCCGGGCAGCTCGGCGTTGACCTTCCAGCCCAGCCCGAACCAGCGGAACAGGCTGTGCGCCCGCTGCACGGCGGCGTCCCGGTCGGTGTCGAAGCTGATCGGCATCTGCGCGACCTTCGGCTTCCCCGCACCGCCGGCGGCCTCGAACTGCTGCACGAGCTCGCTCATCGGGTCGGTCGCGATGAGGACGTCGGCCAGCTCACCGGCGATCGTCGCCGCCTGCTTGCCGCCCGCCGCGAAGCCGATGGGCACCCGCTTCTCCGGCAGGTCCCACAGCTTGGCCGACTCGACGTCGAAGTGCTCGCCGCGGAAGTTCGTGTAGCCGCCGCCGTCGAACAGATCGCGGATGATGTGCAGCGCCTCCTCGATCCGCTCGTGCCGCACGTCGGCCGCGGGCCAGCCGCCGCCGACGACGTGCTCGTTGAGGTTCTCCCCCGCACCGATGCCCAGGGTGAAGCGGCCCTCGGAGAGGATCTGCAGCGTCGCGGCCTGCTGCGCCACGACCGCCGGGTGGTACCGGAAGGTCGGGCAGGTCACGTACGTCATCAGCGGGATCCGGCTGGTGGCCTGCGCCGCCGCCCCGAGGGTCACCCACGCGTTCGGCGAATGCCCCATCTCGTCCAGCCACGGGGAGTAGTGGTCGCTGCTGACGGCGAAGTCGAAGCCGACCTCCTCGGCGCCCACCACGTGGCGGACCAGGTCCCTGGGCCCGGCCTGCTCGGTCATCATCGTGTAGCCCAGCTGCAAAGACATGCCGCGCGGCTACCCGGGCCGGCCGGGCCCGAACCGGCTACGCGCGCTCCGCGGCCAGCGCCTCCCGCAGCTTGGTCTTCCCGCTGGTGCGCAGCAGCGCACCGGCGTAGATGCGGCCGCCCAGGCGCACCACGGCGACGATCGCGACGACCATGAGCGCGACCGACAGCGCGACCTCCCAGGCGGCGACCTCCCCCGCCGCCTGCCGCACCGGCATGACCAGCGGCGAGAGACCCGGGACGTAGGAGGTGACGACGGCGAGGGCGCTGGTCGGGTCGCTCGCCGCCTGCAGGCCCACGACGAACGCCGCCACCAGCACCAGCGTCGTCGGGGTCAGCACCGAGCCGAGGTCCTCCTGCCGGCTGACCAGCGAGGCGGCGACGGCGAACACCGCCGCGTAGAAGGCGTAGCCGAGCACGAACCAGGCGACGACGGAGACCGCGGTGCCGATGAGCTCACCGGGCACGTCGACGATGTCGAAGGTGAGCGCGCCGGCCACGCCGACGACCGCCACGAGCACGATCTGGGCGAGGCCCAGCAGCCCCAGGCCCAGGATCTTGCCGGCGAGCAGGTGCCAGGGCCGCATGGTCGCCAGCAGCAGCTCCACCACCCGGCTGGCCTTCTCCTCGACCACGCCCTGGGCGACGAACTGGCCGAACATGATGAGCAGGCCGTACAGGATGCCGACCCCGATGATGGCCGCGACCACCCGCTGACCGTCGGCGTCGGCGTCGGGCTCCAGCGCCGTGACGGCGACCTCGGGCACCTCCAGCGCCGGGACGCCGGCCTCGGCCAGCTGCTCGCTGACGGCGAGCTGGCCCACCGCCCCCTGGACGACCGCGGAGAGCGACCCGCCCGCGCTCTGGCGGACCAGCAGCTCGGGCTCCGCGCCACCGGCGAGGAGGGCGCCGTCGACCTCGTCGGCCTCGACCGCGGTGCGGGCGGCGGCCTCGTCGGCGAGGTCGACGATGCTGACGTCCACGTCGAGGGCGTCGCCCTGGGCCTCGAGCGCCCGCTCCAGCCCGGCGGACGACCCGACGACGCCGATGCGGGTCGACTCGCCACCGGAGCTGACCGCCACCTGGAACCCGAGCAGGCCGATCAGCACCACGAGGATCACGACCGAGCTGACGATGAAGTTCTTGTCCCGCAGCCGGGCCGAGATCTCCCGGCCCGCGACCAGCCGGACCAGCGCCGCGCTGCCGAGCTCCCGGCCGCTCACGCCGCCACCTCCTGCGCCTCGGGCGCCGCCACGGCCTCGCGGAAGAGCTCGACGAGGGTGGGTTCCTGCCACGCGAAGCGGGTGACCCGCCCGGTGCGGATCGCGGTCGCGAGCACCGCCTGGTCGTCGGCGCCGCCGGTCAGGTCGAGCAGCGTGTCACCGGCGGACTCCGAGACGACCCGCACGCCGGGCAGCGCCGCCGCCCAGCCGGCCGGGGCGTCCGGGACGACGACGCGGAGCAGCCGGCCCGCCTCGCGGCGCTTGAGCTCCGGCACGGTGCCACTGGCCACCATCCGGCCGCGGGCAAGGATGCCGACGGAGTCGCACAACCGCTCGACCAGGTCGAGCTGGTGGCTGGAGAACACGACGGGGACACCGGTGCGCACCTGCTCCAGGAGCGCCTCGGCCAGCGAGTCGACGCCGACCGGGTCCAGGCCGGAGAACGGCTCGTCGAGGATCAGCACCTCCGGCCGGCTCACCAGCGCGGCGGCGAGCTGCACCCGCTGCTGGTTGCCCAGCGAGAGCTTCTCGACCTGGTCCCCGCGGCGCGCACCGAGCCCGAGCCGGTCCACCCACTCGGCCGAGGCCTTCGCGGCCGCGCCGGCGTCCATGCCGTGCAGCCGCGCGAAGTAGGTGACCTGCTCGCCGACCTTCATCTTCGGGTAGAGGCCACGCTCCTCCGGCATGTAGCCGATCCGGGTGCGGGCCGCCGCGTCGAGCGGGGCCCCCTGCCAGCGCACCTCCCCCGCGTCGGGCCGCAGCAGCCCCATCGCGATCCGCATCGTCGTCGTCTTGCCGGCGCCGTTGGCCCCGCAGAACCCGAACATGGTGCCGGGGGCGACCGTGAAGCCGACCCCTTCCAGCACCCGCACGTCGCCGAAGCTCTTGTGGAGCCCGTCGAACTCGAGCACCTGTCCTCCTGGTCTCGTCCTCACCTGTCGACCGACCGTATCGGTCGGTGGCGTGCGGGACGACGGAGTCCCGGCGACGTGTCCGGGAACAGCGGGCGACCGGTCGCGCGCGGGCGCCCTCTGGGGTGTCATCGGCGCATGAGCGAGAGCGACGGCGTGGCCCGGCCGCCGGCCGGGGTGGGGCTGGCGGGGCTGCGGTCGGCCGCGGCCGGGTGCCGGGCCTGCGAGCTGTGGCAGGACACCACCCAGACGGTGTTCGGTGAGGGGCCGGAGACCGCCCGCGTGGTCTTCGTGGGCGAGCAGCCGGGCGACCAGGAGGACCGGAAGGGCGAGCCGTTCGTCGGCCCCGCCGGCCGGCTGCTCGACAAGGCCCTCGCCGACGCGGGCATCGACCGGCGGGACAGCTACGTCACCAACTCGGTGAAGCACTTCTCGCACACGGTCAAGGGCAAGCGGCGGATCCACCAGACACCGCGGGCCGAGCACCTGCGGGCCTGCCGGCCGTGGCTGGAGGCGGAGTTCGCCGTCCTGCAGCCCGAGGTGGTCGTGGCCCTGGGGGCGACCGCGGCCAAGGGGCTGATCTCGCCGTCGTTCCGGATCACCCGCGACCACGGCCGGCTGCTGCCCTGGACGCCACCGGGCGCCCCCGCACCGACCGAGGACGACGACGAGGACGCCCCGCACCAGACGTGGATCCTCGCCACCACCCACCCGTCGGCGATCCTGCGCACCCCCGACGAGGCGCGCGACGCCGCCTACGACGCCCTGGTCGCGGACCTCCGGACGGTGGCCGGCGCGCTCGCCTGATCCCACCATGTGGACTACCGGTGAGTAGGAACGCCGGGTACCGGTTACGGCGTCGGTGCGCCCGGCCGGCCTCGCCACTCTCGGGGGCGGGCGAGCCCGGCCGGGTCCCGGCGCCTCAGCCGGTCCGGTCGACGGCCGACCGCGAGGCGCGGAACAGCCAGAACGAGGGCACCAGCAGCGCGACGGCGACCATCGCGACCAGCACCACCACGCCCCCGGACGCCATCGCGAAGGTGACCCCCGCCGCGCTGGCCAGGCCGCCGGCGCGCAGGTCGCCCAGCCGGGGGCCGCCGGTGACGACGACGATGAAGACGCCCTGCATCCGGCCGCGCATCTCCTCCGGGGCCGCCGTCTGCAGCATCGAGCTGCGCAGCACCGCGCTCACCATGTCCCCCGCGCCCGCGACGGCCAGGCAGAGGACGGCCAGCCACAGCGTCGGAGCGAAGCCGAAGCCGATGATCGCCACCGCCCACACGGCGATGGAGACGATCACCACCGCACCCTGCCGGTCGACCTTCGACACCCAGCCCGACGTCAGCCCCATCACCAGCGCGCCGATCGAGATGCCTGCGAACAGCCAGCCCAGGCTGTTCGGCGACTCGGCGTACCGGGTCTCGGAGAGCTCGGGGAACACCGCCTGCGGCCAGGCGAAGAGCATGGCGATGACGTCGACGACGAAGGTCATCAGCAGCACCGGCTGGGTGCGCAGGAAGGCGAACCCCTCCCCCACCCCGCGCACCGCCGCACCCAGCCGCAGCTTCCCGGCGTCGCGCCCCGGCGGCAGCGGCGGCAGCCCGCGCAGCAGCGCGGCGGCGACCACGAAGCCGACGGCGTCGATGGCGTAGGCGGTGAACAGCGAGCCGAGGCCGATCAGCAGCCCGGCGAGCAGCGGGCCCACGATCACGCCGATCTGCCGGACGGTCATGGCCAGCGCGTTGGCGGCGGGCACGCGGTCGGTGCCGACCAGCGCCGGGATGACGGCGTAGCGGGTCGGCGAGTTGACCGCGGTGAAGGCGGAGACCGCCGCCGTCAGCACCCACAGCAGGACCAGGTTCCCGCCGCCCGGGAGCAGCGCCTGCGCGGCGAGCAGCGCGCTGGTCACCGCCGCCCCGACCGAGGTGACCACCAGCAGCCGCCGGCGGTCCATGGCGTCCGCGATCGCCCCGCCCAGGAGCCCGAAGACGATCAGCGGGACCAGCGCCACCACCGAGGTCACGCCCACCATGAACGAGGAGCCGGTCAGCAGGTAGACCTGGAAGGGGACGGCCACCAGCGTCATCTGCTGGCCGATCGTGGTGGTGGCGATGCCCCAGAACAGCCGCCGGTAGCGGGGGTCGCGCAGCGGCGTCGTGTCGATCGCCCAGCCGCGCCGGCGCACCCGCTCCGGCACCGGCTCCTCGACCGGCGCCCCGCCCTCGACCGGGTCGACGGGCTGGCTCACCGCGGCACCGGTCCTCTGGTGCGGCCCCGCTGCAGGGGGGCAGCGGGGTCCTTCACGGGGCGAGCCGCTGGATGATCCAGCCCCCGCCCTCGGCGGTGTCCCGGACGAACCGCAGCCGGTCGTGCAACCGGTCCGCCCCGCCCTGCCAGAACTCCACCCGCTCGGGCACCACCCGGTAGCCGCCCCACTCCTCCGGGCGCGGCAGCGGGCCGTCGGGCGTCTGCTCGTCGAGCAGCCGCACGCGCTCCTCGAGCTCCTGCCGGGAGTCGACGACGGTCGACTGCACCGAGGCGACGGCGGCCAGCTGCGACCCGCGCGGGCGCGGGTCCCACAGCCCGTCGGACGCGGCGTCGCCGATCCGCTCCACCCGGCCGGCCACCCGCACCTGGCGCTGCAGCGCGTGCCACGGGAAGACCAGCGCGGCGCGGGGGTTCACCGCCAGCTGCGCCCCCTTGGCCGAGGCGTAGCTGGTGCCGAAGACGATGCCGTCGGTGTCGTACCCCTTCATGAGCACCACCCGGGCGTCCGGGGCCCCGTCGGCGTCGGCGGTCGCCACCACGACGGCGTTCGGCTCGGGGAGCTCCGCCGCGACGGCGTCGGCGAACCAGCGGTCGAACTGCTCGACCCAGGTCGGGGCGAGCTCGTCCTCGCGCAGCCGACCGAGGGTGTAGTCGTTGCGCATGCGGGTCAGATCGGGCACGCCGACATGCTGGCACCGGGCCCGCCGGACGGCGCGGGAGGGCGTCCGCCCCGCCCCGCTTGTGCCGGGCGGGGCCGGACGGCCTAGGGTCGGCAGGCAACCGTGCGCCGGTCCCCGCGCGCACGTGGGTCCCGCGCGCAGAGGAGCTGGCGAGATGGCCGACGACTTCGTACCCGGCCTGGAAGGCGTCATCGCCTTCGAGACCGAGATCGCCGAACCGGACAAGGACGGCGGTGCGCTTCGCTACCGCGGCGTCGACATCGAGGACCTGGTCGGCAAGGTCACCTTCGGCAACGTCTGGGCACTGCTGGTCGACGGCAAGTTCGGCCCCGGCCTGCCCCCGGCCGAGCCGTTCCCGATCCCGGTGCACAGCGGCGACGTCCGCGTCGACGTCCAGGCCGCCCTGGCGATGCTCGCCCCGTTCTGGGGCTACCGCCCGCTGCTGGACATCAGCGCCGAGGAGGCGCGCGACCAGCTGGCCCGCGCCGCGGTGATGGCGCTGTCCTACGTCGCCCAGTCCGCCCGCGGCATCGGCGTCCCCGCCGTCCCGCAGAGCCGGATCGACGAGGCCGAGACGATCGTCGAGCGGTTCATGGTCCGCTGGCGCGGCGAGCCCGACCCCCGCCACGTGGCCGCGGTGGACGCCTACTGGACCTCCGCCGCCGAGCACGGCATGAACGCCTCGACGTTCACCGCCCGCGTCATCGCCTCCACCGGCGCCGACGTCGCCGCCGCGATGTCCGGGGCCATCGGCGCCATGTCCGGCCCGCTGCACGGCGGCGCCCCCTCCCGGGTGCTGCACATGCTCGACGACGTCGAGAAGACCGGCGACGCCGAGAAGTACGTGAAGGACCTGCTCGACCGCAAGGAGCGGTTGATGGGCTTCGGCCACCGGGTCTACCGCGCCGAGGACCCGCGCGCCCGCGTGCTGCGCCGCTCGGCCCAGGAGCTCGGCGCGCCGCGCTTCGAGGCCGCCCTGGCCCTGGAGAACGCCGCCCTCAAGGAGCTGCGCGAGCGGCGCCCCGACCGGCCGGTGGAGACGAACGTGGAGTTCTGGGCGGCCATCGTCCTCGACTTCGCCGAGGTCCCGAGCCACATGTTCACCTCGATGTTCACCTGCGCCCGCACCGCCGGCTGGTGCGCGCACATCCTCGAGCAGAAGAACACCGGCCGCCTGGTGCGCCCGTCGGCCCGCTACATCGGCCCGGCGCCGCGCAAGCCCGATGCCGTCGACGGCTGGGACACCATCAACACCAAGGCCGCCCAGCCGTCCTGATGAAGGACCACCCTCCACCCCACGCCTCGCAAGCTCGGCGTGGGGCCCTGGAGGCAGAAGGACGCTGCTGCCCCCCCACCGCTCGCACGCTCGCGGCGGGTCCCTGCAGCAGGGCCAGGTCGGCTGAACTCGGAGGCAGCGCTGCAGTG
The DNA here is from genome assembly GCF_021698975.1 of Blastococcus sp. KM273128. Lineage (GTDB taxonomy): Bacteria > Actinomycetota > Actinomycetes > Mycobacteriales > Geodermatophilaceae > Blastococcus. The sequence continues at coordinate 29,358 of NZ_SSXA01000018.1, read as the reverse complement.
ACCGTCACGATCCCCGCCGCGCTGCTGCCGGCCGACGGCCGGTTCGGGAGCGGGCCGTCCAAGGTGCGACCGGCGGCGTTGCGCGCCCTGGCCGGCGAGGGGGCCGCGGTCATGGGCACCTCCCACCGCCAGGCGCCGGTGAAGGCCCTGGTCCGCCGGGTCCGGGAGGGGCTGACCCAGCTGTTCGACCTCCCCGACGGCTACGAGGTGGTGCTCGGCAACGGCGGGACCAACGCGTTCTGGGACGCCGCGCTGTTCGGGCTGATCCGCGACCGCGCCGCCTTCGGCTCCTTCGGGGAGTTCTCCGCCCGGTTCGCCGCGGCGGCTGCCGAGGCACCGTTCCTCGGCGAGCCCGTGGTCGTCACCGCCGAACCCGGCTCGCTCGCCCTGCCGGTCGCCACGCCCGGCGTCGACGCCTACGCCTGGGTGCACAACGAGACCTCCACCGGCGTCATGGCCCCGATCTCGCGCCCCAGCGGGACCGAGGACGCCCTGGTGCTGGTCGACGCCACCTCCGGCGCCGGCGGCCTCCCGGTCGACGTCTCGCAGACCGACGTCTACTACTTCGCGCCGCAGAAGTCCTTCGGCTCCGACGGCGGCCTCTGGATCGCGCTGATGTCGGCCGACGCGCTGCAGCGGATCGCCGAGATCAAGGGCTCGGGCCGCTGGGTGCCCGCCTTCCTGGACCTGTCGATCGCCGTCGACAACTCCGCGAAGGACCAGACCTACAACACCCCGGCGGTCGCGACGCTCTTCCTGCTGGCCGACCAGATCGACTGGCTGCTCTCTCTCGGGGGGCTGTCCGCCGCCGTCGAGCGCACCCGCGAGTCCTCCTCGCGGCTCTACGGCTGGGCCGAGCGGTCGGCGTACGCCACCCCGTTCGTCGCCGAGCGGGAGCACCGCAGCTACGTCGTCGGCACCGTCGACCTCGCCCCGTCCGTCGACGCCGCGGCCGTGGCGGCGACGCTGCGCGCCAACGGCGTCGTCGACGTCGAGCCCTACCACCGGCTCGGCCGCAACCAGCTGCGGGTGGGGATGTTCCCCGCCGTCGACCCGGACGACGTGCAGGCGCTGACGGCCTGCATCGACCACGTGGTGGAGCGGCTCTAGGGCGGCCGCTGCGGGGTGGAGCCGGTCGGGAGGCCCGACCGGGCGTCGGACGTGGTTCCTCGGTGGAGGTGGGTGTGGGTCCCGGTGTGCCTGCGGGCGCGGACGGCGGGGAGCTCTTCGCCGCCGGCGGCGAGACCGGCCGGATCATGGCCGCCCTCGACTGGTCGAGCACCCCGCTCGGCCCGGTCGCGAGCTGGCCGGCGAGCCTGCGGTTCGCCGTGCGCACGGTGCTGGTGTCGAAGTTCCCCATGGTCCTGACCTGGGGCCCGGACTTCCTGCAGTTCTACAACGACGCGTACGCGCCCCTCATCGGCGCGAAGCACCCGGCGATCGGCCAGGACATCCGGCAGACGCTGGCCGAGGGCTGGGACGCCCTGGGCCCCCCGGTCGAGCACGCCATGGCCACCTGCGAGGCCTCCTGGCTGCCCGGTCTGCTGCTGCTGCTCGAGCGCGCCGGCTACCGGGAGGAGACCTACTTCACCGTCTCCCACGCACCGGCCTTCGACGACGACGGCCGGGTCGCCGGCATGCACGCCGTCTGCACCGAGGTGACCGGCGAGCTGCTGGCCGCGCGCCGCCAGCGGCTGCTGCACTCGCTGTCGGTCGCGGGCGGGCAGCTGGGCGATGCGCGGCAGACGGTCGCGAGCATGTGCGCCGCCCTCGGCGAGGACCCGCTGGACGTCCCCTTCGCCGCGGTCTACCTGGCCACCGGCGAGGGCGCCTTCGCCCGCGTGGCGGTGACCGGGATCGACGAGGGGCTGCTACCCGAGGAGGGCGTTGCGGCCACCGTGCTGCCGCCCGTCCCCTCGCTGGGTGTGGCCGGTGGCCCGTGGGGCGACCCGGTGACCGACGCCGTCGTGCTGCCGCTGCACGCCGGCCGGGACGCCGAGCCCGCGGGCCTGCTCGTGCTCGGCAGGTCGCCCAACCGGGCCCTGGACGCCGAGCACCGCACCTTCCACGAGCTGGTGGCCGGCCAGTTCGCCGGCGCGCTCGGCACCGTCCGCGCGTTCGAGGGCGAGCGGCAGCGGGCCGAGTCGCTCGCGGAGCTCGACCGCGCCAAGACGACGTTCTTCGCCGACGTCAGCCACGAGCTGCGCACCCCGCTGACCCTGCTGCTCGGCCCGCTCCAGGACGTGCTCGACGACCCGGACGCCGGGCTGACCGGGGACGTGCGGGAGCAGGTCACCCTCGCCGTGCGCAACGGCCGCCGGCTGCGCCGCCTCGTGGACGACCTGCTGGACTTCGCCGGCATCGAGGCCGGGCGGGCCGCTCCGGTGCGGGTGCCGACCGACGTGGCCGCCTTCACCGCCGAGCTGGCCGGCATCTTCCGGTCGGCCGCCGAGCGGGCCGGGCTGCGCCTGACCGTCGACTGCCCGCCGCTGGACCGCCCCGCCCACGTGGACCCCCGCATGTGGGAGAAGATCGTCGTCAACCTCCTCGCCAACGCGGTGAAGTACACCTTCGTGGGCGGGATCGACGTCGCCCTCCGCGGTGCGGGCGACCGCTTCGAGCTCACCGTCGCCGACACCGGCGTGGGCATCGTCGCCGAGGAGCTCCCCCGGCTGTTCCAGCGCTTCCACCGCGTCGCCGGCGCCGCCGCCCGCACCCGCGAGGGCACCGGCATCGGCCTGGCCCTGGTGCACGAGCTGGCCGCACTGCACGGCGGCACGGTCACGGTGACCAGCGAGCCGGGACGGGGCAGCACCTTCGCCGTGGCGCTGCCCTTCGGCGAGCCCGACGCCGCCGAGGGCCGCGCGGTCGTCCCCTCCGACGCCGCCCGCGGCGAGGCCGAGGGCTGGGAGCTGGAGGGGACCCGCCCCGCGGCGCGGCCGGCCGGTCCCCCCGACGCGGCCGACGTGCTGGTCGTCGACGACAACGCCGACATGCGCGGCTACCTCACCCGCCTGCTGCAGCCGTTCTGGGCGGTGCGCACGGCGGCCGACGGCGCGGAGGCGCTGGCCGCGGTGGCCGCCCGGCGCCCGGCGCTCGTGCTCACCGACGTGATGATGCCGCGGGTCGACGGGTTCGAGCTGCTCCGGGAGCTGCGGTCGGACCCCGCCACCCGCGATCTCCCGGTGATCGTGCTGACCGCCCGCGCCGGGCAGGAGGCCTCGGTCGAGGGGCTGGAGGCCGGGGCCGACGACTACCTGGCCAAGCCCTTCCGCGCCGCCGAGCTGCTCGCCCGCGTGCGGGTGGCGGTGGAGCGGGCGGCCGGCCGCGCGGTGGCTCCGGCAGGCCCCCGCGACGTCGCCACCCCGCCCCGGCCGGCGACCTCCCCGCTGCCGGCGCCCCTGGCCGGCACGCACGTGGAGCGGCCCGGCGCGGACCCGGTGCCGGCCCCGCGGACCGGGGATGCGCCCGGCGGCGGCCCCCGCGCGCACTGGCGGCTGCCCTCGGCGCTGTCGTCGATCCCCGTGGTCCGCCGGCGGCTGCGCGCGCTGCTGGCCGACGCCGGGGTCGGTGAGGAGCAGGCCTACGACCTGCTCCTGGCCGCCTGCGAGGCGGCCAGCAACGCGATCGAGCACGCCCAGGACCCGACCGAGCCGGTCGTCGAGGTGGCCGCCCTCGTCGAGGGCGGCGTCGTCGAGATCACGGTGCGCGACCACGGGCAGTGGCGGGAGCGGGTGCCGAGCATGGACCGCGGCCGCGGCTCCACGCTGATGAGCGCCTTCGCCGAGGTCACCGCCGTCCCCAGCCCGGAGGGGACGACGGTCCGCATCCGGTCGGCGGTGCGCGCGCCCGGCTGAGCCGGGGCGCCGTCAGCGCAGCAGCCAGGTGTCCTTGCCGAGCAGGTCGGCCCCGCCCACCCGGGTCAGCCCCAGCGGCAGCGTGGTCGTGGTGCTCCCGGCGACGGAGAACAGCCGCAGCCCCACCGGCCGGGGCCGCAGGGATGCACCGGCCAGCGCCGGAGCGGTGGACGGCGCCAGCGGCTCCCGGGCGACGAACCGGTGCGGGGCGGCGGCGATCTCGTCCCGCAGCGCGGCCAGCCCGGCCGGCGGGCAGGACGGGCCGTGCACCACGCGCCGGCCGCCGTACCCGGCGACGGACTCCACCTCGAGCTCGTGCAACCGGTCGGCGACCTCCGCCCACGCGGCCGGGTCGGCGAGCACCCAGGTCCGCGCGGAGCCCAGCAGCGGTTCCTCGCCGAGGTAGAAGCGGATCATGGCCGGAACCCAGGCGTAGCCGGCCGCGTCGTCGGCCACCGCGTTGCCGGGCACGTTGGCCAGGCCGAGCCGCCGGGCCCGCACCGCCTCGGTCAGCGCGAGGTCCAGCGGCACGCCCGCGCCGGTCGGGTAGGCGCCGAGCAGCGCGTCGTCGAAGCGCCGGTAGAGGACGTCGACCGGCACGCGTCCGCCGTCGACGACCGCCTCCACCCCCCCGTCGCTGCGCGGCCACAGGTCGCCGGCGCGCACCAGCGGGGCGTCCAGCGCCTCGGCGAGGACCCGGTGCTCGAACCAGGCGGCGTCGCTCTCGCCCTGGGTGAGCACGGCGGTGCGGGGCCCGGGGACGCCGGGGGGTGCCGCGTCGGCCAGCGCGGCGGCCAGCAGCGGGACGGCGTCGGCGGGGTCGCGGAGGCGGTCGCCGGCGCCGGCCACGAGCTGCGGCAGCACCGCCCGGGCGCACTCCCGGTCGGCCAGCGCGTACCCGATGCCCGAGGGCGCGCGCAGGTGGTCGCGGACCACCGCCCAGCGACCACCCTCCGTCCGGACGAGGTCGGCCGCGGCGACGGTCGCGCGCGGCTGCCCGGGCCAGGCGCGGGAGACCGCCTCGGGGTCGCGCCCGGGGCCGTGGGCCACCGCCCACTCGGGCACGGCGCCGGCCCGCACGATCTCGGCCGCCCGGTCGGGGTCGCTCCGCCGGCGGCCGGCCGGCCGGTAGGCGTCGGCGAGGAAGGCGTTCAGCGCCCGGTGCCGCTGGGCCACGCCGGCCGACAGCGCCCGCCAGGTCGCGGCGTCGAGCAGCCGCGGCACCGGGTCCAGCGGCACCGGCCGCAGCTGCTGCCGCCCGTCCACCCAGGTGCCGACGACGACGCCCCGCTCCTGCCGCAGCCGCGCCAGCTCCTCCTCCGCGACCGCCAGCCCGGCCGCGCCCAGCCGCTCCAGGGCGGCGACCGGCCCGGCCCACCCGTCGCGCAGCCGGCCGTCGGCACCGACGGCCTCGTCGGTCCGGTCGGTGGGGTAGCCGGCGAAGAGTTCCCCGCTCACAACCACCGATCGAACCAGGCCGCGAGCCGCTCGCCCAGCTCCACCAGGTGCTCGCGTCCCACGATCGCGTGGCCCTCGCCGGGGAACAGCAGCAGGTCGGCGGGGGCGCCGCGCGCCTGCAGCGCCTGGTGCGCCTGCACCGACTCGGCGACCGGCACGTTGGTGTCGCGGTCCCCGTGGGCCAGCAGCACCGGCGCGGTGAGCCGGTCCAGCGCCGTCATCGGCGAGAGCCCGGCCAGCAGCTCGCGGTCGGCGACCGGGTCGCCGTACTCGGTCACCGAGGCCGCCGCCATCCACGGCTCGGTGCCGGCGAAGAAGGTCCGCAGGTCGCTCATCCCGGCCAGCGTGGTGCCCGCGGCGAACAGCTCGGGCCAGCGGGTGAGCGCGACCAGGGTCAGGTAGCCGCCGTAGGACCACCCGTGCGCGCCGACCCGGCCGGGGGCGGCGATGCCAGCGGTCACCAGCTCGTCGACCGTCGTCCGGACGTCGGCGAACGAGGACTCCCGCGCCGGCCCGTCGTCGGCGGTCAGGAAGGCGCGGCCGAACCCGCCCGACCCCCGCACGTTCGGGGCGAAGACGGTGAGCCCGGCGGCCACCATGCTCTGCGTGATCGGCGACCAGTTCGGCCGGGCCTGCCCCTCGGGCCCGCCGTGGAAGCTGACCACCGTGCGGTTGGGGCCGAGGCTGCCCTCGGGGACGTACAGCCAGCCGGAGAGCCGGAGGCCGTCGGGGGTGAGGTACTCGTGGCGCACCGGCTCGACCAGGCCGGGCACCTGCGGACGCGGGAGCGAGCAGGGCAGCGGCCGGGCGGGGGCGCCGTCCAGCGGCACCCGCCACAGGCCCCGAGGCGAGCGGGGGCCGGAGAGCTCGGCGACGAGCGCGTCGCCGCCGGGCGCCGGCGCCCAGCCCGAGAGGACGGGCTCCGGGAGCGCGATCCGCCGCACCACGGAGCCGTCGGTGCGGGCGTGCAGCCACAGCTCGCTGACCCCGTCGGCGTTCCACACCGCGAGCACCGTGCCGTCGGCGCGCACCACGTAGCCGTCGAGGTCGGCGTCGGGGCGCTGCAGCACGACCCGGCCGCGGCCCGGCACGCCGTCCCCGTCGAGCGGGACGGCGACCAGGCCGGCGCGGTCGGCCCCCGGCGGGCCGGGCAGCGCGGCGCGCACGTGCACGGTGGTCCCGCCGTCGGCGAACCGGCCGTCCTCGGAGGCGATCCCGCCGGGGGCGTCCAGCGGCAGCACCCTCCGCTGGATGCCGGTGGCGACGTCGATGACGACGACGTGCCGGTAGGCGCGCGGGCCGCGCCGGGCCAGGACGGTGCGCCGGTCGGCGGAGACCGCGGTGACGGCGAGGAAACCGCCGGAGGCCAGGGTCCGCCGCTCCCCGGTGACCACGTCGACCACCACCACGTCGGCGTCCGGGCCGGAGCCGGGGGCGATCGAGCACGCGTAGTGCCGCGACCCCACCCAGCACCCGGCGAAGACCGCCGCGCGCGGGTCCGCGCCGGCCACCAGCGCCCGCCCCGAGCCGTCGGGGTGGACGACGTGCAGCTCCGCGCAGATGGAGCCGCCGGGGCTGACCAGGTAGGCCAGCCGCTCTCCGTCGGGCGACCAGGAGACCGAGATGACCTCCTGGTCGGCGCCCGACACCTGGACCGGCGGGGTGCTGCCGTCCAGCGCGGCCACCTCCAGCCGGGGCAGGCCGGAGCGGTCGGTGACGTAGGCGACGCGGCGCCCGTCGGGGGACGGCGCGGGGCACCAGGCGGCGGTGGCGCCGGCGATCCCGGCGACGGCGCGGCGCACCGCGGCCGGCAGCGCCTCCGGCGGGGCGAGCGCCGGCAGCGCGGGGCCGCCGGCGGGCGCGGCCGTCCACTGCTGGGTCTCGGGACCGGCCATCGCTCCTCCTCGGCTCGGTGCGGTGCCTCCGGCGAGCCCCACGGTGGCGGGGGCGCGTTCCGGGCACGTGTCAGCGCTGTCATCGGCGTGCGCCGGGCCCGGCCGCACCCTCTCCCGGGCGACGCGGCGGCCCGCGCCACGCCGGGGCGCCTGCGTGCCGCGCGCGACCGGTGCGGATAACCTCGGCCACCGGGGTCTCGTCCGGGCCCGCCGCGCCGGCTGCAGGAGGTCGCCCATGCGCACGCTGCGCCTCGTGGCACTCTCCGACGACGGGAAGAGCCTCGTCCTCGTCGCCGACAGCCCCGACCACCCCGAGGGCGAGCGCTTCGAGCTGCCGATCGACGAGCGCGTGCGCGCGGCCGCCCGCGGCGACGCCCGCCGCCTCACCCAGATCGACGTCGACCTCGGCACCGAGCTGCCGCCGCGGGTGATCCAGTCCCGCATCCGCGCCGGCGAGACGCCCGAGCAGGTCGCCGCCGCGACCGGTGCCCGGGTCGAGCGCATCATGCGCTTCGCCCACCCGGTGCTGCAGGAGCGCGAGCGGGTGGCCACGCAGGCCCGCGAGGCGCGCGTCCGGCTCACCGAGGGCGCGCCGGGTGCGGCGCTCCAGCAGTTCATGGTCGAGCGGCTGCGGCTCATCGACACCGACATCGACGCCGTCCGGTGGGACGCCTACCGCGACGAGGACGGCGCCTGGGTGGTCACCGGCGAGTGGCGCGCGGGGGCGAAGTCCGGCACCGCCCGGTGGACCTTCGACCTCCCCTCCCGCACCGTCTCCCCGCACGACGCCGCGACGACCGACTTCGCCGAGGGCACCCGCCTGGTGCGCGTCGTCCCCGAGGTGCCGGCCGGCCAGCCCGCGCCGGCGCCGCGCAACCGCCCCGTGCAGGTGGTGCGCAGCCCGGAGCCGCCGCCGGCCGAGGACGCGCACGTGCGCGACGTGCACGCCCCCGACGGCACCCCCGCGGACGAGGAGTCGATGGCCGCGCTGCTGGACGAGGTCGCCGAGCACGACACCGTGGTGCTGAGCCGGGGCAGCGCCGGCGGCGACGACGACGAGGACCCGCGCGCCCGCATCCCGGCGTGGGAGGACATCGTCTTCGGGGTCCGCCGCAACCGCTGAGCGGCCCCGCGTGGAACACCCCGCCCGGCTGGGTAGTTGACCCGGCATGAGTGCTTCGGTGTCGATGCCGCTCGGCGGCGTGCAGGTCGGGTCCTACGACAGCTACGAGCAGGCCCAGGCCGCCGTCGACCACCTCTCCGACGAGAAGTTCCCGGTCGAGAACGTGACCATCATCGGGACCGACCTCCGCATGGTCGAGACGGTGACCGGCCGCATGACGATGGGCCGCGCCATCGCCGCCGGCGCCGCGGCCGGTGCCTGGTGGGGTCTGTTCGTCGGTCTCCTGCTGGGCATCTTCGCCCCCGACGGCTCCGGCTGGATCGGCTCGGTGCTGACCGGCCTGCTGATCGGTCTGGCCTTCGGCGCCGCATTCGGCGGGATGGGCTACGCGGCCACCCGCGGGAAGCGCGACTTCACCAGCACCAACAAGATCGTCGCCAGCCGGTACGACGTCATGTGCCACCCGGCGCACGCCGAGCAGGCCCGCGCGCTGCTGGCCCGCTTCTCGCTGCGCGGCTGACGCCCGGCCGTTAGCGCAGCGTCGCGAACGCCACGGCCGCCGCGGCGGCGACGCCGAGGGAGTCCACCCCGCTCCGCATCGGGATCCGCGCCCGCACCCGCGCGGCGGCCTGCGCCTCCGGGGTGAGCCCGGGCCCCTCGGCCCCCAGCAGCACCGCGGTGCGCGGGTGCGCCCGGGCGTCGACGTCACCGAGGTCCACCGCGTCGGCGGCGGGGGTGAGCGCGACGGTGAGGTAGCCGGCGTCGTGCAGCCGCTCCAGCCCGGCCGGCCAGTCGGGCAGCACGGCGAACGGCAGGGCCAGCACGTGCCCCATCGAGACCCGCACCGACCGGCGGTACAGCGGGTCGGCGCAGCGCGGGTCCAGCAGCAGGCCGTCCACGCCCAGGGCCACCGCCGAGCGGGCGATCGAGCCGAGGTTCTCGGCGTCGTTGAGCGCCTCGAGGACGGCCAGCCGCCGGGGCGCCGCGGGGTCGGGCCCGGCGAGCAGGGCGTCCAGGTCGGCGGGCGGACGGCGGTCGGCCGAGGCGACGACGCCACGGGTCAGCCGGAACCCGATGACCTCCGACAGCACCCACTTGTCCGCCTCGTAGGCCGGGACGTCGTCGGGCAGCCCCAGCGCGGCCACCCGCCCGGGCACCCCGAGCACCGCCCGCACCCGGTACGGGGAGGCCAGCAGCCGCTGCACCGCGGGCACGCCCTCGACGATCACCGCCCCCGTGCCCCGCGGGGTGCCCGCTGGGCGGTCCCCCGCCTTCAGGTCGCGGAAGTCGGCCACCCGCTCGTCGGCCGGGTCGGTGATGGTCTCGGGCACCCCGGTGATTCTGCCGGGCGGGCGGCGGCGGGTCCCGGCCCCCAGGATCGAGCCGTGGCTCCCGACAGCTCCCCCGTGACCGTGATCGGCGCCGGCATCGCCGGCCTGGCCTGCGCCGGCGTCCTCCGGGACGCCGGCCGCGCCGTCGAGGTGCTCGACCGGGGGCGCGCCCCGGGCGGGCGGCTGGCCTCGCGCACGGTGCGCGGCCGCCCGGTCGACCTCGGCGCCTCCTACCTCACCGCGGGCGAGGGCTCCCCCTTCGCCGCCGTGGTCGCGGGCTGGGTGGATCGCGGGCTGGCCCGCCCCTGGACGGACACCTTCGCGGTCGCCGGACCGGACGGCCTGCGGGACCGGAAGTCCGGGCCGCTGCGGTACGGGACGCCGGGCGGGTCCCGCAGCCTGGCCGCCGATCTCGCCGCCGGCCTGCCCGTCCGGCCCGGCACGACCGTGCGGGAGGTGACGACCGGCCCGGCCGTCGACGGGCGGGCGGTGGCGGCCGCCGTCCTCGCCATGCCGGGGCCCCAGGCCGCGCGGCTGCTGGACCCGTCGAGCCCGGCGGGGCGCCTGGCCGCCGCGGAGAGCTGGCAGCCGGCCCTGGCGGTGGTGCTCGGCTGGGACGCCCGCCGCTGGCCGGCCGACCTGCACGGCGCCTTCGTGCACGACGACCCGGCCGTGGAGTGGATCGCGGACGACGGCGACCGCCGCGGGGACGGCGCACCGGTGCTGGTCGCGCACACCACCGCCGCGCTGGCCGCCGCGCACCTCGAGGACCCCGCCGCCGCCGTGCCGGCCGTGGTCGCCGCCGTGCGGTCGGCCCTGGGCATCGACGCGGAGCCCGCCTGGACGGAGGTCCACCGCTGGACGTTCGCCCGGCCGGCCGCCCCGCGGGAGGAGCCGTTCGGCCTGGCCGGCGGGATCGGGCTCTGCGGCGACGGCTGGCACGCCCCGGCGAAGGTGGAGAGCGCCTGGTCCTCGGGCACGGCGCTGGGCCGCGCGCTCACCCGTTGACGCCGCGCGCAGAACTCACCTACCGTTGAATTCATCATCTGTTGAATCGCGGGAGGCCCGGCATGGACGCCGCCGTCACCGTCACCGATCTCGTCGTCGACCGCGGCCACCGCCGGGTGCTCGACGGCCTGTCCACCACTGTGCCGCCGGGGCAGGTGACCGGCCTGCTCGGCCCGAGCGGAAGCGGGAAGACCACGCTGATGCGGGCCGTCGTCGGCGTGCAGGTGGTCCGTTCCGGCACGGTCACCGTGCTCGGGGAGCCGGCCGGCTCCCCCGCCCTGCGCAGCCGGGTCGGGTACGTGACGCAGGCGCCCAGCGTCTACGCCGACCTCACCGTGCGCGAGAACGCCCGCTACTTCGCCGCCCTGCACGGCCGCGGCGCGAAGGAGGCCGACGCCGCCGTCGCCGCCGTCGGCCTGGCCGCTGCCGCCGGGCAGCTGGTCGAGGACCTCTCCGGCGGGCAGCGCGGCCGCGCCTCGCTGGCCTGCGCGCTGGTCGGTGAGCCCGAGGTGCTGGTGCTCGACGAGCCCACCGTGGGGCTGGACCCGGTGCTCCGGGTGGAGCTCTGGGAGAGGTTCCACGCCCTGGCCGCCGCCGGCGCCACCCTGCTGGTCTCCAGCCACGTCATGGACGAGGCGGCGCGCTGCGACCGGCTGCTCCTGCTGCGCGACGGCGCCCTGCTGGCCGACGCCACCCCGGCGGAGGTCCGCGCCGAGGCGGGCACCGACGACCTGGAGGACGCCTTCCTCCGGCTCATCCGCGCCCGCGAGGAGGTGGCGGCATGACCACCGCGGCCCCTGCCCGGCTCAGCCCCCGGCTCACCGCCGCCACGACCGGCCGGGTGCTGCGCCAGCTGCGGCACGACCACCGGACGATCGCCATGATGCTGGTGCTGCCCAGCCTGCTGCTGGGCCTGCTGGCTCTGCTGTGGGCCGACGTGCCCGCGCCGCCCGGGCAGCCGAGCACCTTCGACCGGGTCGGGCTGACGATGCTCGGCATCTTCCCGTTCGTCGTGATGTTCCTGGTCACCAGCATCGCGATGCTCCGCGAGCGCACCTCCGGCACGCTCGAGCGGCTGCTCACCACGCCGCAGTCGCGGCTGGACCTGCTGCTGGGCTACGGGACGGCGTTCGGGCTCGCGGCCGCCGCGCAGGCGGTGATCACGGTGACCGTCGCCGTCACGCTGTACGACCTCGACATCGCCGGGCCGCTGCCGCTGGTGGTGCTCATCGCCGTCGCCGACGCCGTCCTCGGCGTGGCTCTGGGGCTGCTGGCCAGCGCCTTCGCCCGCAGCGAGTTCCAGGCGGTGCAGTTCATGCCGGTGGTCGTGCTGCCCCAGTTCTTCCTGTGCGGGCTGCTGGTGCCGCGCGAGCAGATGGCGGGGTGGCTGCAGGCGGTCAGCGACGTCCTGCCGCTGACCTACGCCGTCGACGCCCTGCAGGAGCTCGGCAGCTCCCCCGCGGCGACCGGCAGGATGTGGGCCGACGTCGGCGTCGTCACCGGCGCCGCGCTGCTCGCCCTCGCGCTGGCGGCGGCCACCCTGCGGAGGAGGACCAGCTGACCCCCCGTTCCCGTCGTCCTCCCGGCCGGCGCCCCGGCCGGCCCGACACCCGCGAGGCGGTGCTGGCCGCGGCCCGCGCCGCCTTCGCCGAACGGGGCTTCGACGGCGCCTCGATCCGCGCCATCGCGACCGCTGCCGGCGTCGACCCGGCGCTGGTGCACCACTACTTCGGCAGCAAGGACCAGCTGTTCCTCGCCGCGATCGAGGCGCCGGCGAACCCGGCCGAGTTCCTCCCCGAGGTGCTCGCCGGCGGCCGCGACGAGCTCGGCGCCAACGTCGTCCGCATGCTGCTGCGGGTGTGGGACGGCCCGGCCCGGCCCGCGGGTCTCGCCCTCGTCCGCTCCGCGGTGAGCAACGAGTGGACGGCGAAGCTGCTGCGCGAGTTCCTGGTCTCGCAGGTGCTGCGCCGGGTCGTGGCCACGCTGGACGCGACCCCGGAGGAGCGCACAGCGCGCGGGGCGCTCGTCGCGAGCCAGCTGATCGGGGTGGTGATGGCCCGCTACGTGCTGCGGGTGGAGCCGCTGGCCACGGCCACCCCGGAGGAACTGGTGGCGGCGGTCGGCCCCACCGTCCAGCGGTACCTCACCGGCGAGGTGGAGCTGCCGCAGGGCTGACTACCGCGGGGCGCGCGCCAGCTGCCGGCTCTGCGCGACCAGCCGGCCGGTGGAGTCCCAGATCCGGTACTCCTCGTCCAGCCAGCCGCCGGCGACCTCGTTGGCCCGGGCCTCGGCCAGGCACCACCCCGGCGCCGGCAGCGCCCGGACGAGCACCTGCAGCTGCACCGTGGGCGCCCAGCCCATGAGCCCCATCGACCAGCTCGTCGGCGGCAGCACGTCGGCGAACAGCAGCAGCGCCAGCGGGTCGGGCTCGCGGCCGTCGGCGAGCCGCAGCCAGGCCCGCATCACCGGCTCCCCCGACGGGTTGCCCAGCGCCCACCCGGCGGTGGCGGGGTCCAGCCGCGTCTCCACGCGGTGGCGCAGCCCGACCGCCGGGACGGGGTGCCCGCCCATCTCCGCGCCCGGTGCGGCGTCCATGCACTCGTCCACCGGCGGGACGTCGGGCATCGGCACCGAGCGCAGCGGGGCGTCGTCGCCGAGCGCCGCCGTCGTCACCTGCACGCTGAGCGTGGGCCCCGCCGGGCCGCTGAGGACGACGCCGGTGTGCGCCAGGGTGCGGCCGGCCGGGCCGGGCGTGACCGCCAGCGAGGCCGGCCCGGGCGGGGTCGCGCGCAGGTAGCTGGCCGAGACGGCCACCGGGTGCGGGTGGGGGCTGCCCGCGAGCGCGGCCCGCGCCGTGACGGCGAGCAGGTAGCCGCCGTTGAGGATGCCGCTGCCGACGTCCCAGCCCGGGTGCAGGTCGGCGACGAAGCCGCCGCCCTCGGACCGCCGCACGGTGGTGGCGGCGTCGAACTCGGAGAGGTCCTGGGCATCGTTCTGCGGCACGTCGGACAGGGTGCCAGGGTGGTCGGCATGGACTACACCCACCTCGGCCGCAGCGGCCTGCAGGTGTCCCGGCTGTGCCTGGGCACCATGAACTTCGGCTGGAAGACCGAGGAGGCGGACTCGCACGCGATCATGGACCGCGCGCTGGCCGAGGGGGTCAACTTCTTCGACACCGCCAACGTCTACGGGTTCGACGCCGGCAAGGGCCGCACCGAGGAGGTGCTGGGCAGCTGGTTCGGCCAGGGCGGCGGCCGGCGGGAGAAGACCGTGCTGGCCACCAAGGTCTACGGCGGCATGTCGGACTGGCCGAACGACACGTTCCTCTCCGCCCGCAACATCGTGCGCGCCTGCGAGGCCTCGCTGCGCCGGATGGGCACCGACTGGATCGACCTCTACCAGTTCCACCACGTCGACCTGGCGACGCCGTGGGAGGAGATCTGGCAGGCCTGCGAGACGCTCGTCGCCCAGGGCAAGGTGCTCTACGTCGGGTCGTCCAACCACGCCGCGTGGCAGCTGGTCGCGGCCAACGCCGCGGCCGACCGCCGGCACTTCCTCGGCCTGGTCAGCGAGCAGTCGCACTACAACCTGCTGACCCGGCACGTGGAGCTGGAGGTGCTGCCCGCGGCAAAGCACCTCGGCATCGGCGTCATCCCGTGGAGCCCGCTGGCCGGGGGCCTGCTCGCCGGCGCGCTGGAGAAGGCCGAGGGTGCCCGGCGCAGCGAGGAGCGCAACCAGAAGCGGATCGAGCAGCACCGCCCGGCGCTGGAGCGGTACGAGGCGCTGTGCCGGGAGCTGGGCCACGCACCGGCCGACGTCGGCGTCGCCTGGCTGCTGCACCAGCCGGCCGTGACCGCGCCGATCGTGGGCCCGCGCACGATGGAGCAGCTCGAGGGCGGGCTGCGGGCGCTGGAGGTCACCCTGGACGAGGCCGCGCTGGCCCGCCTCGACGAGATCTTCCCCGGTTACCGCCCCGCCCCCGTGGAGTACGCCTGGTGAAGGACCCCGTCGCCCCCCACGCCTCGCACGCTCGGCGCGGGCCCCTGCGACGGGGCCGTTCCATCACCTCACGAGGGGCCAGGCGGCGATGACCGTGTACGCGGGGGCCGGGCCGAGGCGGCTCTCCCACAGCCGGATCTCCTGCACCGGCCACTCCGGCCCCCGGTAGCCGGCCAGCCGGTCGGGGACGGCGCCGTCGGCGGGCCGGCCGGGACGCCACCGCCCCAGCGTCAGGTGCGGCCGGAACGGCCGGTCCTCCACGGGCAGCCCCAGGGTGCGGGCGACCTCGGCCAGCCGCCCGGCCAGCGCGACCAGCGGGGCGACGTCGCCCTCCAGCCCCGCCCACGCCACCTGCGGCCTGCGCAGCGAGCCGAACCGCCCTCCCCCGGCCAGCCGCAGCGCCATCGGCGGGGTCGCGGCCACCGCCGGCGCGGCCGCGGCGACCAGCCCGGGCACCACCGGCTCGGGCACGGCGCCGAGGAACAGCAGGGTGAGGTGCCAGCGCTCGGGCCGGCCCCAGCGCGGGGCACCCGGGAGGTCGCGCAGCGGGCCCAGGGCGAGGTCGAGATCGCGGCGGGCCGGGTCGGGCGGATCGACGGCGAAGAACAGCCGGCGGGTGCCCTCGGCGTTCAGAGGGGCACCTGCAGCCCGGCGGCGCGCAGCTCCGCGGCCACCCGCAACCGCTCCACCTCGCGGGCCCGGCCCTCCGGCACCTCCTCGAGCCCCGAGGCCACCCCGAGCATCCCGGCCGCCTCGATGAGGACGTCGTCGTAGGCCGCCAGCAGCGCTCGGCGGCGGACCATGGACATGCCCGCGGGCACCATCGCCACCTGGCGGCCGAGTCGCCGCAGGTCCGCGGCGACGACCTGCAGCGACCGCCCGGGCGGCGCGGAGTGCCGGGCCGCGTGCCGGCGCGCCGACCACGCCTCGATCATCCGGATCAGCGGACCCAGGCCGGCGACCAGGCCGGCGAACGCGGCGAGCAGTGCGACGAGCTGGAGGAGCGCGACCACGATGGCCCCCTCGGCGCGGGCGGTTCGGTGCAGCGAACGGTACGCGCGGATCGCTCAGCGCGACTGCTGGCCGGGGACCTCCTGGCTGAGCTGCTCCTCCACCGTGCGCACCTGCGGGGAGGGGACGGCGGGGCGGATGCGCAGCCGCACCGGCGAGCGCTGCACCGTCAGCCGCAGCGACCCGCGGTGGGCCAGCCAGACGGCGGCGACGACGCCGGCGAGCACGCAGACGCCGCCCCCGAGGACGAGCCCCCACGGGGCGCCGAAGCGCTCGGCGACCCAGCCGATCAGCGGCGCACCGACCGGCGTGCCGCCCATGAAGCACATGAAGTAGAGCGCCATGACCCGGCCGCGGTACTGCGGGTCGACGCCGAGCTGGACGAAGCTGTTGTTGGCCACGCTGAACACCAGCGCCGCCGCCCCCGTGGGCACCAGCAGCGCGGCGAAGGCCAGGTAGGTGGGCATCAGCCCGGCGACGACGGTGCAGGCACCGAAGATCACCGCCGAGCCGACGAGGAACCGCTGCCGCGGCCGGACGCTTCGCCGCGTGGAGAGCAGCGCGCCGCTCAGCGACCCGACCGCGAAGAAGGTGGACAGCAGCCCGAACGCCTCCGCGCCCAGGCCGAAGGTCTCGCGGGCCATCAGCGCGATGGTCACCTGGTAGTTGAAGCCGAAGGTGCCCAGGACGAACGCCAGCCCCATCGCCAGCAGCAGGTCGGGGTGGGCCCTGGTGTAGGCCAGCCCCTCGCGCAGCTGCCCCCGGCCGCGGGCGACCGGGGGGCTCGGGGTGAGCTCGTCGGCGCGCATCCCGGCGATGGCGGCGATGGTGAAGGCGAAGCTCGCCGCGTTGAGGAAGAACGCCGGTGCGGTGTTCCCCGACGCGGCCCCGATGAGCAGCCCGGCCAGCGCCGGGCCGATCAGCCGGGCCCCGTTGAAGATCGTCGAGTTGAGGCTGACCGCGTTGGTGATCAGCGCGGGGCCGACCATCTCCGGCACGAACGACTGGCGCACCGGGACGTCGACGGCCGCGACCGAGCCGAGCAGCCCGGCGAGCACGAACACGTGCCACAGCGCCACCGCCCCGGTGGCGACCAGGATGCCCAGCACGAGCGCGAGCAGCCCCATGAGCGCCTGGGCGATGACCAGCAGCCGGCGCTTGGGGTAGCGGTCGGCGAGGACGCCGCCGTAGGCGCTCAGCAGCAGCGAGGGGCCGAACTGGAGCGCCGTGATCAGCCCGAGCGCCACGCCGCTGCCGTCGGAGAGCTGCAGCACCAGCCAGTCCTGGCCGATGCGCTGCATCCAGGTGCCGGTCAGGCTGAGCAGGTTGGCCGAGGCGTAGCGGCGGAAGTTGCGCACCCGGAGGGCCCGGAACATGCCGCTCCCCTGCTCGGGCGGCGTCCGCGGGTCAGTGCTCGTGCAGGTCACCCACCGGCGAGCTTGTCCATGATCTCGGCCGCCTCGCGCAGCACCGCCCGCTCCTCGGCGGTGAGCTCCTGCAGCCGGGAGGCCAGCCACGCCTCGCGGGCCTGCGCCTCCGCCGACAGCATCTCCTCGGCGGCCGGGGTCAGCTCGATGATCACCTGCCGGCCGTCGGTGGGGTGCGGGGTGCGGGTGACCAGCCCCGCGTTCTCCAGGGCGACGACGACGCGGGTCATCGACGGCGGCTGCACCCGCTCGTGGGCGGCCAGCTCCCCGGGGCTCATCGGGCCATGCCGCTTGAGCGTCGACAGCGCCGCGAGGTGGGTGAGCGTCACCGACGTGTCCACCCGCTGGTTGCGCAGCCGCCGGGAGAAGCGCATGACCGCCAGCCGCAGCTCGTGGGCGAGCGCGGCGGTGTCCAGCGTCGTCCGGCTCACGGTCGTTAGCCTAACTCAGCGCCTGCTCAGAACAGCTGCTGCAGCGGCTCGAGGGCGAAGTAGACGAGGAACATCAGGGCCACCACCCACATGAGCGGGTGGATCTCCCGGCGCTTCCCGACGGCCACCCGCAGGAGCACGAAGCTGACGACGCCGGCCCCGATGCCGTTGGTGATCGAGTAGGTGAACGGCATCAGCGCGATCGTCAGGAACGCGGGGATGACCAGGGACATGTCGTCCCAGGTCAGGTTCTTGATCTGGCTGATCATCAGCGCGCCGACGATCACCAGCGCGGGGGCCGCGGCCTCGGCGGGCACGACCGCCACCAGCGGCGTGAAGAAGACCGCGCCGAGGAACAGCACGCCGGTGACGACGCTGGCCAGCCCGGTGCGGGCGCCGTCGGCGACCCCGGCCGTGCTCTCGATGTAGGTGGTGTTCGACGAGACGCTGCCCGCGCCACCCGCGGCGGCGGCCAGCGAGTCGACGAGCAGGACCGGCTGCGACTTCGGGAGGTTGCGGTTCTCGTCGAGCAGGTCGCCCTCGGCGCCGACGGCGGTCACCGTGCCGACGGTGTCGAAGAAGTCGGCGATCATGATCGAGAAGACGATCAGCAGGGCGGCGACGACGCCGATGCGCTCGAACCCGCCGAACAGCGAGAAGTTGCCCAGCAGCGAGAAGTCGGGGGTGCCGACGACGTCGTCCGGCAGCGCCGGTACCTGCAGCCACCACCCGCGGGGGTTCTCGCCGTCCTCGCCGAAGCGCGGGCCGACGCCGGCGATCGCCTCGACGACGATCGCGAGCACCGTCGTCGTCACGATGCCGATGAGCAGCGCGCCCTTGACCCGGCGGACCACCAGCAGGCTCATGAGCAACAGGCCGACGACGAAGACGAGCATCGGCCAGCCGGCGAGCTGACCGCCCACGCCGAAGCTGATCAGCGGGTTGCCGGGGCGGATGATGCCGGCGTCGGCGAGCCCGATGATCGCCAGGAAGAAGCCGATGCCGACGGCGATCGCGGTCTTGAGCTGCGCCGGGATGGCCTCGAAGACGGCCTTGCGGAAGCCGGTGAGCACCAGCACGGTGATCAGCAGGCCCTCGAGCACGACCAGGCCCATGATCTCGGGCCAGGTGAGCTGCGTGGCCGCGAAGACGGCGACGATCGCGTTGATGCCCAGGCCGGTGGCGAGCGCGAACGGGTAGCGCCCGACGACGCCCATCAGCACCGTGAGCGCGCCGGCGAGCAGCGCGGTGACGGCGGCGATCGAGCCGAAGGGCAGGACGGTGCCCTCGACGTCGGCGCCCGGCGTGCCGTCGGGGCCGGCGATGCTGGTCAGGATGATCGGGTTGAGCACCACGATGTAGGCCATCGTGAAGAAGGTGGTGATGCCACCCCGCACCTCGCGGCTGACCGTCGAGCGGCGGGCGCTGATCTCGAAGTACCGGTCCAGCCCGTTCTTCGGGCGGACCCGCGGCCCCTCGCTGCGGCGCGGCGTGGTCGGCGGCCGGCCCGCGGAGACGTCCGCGGGGGTGCTGCCGTCGGCGGCCGAGGCGGCGGCGCCACCGGAGGGACGGGACTTCTGCGACATGCGGGTTCTCCGGGCGGTGCGGGCGGCCATCGAGCGGCGCCAGCGTGCCACACGCGCGGGGCGGCGCCGTCGACCCGTGGCCGGGACAGGATCTAAGGTGCCGTCGTGCCCCGTCCCGCGAAGCAGGCCCCGCCGCCGTTGCAGGTCGACACCGCGCGCGTGGTGATCGCCGGCATCGGGGTGTGGGCGGTGGCCCTGGTGGTGCTGCTGCTGCTCGGCGACCGGGTGGACCGGATGTGGACCTGGACCTGCCTGGCCGCCATCGGGCTGGCGGTGCTGGGCCTCGGCGTCATGAAGCTGCAGGGGCAGCTGGGCCCCCGCGACCGCGGCTGAGCGCGGTCAGTCGGCCAGGACGTCGTACTCCGAGGTGTCGTAGCGCGCCGAGGTGACCACCTCGGTGTCCTGGACGACGAGGAGCGTCGCCTGGCTGTGCGCACCACAGCCGTAGTCGGCGGCGACGACCCGGCCGTCCCCGGGCGCGTAGGCGTTGCCGCAGGCGCCGACCATGCCGCGGAGCGAGCCGGCCAGCGGGAGCCAGAAGCCGCAGGTCGCGCAGGGACCCGGGGCCTGGCGGGCCATCGACGAGGTGGGGCCGTACTCCCCCGCCGACCAGCGGGCCACGGCCTCGGCCCGGCCCTCCCGGGACATGACCCGCTCCCGGCCCAGGCCGATCTCGCGGGCGACGACGCGCCCCTCGGGGTCGTCGGCGGAGTCGTCGTCGACCGTGTAGGCCGGCGCCAGGCGGGGGTCGTCCTCGGTGGCCGGGAGGACGTCGCCCACCGAGAGGTCGCCCGGGCGCAGCCGCTCGTGCCACGGCACCCACGCCGGGGCGAGCAGCGCCTGCTCGCCGGGGAGCAGGACGACCTCGTCCACGGTGATCCGCTCGTCACCGGGCACCCGGGCGATCGTGACCGCCCAGTGCCAGCCCACGTACCCGGGCAGCTGGCTGGCGAAGGTGTGGGTGAGCACCTCGCCGAGCTCCGCGGGGCCCACCGCCTCCGCCGTGGCGCCCAGGTGCTCGCCCACCAGGTCGGCGGCGCCGGCCGTCTCGACGGCGGCCGCCCGGGCCGGCTCGACCGCGGCGGTCAGCGGCTCGGCCGGGGACGGGGCGGTCCGGGCGGGTGAGAAGGAGTCGGGCACGCCCCCCATTGTGGCGGACGGCCGGCCCGGCGTCTCCGACCGCACCACCGCGCCGGTGCGGCACCATGGGCGGCGTGCGCCCCTCCGACCGCCCCGCCGGTGCTCGCCGCTGGCCGCGGACGGGCGGGCACGAGCCGGCGCCGGCGGTGGAGACGACGCCGCTGGGCGTCCCCCGGCCGCAGACCCGGCCGCTGCCGGCGCCCGGCACCGCGCCGCAGCCGGGAGCCGGGTCCCCGCCGCCGCCGAAGGTCACCGTCACCCGGGTCGCCGCCGCCCGCAGCCGCGAGCTGACCGTCGCGGCCGCGCGCCGGGTGCGCAGCGCCAGCCGGGCCGACGGCGCCGGGGAGAGCGGGCTGACCCAGCTGCTGTGGGTCAACGCCCTGCACATGGCCGGCGACGCGATGATCGCCGTCTCCCTCGCCGGGACGCTGTTCTTCGCCGCCACCACCGACGCGCAGCGCGGCAACGTCGCCCTGTACCTGCTGGTGACCATGGCCCCGTTCGCGCTGCTGGCCCCGGTCATCGGCCCGGCGCTGGACCGGCTGCAGCGCGGCCGCCGGTGGGCGCTGGCGGCCTCGCTCGGCGGGCGGGCGGCGCTGGCCCTCGTCATGGCCCGGCACTTCGACGACCTGTGGCTCTACCCGGCGGCGCTGGGCGTGCTGGTCCTGTCCAAGGCGCACAACGTGCTGCGGGCAGCGGTGGTCCCCCGGGTGCTGCCCGGGCCGATGTCGCTGACCTCGGCGAACGCCCGGCTGTCGGTGTTCGGCCTGGCCACGGCCGGCGTCGCCGGGGCGCTGGGCGCGGGGGCGGCAGCGGTGCTCGGTTTCGACTGGGAGCTGTGGGCGACGGCGGCTGTCTTCGTGGCCGGGGCGGTGCTCGCCGTCCGGCTCCCCCGGCACGTCGACGTCCCCACCGGCGAGGAGCCGGCCGACGTGCTGACCACCGCCGAGATCCCGCTGCCCGGCCGCCGCAGGCGGGTCTCCCCGCACGTGGTGCTGGCGCTGCGGGCCAACGCGGCGCTGCGCGGCCTGGGCGGTTTCCTCACGATCTTCGCCGCCTTCCTGGTGCAGGCGACGTTCGCCGACGGCTGGTCGGCGACCCTCGCCCTGGGCGCGCTGGCCGTCGCGGCGGGGCTGGGCAGCTTCACGGGGACGGCGGTCGGGTCGCGGATGCACTCCGCGGCCCCCGACCGCCTGGTGCTGCACGCCGCGTCCGCCGCCGCGGTGGTGACGGTGCTGGCCGCGGTGTTCTACGGCTTCGGCATGGCGGTGCTGGTCGCCGGTGTCTCGGCCGTCGCCAACGCCCTGGGCAAGGTGTCGCTCGACGCGATCATCCAGCGTGAGGTGCCCGAGAGCCTGCGCGCCTCGGCGTTCGCCCGCTCCGAGACGGTGCTGCAGCTGGCCTGGGTCGCCGGCGGCGCGCTGGGCATCGTGCTCCCGCCGACCGGCTGGATCGGGTTCACCGTCGCCGCGGCGCTGCTCGTGCTGGCGGTGGCGCTGATCCTGTGGAGCCTCTACCGCAGCCGTCCCGCGCCGGGGACGGCGGGGGCCCCGGACGCGCCGACGACGCCGGTGGGACCGTCATGGTCGTGAGAACGCCCCGCGCCGCGCTGCTGCTCGCCCTCTGCACCGCCGGCACGCTGACCGCCTGCGCCGGCGAGCCCGCCACCCCGCAGGACGTCCGGGTGCAGGCCGGCAGCCAGGACGTCACCGCCGCACCGACCCAGTACTGCCTGGACGGCGAGGGGCAGCGCTACAGCACCCGCCCCCCGGTCGTCGAGGTCTCCCCGGACACCGCGATCGCGCTGACCGTGCCCGAGGCGATCGCCGAGCGCGGGTGGCAGGTGCAGGTGTTCGACGAGTCGCTGGAGGAGCTGATCGGCGAGGTCGACGTCCCCGCGGGCACCGAGACCTACGAGGAGATCAACTCCTCCGACGTCGTCCCACCGGCCTTCTACCTCGTGGTCGTGGAGGACGCCGGCGGCGACTGCGGCGAGTTCACCGCGGCCTGGCCGGTCGGGTTCCTGCGCGCCGGCGGCGACCTGGGCGGCTGAGCCCGCTCACCCCTCCAGGTCGGTGGCGACGGCGCGCAGCACGGCGGCCACCTTCCGGGCGTGGCCCCGGTCGGGGTAGCGGCCGTGCCGCAGCCCCTCGGAGACGTCGTCGAGCAGCTTGATCAGGTCCTCGACGATCGGGACGAGCTCGTCGGGCTTCTTCCGCGAGGCCGCGGCGACGGTCGCCGCCACCGACGGCAGCGGGTCGAGGAGCCGCACCTGCAGCGCCTGGTCGCCGCGGCGGCCGGCGACGATGCCGAACTCCACCCGCTGGCCGGGCTTGAGGTCGGTGCCGGCCGGGAGCGCGTCCTTGTGCACGAAGACGTCGGGACCGTCCTCGCGGGACAGGAAGCCGAAGCCCTTCTCCGCGTTGAACCACTTCACTCTGCCGGTGGGCACGGTGGATCCCCAGTTCCTCGCTGTGGCGCGGCGCGCTGGCCGGACGGTCGACGCGGCGGGACGCCGCTGCTGCACAGGTTAGCCGCCGCAGCGCCGCGCCGACCTGCCGATTCCCGGCGGGTCCCTACGCTGGGCCGGTGCCCGACCACCCCGACTACCGCTTCACCCTCGCCAACGAGCGCACCCTGCTCGCCTGGCTGCGGACCGGCCTGGCGCTGGTCGCCGGCGGGGTGGCCGTCGCCACCTACGCCCCCGACCTCGGGGTGCGCTGGGGCAGCGCCGCGGTCGCGCTGGCGCTGGTCCTCATCGGGCTGGGCATCGCGCTGGCCGGCTACCGCCGGTGGCGGGCCAACGAGACGGCGATCGAGGCCGGGCGCGCGCTGCCGGCCAGCCGCCTCGTCCCGGCCGCGGTCGCGGCCGTGGCCGCGGTGGTGGTCGTCGTCGGCGTCCTCGTGGGCGTGGAGGTGCTGCGCGGGTGAGCGCTCCCATGGAGACCCAGCCCGAGCGCACGGCGCTCGCCTGGCAGCGCACCGGCCTGGGGCTGCTGGCCGTGGCCGGGCTGGTCGGGCACCGCGCCGTGCACACGGAGGCGCCCCTGATGCTCGTCGTCGCGGGGCTCGCCGCGCTGCTCGGCCTGGCCGTGCTCGGCGGGCTCGCGCCGGCCCGCTACAGCCGGGTGCAGCGCCGGGTCGCCGCCGACGAGGCCGTGGCCAGCCGGGCCGCCGCGCGGGCGGCCACCGCGACCGTCGTCCTCACCGCGCTCGCCGCGGCGGTCGCCGTCCTCATCCCCGGCTGAGGACGTCCTCGGGGGCGGCTCGTGCGCCCGAAGGTGACGTCGAGCCGGTCCACCGACCGATGAGCCGCACCACGGCGCGGCTCGACGGTCGGCGGAGGGGCTCGACCCGCGTGGACCGCGCTCGCCGCGGCGGTCGCCGAACTCATCCCCGGCTGACGCCCGGCACGATGCCGAGCCGGTCCAGCAGGTGCAGGAAGACGACGGCGAAGTCGTTCTCCGCCACCTCCTCGGCCACCCGCTCCCAGCCGACCTGCTCGCGCAGCGCCCGGGCCACCGGCAGCAGCCGCGCGAAGTCGCAGTAGTGCTCGTCCAGCGCCATGAGCTTGGAGACGACGATGTCGGTCGGCGCCATCACCGGCATCTGCACCGACAGGACCGGCAGCACCTCGGCCCGGTCGACGAGGTCGGTCTCCACGGGCCGCCCGCAGGTGCGCCAGATGACGTCGACGAAGACGTCGTCCCGCTCCACCTTGAGCAGCCAGTCCTCCGCGGGGTCCACGACCTGCAGCCCGGCGTCGGCCAGCGCCTTGGCCGCCCGTTCCGCCTCGCCCGCCGGCACCAGGAAGTCGGCGTCGTGGTCGGGCTCGGGGGCGCCGCGCACCCACGCGGCGTAGCCGCCGCAGAGCGCGAACGGCACGTCGGCCTGCTTCAGCGCGACGGCGGTGCGCTTGAGCAGGTCGCGCACCTGCTCGCGGGGGGACGTCTGCACCCAGCGCCTGCTACCCGCCCGCGCCGTCGGCACACGGGAGGGGTAGACCCCCCGTGCTGCGGGGCACAGGGACCGGGTGCGCATCGCGACCTTCAACATCCTGCACGGACGCTCGCTCGACGACGGCCGGGTGGACGTCGACCGGCTGGCCGCGGCGGTGAAGAGCCTGGACGCCGACGTGCTCGGCCTGCAGGAGGTCGACCGCGACCAGCCGCGCTCGCTGGGTGCCGACCTCACCGCCGTCGCCGCCGAGGCGATGGGGGCGGTCGACTCGCAGTTCGTCTCCGCGCTCTCCGGGACCCCCGGCGGCACCTGGATGGCGGCCACCGGCGACGAGCAGCCCGGCTCGGCCAGCTACGGCGTCTCGCTGCTCTCCCGCCACCCGGTGGTCTCCTGGCGGGTGGTGCGGATGGCGCCGCTGGCGGTGAGCGTGCCGCTGTGGTCGCCGCAGTCCCGGCGCCCGTTCCTGGCGCGTGACGAGCCGCGGGTCGCCGTCGCCGCCGTCGTCGACGGTCCGCACGGGCGGTTCACCGTGTGCAACACCCACCTGTCGTTCATCCCCCGGTGGAACGGCCACCAGCTGCGCACCCTGGTGCGGTCCCTCGAGGGCACCGCGGAGCCGCTGGTGCTCATGGGCGACCTGAACATGCAGCCGCGGGCCGCCGCCCGGCACAGCGGCCTCACGCCGATCGCGGAGGCGCCCACCTTCCCGGCGCCGCGGCCGACGCGGCAGCTGGACCACGTCCTGGTGCGCGGCGGCCTGCGGGCGGACGGCCCGGCCGAGGCGGTGCGGTTGCCCCTGTCCGACCACCGGGCGCTCGTCGTCCGGGTGGCGGCCACCTGAGCGGGGGGTCGCGGTGGCACACCGTGCAGTGGATCATGACCGCATGCCCGCAACCGGTCGCGTCCTGACGCTGGTCGCCTCGATCGTGCGCACGGTGTTCGCCGTGATCGCCGCGGTGATCGTCGTCCACGCCGTCTTCGTGCTGTTCGGGGCCAACCCGGGCAACGTCCTCGTGCAGTTCGCCGCCGACTGGCGCGAGACCTTCGGCTGGTTCACCCGCGACCTGTTCACCCCGGCGGACCCGGAGGTCGCCGAGGCGGTCAACGCCGCGCTCGCCGCGCTGATCTGGGTGGTCGCGGGCTCGCTGCTGTCCAAGCTGGTCGTCAGGCTGGCGCCCGGCCGCACCGCCGGCGTCTAGGCGTTCCGCACCGCGGCGGCGGACTCCAACCCGAGCTCGGCGACGGCGACCTGGCGCATCTCCACCTTGCGCACCTTGCCGGTGACCGTCATCGGGAACTCGTCGACGACCTTCACGTACCGCGGCACCTTGAAGTGCGCGAGCCGCCCGGCGCAGAACTCCCGCAGCGCCTCCGCCGTGAGCGGCTCGGCGCCCTCGCGCAGCCGCACCCAGGCCATGAGCTCCTCGCCGTAGCGCTCGTCGGGGACCCCGATGACCTGGGCGTCGACGACGTCGGGGTGGGTGTAGAGGAACTCCTCGATCTCCCGCGGGTACACGTTCTCCCCGCCCCGGATGACCATGTCCTTGATCCGGCCGACGATGTTCAGGTAGCCGGCCTCGTCCATGACCGCGAGGTCGCCGGTGTGCATCCACCGGGCGCGGTCGATCACCTCGGCGGTCTTCTCCGGCTCCTCCCAGTAGCCGAGCATCACCGAGTAGCCGCGGGTGCAGAACTCCCCCGGCGTGCCGCGCGGCACGGTGAGCCCGGTGGCCGGGTCCACGACCTTCACCTCCAGGTGCGGGTGCACCCGGCCGACGGTGGAGGTGCGCCGGTCGAGGTCGTCGTCGGCGCCGGTCTGGGTGGAGACCGGGGAGGTCTCGGTCATGCCGTAGCAGATGGTCACCTCGGTCATGCCCATCTCGGCGACCACCCGCTTCATCACCTCCACCGGGCACGGGGAGCCGGCCATGATGCCGGTGCGGAGGGAGGAGAGGTCGTAGCTCGCGAAGTCGGGCAGCGCGAGCTCGGCGATGAACATCGTCGGGACGCCGTACAGGGAGGTGCACCGCTCGTCCTGGACGGCGCGCAGCGTCAGCGCGGGGTCGAAGCCGGGCGCGGGGATGACCATCGTCGCGCCGTGGCTGGTGGCCGCCAGGTTGCCCATGCCCATGCCGAAGCAGTGGTAGTAGGGCACCGGGATGCAGATGCGGTCGGCCTCGGTGTAGCCGCAGCCCTCGCCCACGAAGAACCCGTTGTTGAGCAGGTTGTGGTGGGTGAGCGTGGCGCCCTTGGGGAAGCCCGTCGTCCCCGAGGTGTACTGGATGTTGATCGGGTCGTCGGCCGAGAGCTCGGCGGCCCGCTCGGCCAGCCGGCCCCGGTCGCCGGCGCGGCCGTCGCCCATCAGCCGCTCCCACTCCGGGGAGCCCAGGAAGACGACCTCGCGCAGCGCCGGGCAGTCCCCGCGGACCTCGGCGACCATCGCGCGGTAGTCGCTGGTCCTGAACTCCGGCGCGCTCACCAGCACGGAGATGCCGGCCTGCCGGAGGACGTAGGCCAGCTCGTGGGTGCGGTAGGCCGGGTTGATGTTGACCAGGATCGCGCCCAGCTTCGCCGTCGCGTACTGGACGAAGACCCACTCCGCGCAGTTGGGCGCCCAGATGCCGACCCGGTCGCCCTTGCCGACGCCGAGGGCGTCCAGGCCGAGGGCGCAGGCGTCGACGTCGTCGACCAGCTGCGGGTAGGTCCAGCGGCGACCCGAGGCGCACTCGACGAGCGCCTCGTGGTCGCCCACCCGCGCTGCCGTCCGATCCAGGTTCGCCCCGATCGTGTCGCCCAGCAGGGGGACCGGCGAGGTCCCGCTGCTGTAGGACGGCAGCGCGGGCGCGGTCACCGCCGCCGGCCCTCTGCGGTCTGGACGCCGGCCCGGTTGGGCTTGTCCGTCGGGTGGGCGTAGCGGAGCCGGTCGGCCGGCAGCGGGAAGCCGTGGTCCTCGCCGAAGGGCGACAGGCCACCGGCGACCGAGGCGGAGAGCTCGGTGATCGGCGGGCCGCCGCCGTCGGACTCGCCCCAGGTGGGTTCCACCAGGTGGGCGTGCTTCTCGTTGCGCTTCGCCATGACGCCTCCGTGTTGCCGTGCGGGTGCACCGCGCGGTGCACTTTTGCAGACATCTTCCCCTGACCGCCCCGCCGGCCGCGCGCCACCGCCCCCCGTGGTGGCGGTGGTGTCGCGGTCAGCGTCCGCGGGTGGCGGCCCGGGCCCCGTACAGGGTGCCCGCTCCCTCCGCGGTGAACACCCACTGCCCGGGTGCGACCGGTGCGGCGATCACGGCGGCGCCGTCGAGGGCCTGCACGGCGCGGGTGCGCCAGATCGCGGTGCTCAGCAGCCGCAGGTGCACGACGTCGTCCCCACCGTCGGGCTCGAAGGCGAGCACCGCGGCCCCGGCGACGTAGAGCCGCCCGGGGCGCCAGGTAGTGGTGGCCAGCGCCCGGCGCCAGCGGTTGGTGCGCAGCAGCGCCCCGGCGCCGACGACGACGGCGGCCAGCCCGCCCAGCACGAGCACGAGGACGACGAGCCCCGCACCGGGCACCCGCCGGCCCTCCTCGCCGGCCATCGACACGGTGGCGACGCCGAGCAGGACCCCGAGGACGACGGCGATGGCGCCGCCGCCCAGCCAGCGCAGCGCCCCCACCTGGAGGGCGGCCAGGGCGGTCCGGGTAGCGGGGTCGTCACTCGCCGGGTGCATGCGCACATGCTGGCAGGAGCGTCGGCCGGGGCGGCGACGTAGCGTGGACCGGATGTCCACGGAAGCCCCTGCGACGCTCGCCGCCTGGTTGCGCACCCGCAGCGACGAGCAGCTGCGCGCGTTGCTGGTGGCCCGGCCCGACGCCGCCCGCCCCGCCCCCTCCGACGTCGTCGCGCTGGCCAGCCGGCTGGCCGTCCCGGTGTCGGTCGACCGCGCCCTCGACGAGCTCGACGCCGCCACGCTGCAGGTGCTCGACGTCGTCCTGCTGGCCCCGACCGACGGGCTGCCGCCGGATGCGCTGGTGGCCGCGCTGCCGGAGGTGCCCGACGAGGTGGTCGAGGCCGCGGTCGAGGCGCTGACCACGCGGGCGCTGCTGTGGGGCGACGACGTGCTGCACGCCCCCGACCCGGTGCGCCGCGCCGTCCGGCACCCCGCGGGGCTCGGCCGCCGGGCGGTCGACCTGCGGCTGCAGCTGCCCGCGGACCTCCCCGCCGCCGTGGCCGGGCTGGACCCCGAGGAGCGCGCCGTCCTGGAGCGGCTGGCCGGCGACCGCCCGGTCGGCCACCTCCCCGAGGCGCCCGACGGGGGCGCCACGCCGGCGCGGCGGCTGCTGCAGCGGGGCCTGCTGGCCCGCATCGACGCGCTGAACGTGGAGCTGCCCCGCGAGCTGGGGCTGCTGCTGCGCGGCGACCGCCCCTACGGCCCGCCGCGGCGGCGCCCGGAGCCCGCCGTCGTGACCCGCGACCCGCAGGTGGTGGACCGGCAGGCCGCCGGTGCGGCGCTGGAGCAGGTCGGCCGGGTCGGCGAGCTGCTGACGCTGCTGGAGGAGGAGCCGGCCGGTCTGCTGCGCAGCGGCGGGGTGGGGGTCCGCGACCAGAAGCGGCTGGCGAAGGCCCTCAAGGTGGCCGAGCCGGACGCCGCCTGGCTGCTGGAGCTCGCGCACGCCGCCGGGCTGCTCGACGTCGGCGGCCCGCACCGCGACGAGTGGCTGCCCACCCGCGCCTACGACGTGTGGCGGGAGCAGGACCTCGCCGACCGCTGGGCGGTCCTGGCGGCCGGGTGGCTGGGGGCGGTCCGGCTGCCCTCCCTGGTGGGCGTGCGCGACGTGGCCGGCAAGGCCGCCAACCCGCTCTCCCCCGACCTGGTGCGGCACACCGCACCGGCGATCCGCCGGTCGGCGCTGGCGGTGCTCACCGAGCAGCCGCCCGGGTCCGGGCTGGCGGTCGACGAGCTGACCGCGCTGCTGCGCTGGCGCACCCCGCGCCGCGCCGACCGGCTGGCGCCGGTGCCCGACGTGCTGGCCGAGGCGGCGCGGCTGGGGGTGGTCGTGGGCGGGGTGCTCTCCGCCGGTGGCCGCGGCCTGCTCACCGCCGGGGAGGACGGCGCCGCCGACGGCGTGCGCGGGCTGCTGCCCGAGCCGGTCGACCAC
>NZ_SSXA01000170.1 GCF_021698975.1 Blastococcus sp. KM273128 | reverse complement strand
CCTCGGCCGAACCGTCACACCCCAATGCCAGAATCACGCACCGGCGGCCCACCGAGTCGCATCCCGATGATCACCGATGGGCGGGCGAAAGATCCGGGCCAACGCTCGCACAGAGGCCGCGAACACCGGCATCAAGCAAATCAAGCGCACGGGCCGCGGCTATCGGAACGCCGCCAACTACCGGACTCGTATTCTGCTCGCCAGCGCCGCCCGGACGGCAGCGTGAACACCTACTCAGCGAGGTCGTTCACCAGCAACCGCGAAGAGCCCCGTTACCGGACTTAGCGAGAGCCTCTATTGGCCTCCAGAAAGGGGAGAGCGCGGGTTGCCTTACGCCCCGCACCAGCCGTAACCGAAGTGACGCGAAGATATTCACGTATCCCGGCACGCCAGGTCATTTGACTGACGAGGATTCCGCCCATCGCTGCAGCGCAGCCTCAATACGGGCGATCGCGTACGTAGGATCCGCGATGGATTCCCACTCTTGCACATCTGGCGCTCGGCGTTGCACCGGTTCCCACGCCTCCATATATCCCGTCTCCGAGACCAGGCTGGCGTAGATTCCCCACACATCACCCGCTTCGACATCTCTTCCCCGCTGGACCGCCACATCGAGGCCGGACATCCCAGGACGATGCATGTACTTGTCCGCCAAATCCTCTGTCGCACTCGCCACTTGCCGAAGGAGGCAATCAAGCGAGCCATCGTTCACTTCAGCTCGTCGAAATCTCCATTTCGGCATCCATCTAGGAACCATCATTCACCACCGTCCACGATGTTTGATGTGCAAGGTTCCCCGCTTGCCCTGGAGTTGAGAGACCGTCAAAGGCCCCTTGCTCGTTGGACGAGTATACGGCGAGCGGTAGACATTCCCGTTCCTTCCGATCCTCATGGGTTGACCAGCGGGCGTCCGCTCGAGGGTTCCTGGCGCACGCCGCGGGGCCCACATTCGTCCCGCCACGCGACTTGCAAGCCGACTAGCCCGGGGCTTTCACGGGAGAGCGGCGTGACCGGGTGTTGATCAACTGAAAAGTGCTCCTGACCAGCAAGGATGGGTCTTGTCGAGGGACCTATCC
>NZ_SSXA01000169.1 GCF_021698975.1 Blastococcus sp. KM273128 | reverse complement strand
CGGCCGAACCGTCACACCCCAATGCCAGAATCACGCACCGGCGGCCCACCGAGTCGCATCCCGATGATCACCGATGGGCGGGCGAAAGATCCGGGCTAGCTTCAGCGTTCGCTCGCCCCGCCTTGGCCCATCGCACAAGCCGATAGGCCTTGACCGCCACAGTGATCGCCCCGACTCCAGGAATCAGCGTTCCTGCAGTCAGAGCGATATCGACCCAGTTCTTGCGCACAAAGTTGGTGGATTGGTTCCAGGCCTTCTTCAGCCATCCCCAACGCCCGTCCAAGTCGAGCATGTTGACTGGGTCGGCCGGGTAGACGTACGCGTTCGAGTTGCCTCCTTCGACGGGGTCGACGCTGAGGAAGCGACTGAGGGTGGGTGCGTAGAGGCGGACGCCCATCAACGTGAGGCCGCCGGGGGTGGAGGCGTCGCGTTGGTGGGTGCCCAGCCAGCCGTAGCGGGCCTGGATCGTGCCGGCGGCGGGCTTGACCCACGGGAGGCCGTACTCGGTGGTCTCGATCACCCGCAGGTCCACCGGTGTCTGCGCGTCGGCGGGGACGGTGGCGGCGATGTCGCCGTGCAGGTTGGCCAGCTGCCAGGTGACCTCCGCCCCGGTGGTGCCGTTCTTGGTCACCACCGCGGCCAGCCCACCGAAGGAGGTGATGTTGCGGGTGTAGCTGTTGTCCGGCTCCTGCACCACATCGGGGTTGTCGTCGTCCCCGCCGAAAAGGCTGACCGTCCGCCGAGTACCCGGAGCGGCCGGGTCGGTGTCGGTGCGCACCACCCGCCGCGCGGCGGCATCCAGCCCGAACACCGACGTCCGCCCGCCCTGGCTCATGCCCGCCACCAGGTCATCGACGAGGAAGTCCAGCGCCACATCCCCGCCGCCGTCCACGGTGTCGATCGATGGCAGCACCCGCGTCCGGCCCAGCGCGTCATACCGCAACGCTCCCCGGGACGCATCGACCTTGAGCCGGTCCGCGCTGTCGAAGGCGTAGGAGGCCGACGCCGCCACCGTCGCCGGGCAGGTGCCCGCCGGCGCACCGGCCGTAGCCTCCTGGGCCAGCCCGGTGCGGTTGCTGTTGACGTC
>NZ_SSXA01000168.1 GCF_021698975.1 Blastococcus sp. KM273128 | reverse complement strand
CTAGCTGTAGCGACCAGACAGGTTGTTCACGCGGCGAGGCGGCTGATCGGTGGCTGACCTTCGAGGGCGGAGTGGCTGCGGGCAGTGTTGTAGTGCTTCAGCCAGCAGTCCAGGGCGGCGGTGCGCTGGTCGTTGCTGGTCCAGCCGGTGGCGTAGGCCCACTCGCTCTGCAGGGTGCGGTTGAACCGCTCGGCCTTGCCGTTGGTCCAGGGGCGCCCGGGCTGGATGAACCGGCGGCCGATGCCCAGGCGGGTGCAGACGGCGATCCAGGCGGCGCCGCGGCGGTAGCTCAGGGCGTTGTCGGTCAGCACCCGCTCCACGGTGACGCCCTGGCCGGTGAACCAGGCCGCCGCCCGGGTGAGGAAGTCAGCGCAGGTGGCGGTGCGCTCATCGGGGAGGACCTCGGCGTAGGCCAGCCGGGTGTGGTCGTCGATGGCCACGTGCACGTAGTCCCAGCCCAGGCCGCGTCCGCGCACCTCCTCGCTGCGGCCGTGCACCCGCCAGCCCCCACCGTCAGGGATCCGGCCGAGCTTCTTCACATCGACGTGCAGCAGCTCGCCGGGGCGCTGGCGTTCGTAGCGGCGGTCGCTGTGCCGCCGCCCGCGCAGCAGCTCGCCGGTGAGCCGGTCCACCTCGGCCAGCCGCGGCATGCCGGCGCGGGCGATCACCACACCGATCGTGGAGGCCGCGATGCCGAGGATCGCGGCCAGCCGCAGCGGCCCGGCGTGGTGCTCGGTGCGGGCGGCCACGATCGCCGCGGTCGTCTCCGCCGACGTCTTGCGCGGCATCCGGTGCGGCCGGGAGGAGCGGTCGAGCAGCCCGGCCTCGCCCTCGGCGCGCCAGCGGCGCATCCACTTGTAGACCGTCTGTCGGCTGACGCCCAACTGCTTGGCCACCTCCCCAGGGCGGTGGCCGGCCAGGACACGGGCGACGATCAGCTTGCGGGCATACAGGGTCGTGCGGGCGTTAGCGTGGGCCACGGAGACCTCCGGTTGGGAACGGCGACGTCAAGCACCGCCACTCCTGCCGGAGGTCTCCGCCGTGATCAAGCCACCACGCCGACTGTCAACAACGTCCCTGGTCGCTACA
>NZ_SSXA01000167.1 GCF_021698975.1 Blastococcus sp. KM273128 | reverse complement strand
CTAGATGATCGATTCCAAGGGTCAGTGGTCGTAGGCGATCAGTGATCGAGGGGTGGGTGCGCCGATGTGGTCGTTGTGCCAGATGACGGCGGTGAGCGCCAGGACGCGTTGAAGGACGCGGACCCAGACTCCGGTCGGGGTGTGCCCGCCGTGTTGTTCGAGGTCGAGCTGGCCTTTGAAGGTGTCGTTGATCGACTCGATCACTTGACGCAGCGGCTTGAACAGGCGTGATCCGGGCCGGGGCGCCTCGCCGGCGCGGGCCGGCCGCAGCAGCGTGATGCCGTGATCGTTGAGTGTGGTCTCGAACTGCCGGCCGTAGTAGTGCCGATCGGCGATCACCGTCTGCCCCGATCGGCCGGCGGTCAGCGTCGGGTCGGCTTCCAGCAAGCCCAGCAGCACCTCCCGCTCGTCGGCCTTGGCGCCGGAGAGGGCGAAGCCGACCGGCAGCCCCTGCAGCGTGCACAGCAGGTGCAGCCGCAGCCCCCAGAAGTAGCGGGAGTGGCTGGCGCAGTAGCCGTACTCGGCCCAGCCGGCCAGGTCTGAGCGGTGCGCCGCTTCGCGGGAGCGGGCGCACTCGACCGGCGTGGAGTCGACCACCCACACGTCATCGGTCCACAGAGCCGTGTCGCGGGCCAGCACGCCGACCAGCCAGCGCAGCGTGTCGGCCAGCTTGCGTAGCCGCTTGTTGTAGCCCGGCTGTTGGGGCAGATACGGGAACAGATGCCGTAGCTGGGCGTGGGCGTAGCGCAGCCAGCGGGCCTCGCTGGTCCGGCCGAGCAGGGCCTGCATCACCGCGAGGGTGACCAGTTCGGCGTCGGTGATCCGCGGCCTGAGTCCGACCGCCGGACGCGCCGGTGCGCGGCCGGGCGAGGCCTTCAGCAGGTCGTCGGTGCGTACATAGAGTGCCGTGGCGAGGGTGTCCAGATCGGCGTCCACGAGGACCTCCGAGGTTCGACGTTGGGGAGCAACGCCGAGCCTGGGCACCCTCGCCCATCACGCGGCCAAGGCACGCCGAAGCACACCTCATGCGTTCCCGCGGGAATGCGGTCAAGGTCACCGGCTTGACGACGTTCCCGCGGGAACGTCACCAGCCCTTGGAATCGGTCATCTAGG
>NZ_SSXA01000166.1 GCF_021698975.1 Blastococcus sp. KM273128 | reverse complement strand
CCGCGGCGGCGGGTGCCGGGGCAGGAGCCCCCTGCGGGGCCGGAGCCGCTGCGGGGGCCTGCGCCGCCTCGGCCTCGGCCGCCGCCTGCGCGGCCGCGGCCTCCTCGGCGGCGCGCCGCTCGGCCTCGGCGCGGGAGGCCCGCTCCTCCTCGGCGGTCAGCCGCTCGTACTGGGCCTGGTAGGTGGCGATCTGCTCGTCGAGCCGGGCGCGCTGGGCCTCGACGCGGTCGACGTGCGCCTGCGCCTCGGCGGCGGCCTCCTCGGCGGCCACCTGCGCCTGCTCGGCGTCCTCGCCGGCGCTCTCGGCCTCGCCGAGCACCCCGTTGTTGTGGGCGGCGATGGTGTCGAGCAGCCCGACCCGGTCCACCAGGTCGCCGGCCGACTCGCTGGTCAGCACGGCCTCGAGGGTGCCGAGCCCCTCGCCGGTGTACGCGCTCCGGGCCACGGTGCGGACCCGGTCCTGGGCCTCGGCCAGCGCGGCCTGCGCGGCGGTGAGCTCCTCGGCGGCGGCGTCGGCGGCCGCCTGCGTCGCGGCGAGCTGCTCGCGGGTCTCGTTGAAGCGCTCGGTGAGCACCTCCAGGTCGTGCGCGCGGGCGGCGATGAGCTCCGCGGCCTCCTGGGAGGTGGCCGGCTCCGGGTCGGCGGAGGCGGGGAGCGGGGTCAGGGCGACAGCGCCGGCGGCCACGAGGGCCAGCAGGGCCCGCCGTCCGGTGATCCGGCGGTGGGCAGGGCTGAGCGAACTCGCCATGTGCGGCGGGTGTTCCTTTCTTCCGTGGCCGCCTACCGGGTTAGCTGACGGGTTCGGGCGGGAAGGCGCCCGGCGGCCGGCGGCCCGTGCGGGCCGGTCGGCCGCTTCACCCCGGGTGGTGCGTGTGGGTCCCCGGTCCGGTGCCGGACGGATCCGGCGGGTGGTTCGGCGGCGTCCGGGCGGTTGTCACCGGTTTCAGCGACGGACGGGTCCGTCCGGACGGGCTCACGCTAGGGGGCGATCCGCGGCTTCACCATGCCTGCGGGCAACTTCGTCCGAGGCCGTTGCCGTACGTCTTCCGCCCCAG
Source organism: Blastococcus sp. KM273128 (assembly GCF_021698975.1). Lineage (GTDB taxonomy): Bacteria > Actinomycetota > Actinomycetes > Mycobacteriales > Geodermatophilaceae > Blastococcus. The sequence continues at coordinate 163 of NZ_SSXA01000166.1, read as the reverse complement.
CACGGGCGGTCACCGGCACGCCGCAACACGCCCTTACCCGGCTGACGTGAGGTCCGCCACGTCGCCGACGACCCAGACGGCCGGGGGGCGGACGGCGTGCTGGGTGAGGGTGGTGGGGAGGTCGGCGAGGGTGGTGCGCAGGGCGCGCTGGGTGGGGTTGGAG
>NZ_SSXA01000165.1 GCF_021698975.1 Blastococcus sp. KM273128 | reverse complement strand
CCCGGAGTCAGGTGGTGGTCGCACCGCCTCGATGAGGGGTGGATGCGGTGGCGGTCACCAGGTCGACGTTGCGGGTGTTCTGGCGGGCGATCGCGGAGGGGGCGCCGACGGCGGAAGCCGCGCGTCGGGCGCGGGTTTCCCGGCACCGGGGGGTTCGCTGGTTCCGGGAAGCTGGTGGCGTGCCGCCTCTGAAGACCAGCGAGCCCGCGGGCCGGTTCCTGTCGTTGAGCGAGCGGGAGGAGATCGCCGTCGGGGTCGCCGCTGGCCAGAGCGCCGCGCAGATCGCCCGGCAGCTGGGCCGGGCCTCCTCCACGGTCAGCCGGGAGCTGGCCACCTGGGCAGCGACCCATCCCGACCGGCCCTACCGGGCGGTGCCGGCCCAGCTCGACGCCGAGGCCCGCGGCGCCCGGCCCAAGCCGTTCAAACTGGCCCACCCGCCGCTGCAGGAGCGGGTGCAGGCCGATCTGGAGCGCAAGTACTCACCGCGGCAGATCGCCATGCGGCTGGCCGCGGAGTTCCCCGACGACCCCGCGATGCGCCCCTCGCATGAGGCGATCTACCAGGCCCTCTACGTCCAGGGCCGGGGTCTGCTGCGCCGGGAGCTGCACACCGCCCTGCGGACCGGGCGGGCGATCCGGCGTCCTCGCCGCCGGGTCGATGGCCGCTCCGATCCCGACCGCCGCATCCCCGGCAAGGTGATGATCAGCGAGCGGCCGGCCGAGGTCGCCGACCGCGCCGTGCCCGGTCACTGGGAAGGCGACCTGATCGCCGGCAAGGCCAACAAGAGCTACATCGGCACCCTCGTCGAGCGCACCACCCGCTTCTGCATCCTGCTGCACCTGCCCGCCGGCAAGGTCGATCCACTGGCCATGCAGGAGGCGATCGTGACCGGCATCGGGCAGCTGCCCAAACACCTCCGGCTCTCCCTGACCTGGGACCAGGGCCTGGAGATGCGCCGCCACGCCGAGATCACCCTCGCCGCCGACCTGCCCATCTACTTCTGCGACCCGCACTCACCCTGGCAGCGCGGCAGCAACGAGAACACCAACGGGCTGCTCCGCCAGTACTTCCCCAAAGGCACCGACCTCGCCGTCCACACCCCCACCGACCTGGCAGTGGTCGCCGCCGAACTCAACGGCAGACCCCGCGAAACCCTCGGCTGGAGAACCCCCGCCGAAGCCCTCCAGGACCTACTCTCAGCCGCTCAACCAACCGGCGGTGCAACCACCACCTGAATCCGCCT
>NZ_SSXA01000164.1 GCF_021698975.1 Blastococcus sp. KM273128 | reverse complement strand
CCCCGGGCTCAGGGGGTGGTCGCAACGCCCTGACTGAGCTGGGGGTCGGGGCATGGCGCAGACGGCGGAGCTGCAGCATCTGCGGCGGGCGTTCTGGAGAGGGATCCGCGACGGGCTGGCCACGGTGGCAGCGGCGAAGCAGGCCGGCGTGTCAGCCGGCCGGGGTTTCCGATGGTTCCGCGAGTGTGGCGGGGTGTCCCCTGTTGCGCTGGCCGAGCCCTCTGGCCGCTTCTTGGATCTGACCGAGCGGGAGGAGATCTCTCGCGGGCTGGCCGCCGGCGACAGTCAGGGCCAGATCGCTGGCCGGCTGCGCCGGAACAAGTCCACGATCAGCCGGGAGATCAGCCGGAACAGCTCTGCGGGTCGGCCCTATCGAGCGGTCGCGGCGCAGGTTGCGGCCGAGGCTCGGGCGCGGCGCCCCAAGTCGCGCAAGCTGGAACACCAGCCGCTGCACGAGGTGGTGCAGGCCGGGCTGACCGAGAAGTGGTCACCGCAGCAGATCGCCCGCCGTCTCAAGCGGGAGTTCCCCGACGATGAGGCGATGCACGCCAGCCACGAGACGATCTACCGGGCGCTGTTCGTGCAAGGCCGCGGTTCGCTGCGCCGGGAGCTCACCGCCAGCTTGCGCACCGGGCGGGCGATCCGCCGGCCGCGGCGGCGGGTCGATGGCCGCTCCCACCCCGACCGGCGGATCCCGGACAAGGTCATGATCAGCGAGCGCCCGGCCGAGGTCGCCGACCGGGCCGTGCCCGGGCACTGGGAAGGCGACCTCATCCTGGGCAAGAACAACCGCACCGCGATCGGCACCCTGGTGGAGCGCTCCACCCGCTTCGTGATGCTGCTGCACCTGCCCGGCGGCCCCGGTGATGCGGTGACCGTCCGGGATCAGATCGTGGCGACCATCGGCACCCTGCCGGACTTCCTGCGCCGCTCACTGACCTGGGACCAAGGCCTGGAGATGCGCCGGCACACCGAGATCACCATCGCCGCTGACCTGCCGGTCTACTTCTGCGACCCCCGCTCACCCTGGCAACGCGGCAGCAACGAGAACACCAACGGCCTGCTCCGCCAGTACTTCCCCAAGGGCACCGACCTCTCGGCCCACACCCCCGAGCACCTGGACTTCGTCGCCGCCCAGCTCAACGGCCGCCCCCGCGAGACACTCGGCTGGGACACCCCCGCCGAACGACTCGCCGCTCTACTCTCAGCCGACGATCACAACGGTGGCGTTGCGACCGCTCCTTGAGACCACC
>NZ_SSXA01000163.1 GCF_021698975.1 Blastococcus sp. KM273128 | reverse complement strand
GGGACTGCTGCACGAGTAGGTGACAGGTTGGGTCAGGCAGCCTGAGCGGCCAGTGTGGGTGTGATGGTCTCGTACTCGATGGGCGTGAGTCGACCGAGGGCGTCCTGGCGGCGTCGCCGGTGGTAGGTCCGTTCGATCCAGGTGACGATCGCGATCCGCAGCTCGTGTCGAGTGCGCCAGTGCTGGCGGTCGAGCACGTTCTTCTGGAGCAGTGCGAAGAAGCTCTCCATGGCGGCGTTGTCGCCGGCGGCGCCGACTCTGCCCATCGACCCGGACAGCTGATGCCGGTTGAGGGCGTGGACGAATTTCCGGCTTCGGAATTGCGAGCCGCGGTCCGAGTGCACGATGCAGCCGGCCACGTCGGCGCCGTCGGCATGGCGGCGGGCGACGGCGTTGTTGAGGGCGGTGACGGCGAGCCGGGACTTCATCCGGGAGTCGATGGAGTAGCCGACGATCCGGTTGGAGTGCACGTCCTTGATCGCGCACAGGTAGAGCTTGCCCTCGGCGGTGGCGTGTTCGGTGATGTCGGTCAACCAGACGGCGTTGGGCGCCTCGGCGGTGAAGACCCGGTTGACCCGGTCGTCGTGCACCGGCGGACCCGGGCGGCCGCCCTTGCCCCGGCGGGGCTTGCCGAACGCGCTCCACCAGCGGTTGGCCGCACAGATCGCCCACGCGGTGCGCGTGGCCATCGGCTGCCCGCCGGCGGCGGCTTCGTCGACGAGCAGCCGGTAGCCGAACTCCGGGTCGTCGCGGTGCGCGTCGAACAGCGCGTTGGCCCGATGCGCCTGGACGAGTTCGCTGGCGGTGACCGGTGCTGCCAGCCACCGGTAGTAGGGCTGGCGGGCGATCTTCAGGACCCGGCACGTCACCGCGACGGGGATCCCGTCGACGGCCAGCTCTCGGACGAGCGGGTAGATCATTTTCCCGGCAGGTTCGCCTGGGACAGGTAGGCCGCCGCCCGGCGCAGGACCTCGTTCTCCTGCTCGAGCAGCCGGATCCGCTTGCGGGCCTCACGCAGGTCGGCGTTCTCCGCCGCCGTGGTCCCGGGCTTGACCCCGTCCTCGACGTCGGCGGCCTTCATCCAGTTCGTCAGGCACGACTCGCTGATCCCGAAGTCGGCCGCGATCTGCTTCAGGTGCTGGCCCGGCTCACGGTTGCGGGCGACGCTCACGACGTCGTCGCGGAACTCCTTGGGGTAGGGCTTGGGCACGGTGAACATCCTTCCAGCGGCACCTCTCGGCACCACAGATCAGATGTCACCTATCCGTGCAGCAGTCCCG
>NZ_SSXA01000162.1 GCF_021698975.1 Blastococcus sp. KM273128 | reverse complement strand
CTTAGCGGCCGGACCTCGACCTCTTCTGTGTTCGGGGCCGGGCGCAGCAGCCCTATCCGGGCGGCGCGCAACGCCTTCGCCGCGGTGACGTGCTCATCGGCCGAGACCGTCTGATGCTTGGCCCAGATCCGCTCGTGGTCGGCCACCATCCGGCCGTCGCAGAGCACCCGCACCCGGTGCAGGTCGGCGAGCACCTCGACTCGCCGGCCGATCACCGCCGGATGGACCGAGTAGTCGTTGCCGTCCAGGCGCACGTAGTGGTCCCGCGCCAACCGGGTCGAGGCCCGCCAGCCGGTGGCCGGAGCGACGGGCGGCAGCGGCAGCATCCGCTCCAGATCCGCGGCGATCCGCTCGGTCGGTGCGCACCCCAGCGCCCTGCGGGGACGGGTGTTCACCAGCTGCAGCCAGGCGCTGAGCTGGGCGTTGAAGTCGGCCGGCCCGGTGAAGGTCCGGCCGGGGAGAAAGGATCGCTCGATGTAGTCGTGCAGCCGCTCCACCAGGCCCTTGGCTTCCGGGTCGGCCGGCCGGCAGACCAGCACCTTCGTAGCCAGCGTGCCGCGGAAGCCCTGGCACTCGGTGGTGAGCTCCGAGCGGCCGCCGCGCCAGCGACCGACCGCGCCCTCGCCGTCCCAGACCAGCACCCGCGGCACCGCCCCCAGCGAGGCGAGCAGCTGCCACCAGCCGGCGAACAGGTCCTCCCCGGTGCGGGAGGGGATCAGCACCCCGGCGGCCCAGCGCGAGTAGCCGCAGACCATCGTCAGCACCGGCAGCTGCTTCGCGGTCCGGCTCTGACCGTGGCCGACGGGCAACGTAATCGGCGGGAACCACAGATCGAACTGGGCGATCTCGCCGGCCACATAGGCCGTTCGAGACGCCGGATCCGGAGGCAGATAGACCGGCCGTAGCTCGGCCACCCGCTTCTTGAGCACGGTCATCGACCGGGTCCAGCCGATCCGCTCGGCGATCACCGTGGCCGGCATCGTCGGAAACGCCTGCAGCAGTTCCCGTACCCGAGGCTCGACCTCATCGACGATCGACGCCCGTTCAACTCGCTCGTACTTCGGTGGCCCGTCGGCCCGCAGCGCCGACCGCACCGTGTTTCGCGAGACGCCCAGCACCCGCGCGATCTGCTTGATCGGGATGCCCTCGGCCCGATGCAGCCGGCGGATCTCCGCCCAATCCTCCACGGACAACACCTCGTCCCTCCCCGGCTCGGCTCGAGCCAGGGTCTCGGGAGGGGGTCAGATTTCGAGCGTCGCGAGGGGGTCAGTTTTCAGGCGTCGTCGACA
>NZ_SSXA01000161.1 GCF_021698975.1 Blastococcus sp. KM273128 | reverse complement strand
GCGATGCTCCTATGTCAAGCCACAGCCGGGAGGCCGGGGGTCGGGGCCGCTGCCGGGGCCGCTGCCGGCGATGCTTGAGCGCAGTGCGCGTCTGCGCGGAGGGCGGCAAAGACCGCGTCGGACAGCCGTCGGCGAAGCAGTCGGACGGCCTCTGTGGAGGTCTTGCCGGAGGCATGGAGGCGGGCGACGTAGTCCTTGCCGGGGCCGACGCCGCGGATCTGGGTCACGGCGATCATGTGTAGGGCGGTGTTGATGGTGCGGTTGCCGCCGCGGTTGAGCCGGACCTTGCCATCGCGCCTGTTGCTGCCTGACCAGACCGGGATGGGGGCGGTGCCGGTGAACCGGGCGTAGGCGTCCTTGTTGCGGAACCGGTGTACGCCGGCGGTCTCGCCGAGGATCATCGCCGCGCCGAGCACGCCGCAGCCCGGCAGCGCCAGCAGTGACGGAGCCAGGCGGCCGACCAGGCTCTTCAGTTCGGCCTCCAGAGCGTTGATCTGGCCGGTCAGCTCGCGGCAGCGTTCAAGCAGCGCGCGGGTCAGCCGGGCGACCACGCCAGGGCGGTCGGCGAGCCGGTCGAGCAGGTCGTCGATGACGCAGTAGCGGCGCAGCCCTCTGGAGGGCACGTGCAGCTCCGGGTCGAGTTCGTGCAGGTGCCAGCGCAGCTGGTTCTGCACCCGGGTGCGCTGGGCGACCAGGTCGCGGCGGTAGTCGACCAGCAGCTTCACCTCCCGGGTCGGGCCGTCGAGCTCGGCGACGGGCAGGTCATCATGACGCAGCGCGGCCAGCGCGACGGCCTCGGCGTCGATCGGATCGGACTTGCCCGGATGCCGTCCTCCTCGGCGGGCGCCGGCCATCAGCCGGGTCGGCACCCGCACCACCTGCTGGCCGGCGGTGAGCAGGTCGCGCTCGAGTCGGCGGGTCAGGTGCCGGCAGTCCTCGAGGGCGAACCGGACCTCGGGCCACTGCGCCGCCCAGGTGACCAGCGCCAGGTGACCCTCGCTGGTGGCCGGCGTGGTCTTCTCGGCCAGCTTGCGGCCGACCGCGTCCAGCGCGACGACGGTGTGCGTGCGCTTGTGCGAGTCGGCTCCGATGACGATCAAGGTGGTGCTCCTCCGCGGGTTGGTGAACCGGTCGGGCACCGGCGGCGCGGGCACGCCTCAATCGAGCGGAGAGCAGGCTCCTATCAAGCCACGCGCCACCGGAGGAACCCGGCGGGGCCGCACATCGCTGGACAAGCCACCGGCCGCAGCCGGGGCAGCGAAGAAAGGAGCGAACCCCGCCGGGCAGCTCTCATGCTGGCATTGACGCGAAGAAAGCCGACGCG
>NZ_SSXA01000017.1 GCF_021698975.1 Blastococcus sp. KM273128 | reverse complement strand
GGACAGCGGCGGCGAGGACATGGTCGACCTCCAGGACGGAGGCGTGCCGGTGACCGGCAGGCGCGGGACGCCGGGTGCTCGACGCCCGGCACCCCGGCCCCACGCGGGACCGGACCTCCCGAACACGGAGACCGTACGTCGGCCCGGCGGTGCCCGCCAGCACGGTTCAGACGACGGTCAGCGGGCGCGGCGGCCCGGCGGCCGCGGGCGGGCGGGCCGCCCGGTCCAGGCGGGCCAGCACCCCGACGGCGGCCCGCAGCCGGTCCGGCGGCAGGGTGAACGGGAGCCGGAGGTGGTCGTCGAAGGCGTGCCCGGTGCCGAAGGCGCGGCCCTCGGCGAGCAGCAGCCCGTGCTCCGCGGCGGCCGCGGTCAGCGCCGTCGAGCTGGTCCCGGGGGGCAGCCGGCACCACACGGCCAGGCCGCCGGTGGGGACCGGCGCCGTCCAGCCGGGCAGCTGCTCGGCGAGCTCGGCCAGCAGGACGGCGCGCCGCTCGCGGAGCAGGGCGCGCCGCTGCTCGAGGATCTCGTCCAGCTGCCGCACGAGCACCGTGGCGGCCAGCTGGTCGAGCACCCCGACGGAGAGCTGGCGGCGGCTCAGCGCCTCGCCCAGCCGGGTGGCCAGCCCGGCCTCGGTGCGCAGCCAGCCGATGCGCAGGCCGCCCCAGACCGCCTTGGACAGCCCCCCGACGGTCACCGTGGCCGCGTCGGGCACGCCGGCGGCGAACGGCGGCGCGGTCGGGGCGTCCAGCTCCAGGCCGGTGGAGACCTCGTCGGCCAGCGTCACCACGCCGTGCTGCCAGAGAGTGGCCGCCAGCCGCCGCCGGCCGGCGGCCGAGAGGGCGATGCCCGTGGGGTTGGAGCAGTCGGGCATCAGGTACGCCAGGCGGGGGCTGCTCTGCCGGGCCACCAGCTGCGCGGTGCGCACGAGCGCGTCGGGGTCGGCGGGGTCGACCGCGGCCGGGACGCAGCGCCCACCGGCCGCCGCGACCAGGCCCACCGCGCCCGGGTACGTGGGGTGCTCGACCAGCACGCGGTCACCGGGCTCCAGCAGGGTGTCCAGGGCGAGGGCGGCGGCGTCGCCCACGCCCGCCGTCACCACCACCTGGTCGGCGTCGGTGGGCAGCCCGCGGGAGGTGAACCAGCCGGCGATCGCCGCGCGCAGCTGCGGCAGCCCGCTGGGCGCGTAGCCGTGGGCGGGCAGGTGCGCCGGCAGCTCGGCGAGCGCCTGCTCGTAGGCGGGCAGGAGCTGGGGCGCCGCCTCCGGTGCCGCGTGGGCCAGGTCGAGCACGCCCGGGGTGGTGCTCGGCGGGGTCCAGCCGGACGGCGCCTCCGGCAGCGCGGTGACGGTGCCCGACCCGTGCCGGGTGCGGGCGAACCCCTCCTCGCGCAGCACCCGGTACGCCGAGGCGACGGTGACCCGGCTGACGTCCAGCTCGCCGGCCAGCTCGCGCTCCGCGGGGAGCCGCACCTCCGAGGGGAGCGCCCCGGCGGTCAGCAGGTCGCGGACCCGGCGCGCCAGCCCCGCGTACAGGGGCGTGGGCAGCCCCGCGACCGGGCCGACGAGCGTGGCGAGCTCTCTGGCCGCGGTGGACCGCTCCGATCCGGGTGGCATGCGGCCACCATGCCGGATTGGCCTGCGAAAAGCCAGCGTGGACGATGCCACTCTCCTGGTCATGGATGCAGGCGGAACCGTCGCGCTGCTGCTGGTCCTGCTCGGGCTGGGCTACCTGTCGGTGGCCACGCTCCGCGTCACGCTGCGGGGTGGCCTCGGCCCGGGTGATCCGCCGGCCAGCCATCCCCGCGTCGACCCGGCGGGCTTCCCGGTGCTCGCCCGGCCGCGCGGCGCGTTCGACCGGCGTCGTCAGCGGCGCGACCGGCGGGCCAGGACCGCCGCCGTCGCCGCGGCGGTCCACACCGTGCGCGAGAGGGCCACGGCGCGCGGGACGTCGGCGGGGACCGGCGGCCGGCCGTCCCCGAGCGCCGGCCGCTCCTCGACCCTGCTGCCGTAGACGTTGCGGCCGCCCAGGCGCAGGCCGAGCGCACCGGCGAGCGAGGCCTCGCAGCGCCCGGAGTTGGGGCTGGGGTGGGCCGCGCCGTCGCGGCGCCAGGCGCGCAGGGCGCCCGTGGCCGACCCGCCCACCAGGGGCGCGCAGCCGACCGTCAGCGCCGCGGTCGCCCGGGCGGGCAGCCAGTTGGCGACGTCGTCGGCGCGGGCGGCGGCCCAGCCGAAGCGGGCGTACCGCGGCGACCGGTGGCCGACCATGGCGTCGAGGGTGTTGACCGCGCGGTAGCCCAGCAGCCCCGGGAGGCCGGCAACCGCACCCCAGAACAGCGGGGCGACGGCGGCGTCGGAGGTGTTCTCGGCGACCGACTCCACCGTCGCGCGGGCCAGCTCGCCGGACCCGAGCCCGCTCGGGTCGCGCCCGGCCAGCGCGGGCAGCGTGGCCCGGGCGGCGGGCAGGTCACCGGTGGCCAGGGCCCGGTGCATCCGCGCGGCCACCCGGCCGAGCGACGTGCCGCCCAGGACGGCCCAGGTCGCCGCGGCGGTCACCGCGGTCCGCAGCGCGGGGCGGGAGCGGGTGGCGCGGTCGGCGGCCAGCCCGAGCGCGGTGGCGCCGCCGACGAGCAGGGCCCAGTGACCGGCGCCGGCCGCGCGGGAGTCGCGCCACGTTCGGCGCTCGAGCGCGGCGGCGGCCCGCCCGAAGCCGGCCACCGGGTGCCCCCGCCGCGGGTCGGCGAGCGCGAGGTCGGCCAGCGCGCCGAGGGCCAGCCCCAGGGCGGTCGCGGGATCGGAGCTCGGGCGCACCGCGCCATGGTGCCAAGCCCGGGCCGGCACCCCCTCCCTAGGATCGGCGCATGCGCCTGTTCGGCCGTTACGACGGCGTCGCCCGGCCGATCGTCACCTACGGCAGCAACCCGGTCCTGCACCGCCGCTGCACCGAGGTGACCGCGTTCGACGACGCGCTGCGGCGGCTGGTGCTCGACATGTTCGCCAGCATGGAGGCCGCCGACGGCGTCGGGCTGGCCGCCAACCAGATCGGCGTGGACGCCCGGGTGTTCGTCATCGACTGCCCGGACGCCGACGGCGAGGACGTCGTCGGCTACGTCGTCAACCCCGTGCTGACGGTGCTCCAGCCGGTCGGCGACGACCCCGCCGAGGAGGTCACCGAGGAGGGCTGCCTGTCGGTGCCCGGGCCCTACGCCGAGCTGCCGCGCGCCTTCCGGGCCCGGGTCGACGGGGTCGACCTGCACGGCGACCCGGTGTCGATCGAGGCCACCGGCATGGCCGCCCGCTGCCTGCAGCACGAGGTGGACCACCTCGACGGCACCGTCTACGTCGACCGGCTGCCGGCGGAACTGCGGGAGCGGCTGCTGGCCGAGGCCGCCGGCCCCGGTGGGGAGCTCCCCGCCTGATCGCGCAGCGGAAAACCAGGTGAGCGCGCCGGGAGGATCGCCGATGATCTCCGCCGGCACCCGCACCGCAGGAGAGAAGGCACCACCCGTGACACCGCTGACCGAGGCCGAGATCCGGCGCTCGTTCGTCAACTGCTCGCGCGGCGAGGCGAAGACCCTCACGCTGCCCAAGGACCTCGACGGGCTCGACTGGGCCGAGCAGGAGGTGCTGGGCTGGCGCGACCCGAAGGCGCCGCTGCGGGGCTACCTGGTCGCGCAGGTCGACGGCGAGACCGTCGGGATCGCCGTCCGCGCCGCCGAGAGCAGCATGTCCGGCCGCACGACGGCGATGTGCCTGCTCTGCCAGACCGCCCAGCCGGGTGACGCCGTCTCGCTGTTCACCGCCCGCCGCACCGGTGAGGCCGGGCGCAACGGCAACACCGTGGGCACCTACATCTGCGCGGACCTGCGCTGCTCCACCCGGGTGCGCGCGGAGATCCCGCCGTGGCTGAGCGACCGCGACCCCGACGAGGTCGTCGCGGAGCGGGCTCTCGAGCTGCGCGAGCGCGTGCGGGGATTCCTGGGTTCGGTGCGCCGGCCCTGACCGGCCGGTGGGTGGACCGGCCCCCGGCGGGGTAGCCAGCCGCCCATGGCGCTCCCGCGGACCCTCGTGCTCGTGCTCGCCGGTGGCAAGGGCAACCGGCTGGAGCTGCTCACCGAGACCCGCGCCAAGCCCGCCGTGCCGTTCGCCGGGGTCTACCGGCTCATCGACTTCCCGCTGTCGAACTGCGAGCACTCGGCGATCTCCGACGTGTGGGTGTCGGTGCAGTACCAGCCGCAGTCGGTGAACGAGCACCTGGGCGGCGGTCGCCCCTGGGACCTGGACCGCACCAACGGCGGCCTCATGATGCTGCCGCCGTTCCAGGGCAGCGAGCGGGGTGGTTTCACCGAGGGCACCGCCGACGGCCTGTGGCGGCAGGCCGAGCTGATCCGGCAGTTCGCCCCGGACGCGCTCGTGGTCGTGAGCTCCGACGCCGTCTACAAGCTGGACTACCGCGAGGTCGTCGACAGCCACCTGGGCTCCGGTGCCGAGGTGACGATGGTGACCACCGAGGTGGAGCCGGACGACGCCTCCCGCTACGGCATCGTCGAGGTCGGGGAGGGGGGGCGGGTGACCGGCTACGCCTACAAGCCCGACGACCCGGCGACGACGACGGCGACCAACGAGGTGTTCGTCTTCTCCCCGCAGCCCACGCTGGACCGGCTCGAGGCGCTGAGCCGCGATGTCGGCGAGGAGGGCCTGGAGGACCTCGGCGACCACCTGCTGCCGGCGCAGACGAAGGACGGGCTCGCCCGCGCCCACCCGCTGGACGGCTACTGGCGCGACGTCGGCACCATCGAGTCCTACTGGCGGACGAACCGCGAGTTCCTCGACGAGGACCCGCCCCTGGACCTCGACGACCCGCGCTGGCCGGTGCACACGCGGGGCGGGCGGCACAGCGCCGCCCGGGTGCTCGACGACGGGAGGATCGAGAACAGCCTGCTGGCCGGCGGTACCCGGATCTCCGGCGACGTGCGCGGCTCGGCTCTCTCCCCGGGCGTGGTGGTCGAGCGGGGCGCCACCGTCGTCGACTCGGTGCTCCTCCCCGGCGTCCGGGTGCGCGCGGGCGCGACGGTGACGCGGGCGGTCCTCGACGACGGGGTGGACGTCGGGCGGGGCGCGTCGATCGGCGGCGACGGCGAGATCACCCTGGTGGGCCGGGCGGCGCGGGTCGCCGGCGGCACCGAGCTCGCCGCGGGGGCCCGGTTCCCCGAGCCGGAGGGGTGACCGGCGGGAAGCCGCCGCCGCGGGCGGGCGTTGCAGGCGGCATGACCCAGCCGTTCGAGATCGACCTGCACTCGGAGTTCCTCCGCGCCGACCTGCTCCTCGCCATGGGGCAGCCGGACGCGGCGGCGCGCATCCTGCAGCCGGTCGTGGACGCCGAACCGCGCAACGAGGCGGCGCTGGAGCTGCTGGCCCGCGCCTACTTCGGCTCGGCGCAGCTGGGGCCGGCCGAGGCGGCGCTGGCGCGGCTGGTGGAGCTGGCGCCGAGCAACGGGTGGGCGCGCCGCGCCCTCGCCCGCACGCTGGAGCGGCAGAGCCGGGGCGGCGAGGCGGCGGTGCACCACCGGGTCGCCGACGCCCTGGGCGCCGCCTGACCGGGCTGGCCGGCCCCGGCGGCGCGCTCTGGGAGCATGGCGGCAGGGCCGCGCCGCCCCGTGGCCCTGCCCGCGGCGCGCGCCGGCCGTCCCCCACCCCGATCCGAGCGCCCGCTCGTCCAGGAGATCCGATGACCCGCCGCACCGTGCCCGGCACCCTGCTCGCCCTCGCCCTCGCCCTCGTGCTGACCGCCTGCGGCGGGGAGGACGGGACCGGCTCCTCGATCCAGGAGCCGACCTCGGTGGTCGCCGAGCAGATCAGCACCGACCTCTCGGAGGCCCCGCAGGTCCCGGCCTCGGACGCCCCGGCCCCGACCGAGCTCGTCGTCGAGGACGTCGTCCGGGGCGGCGGCGAGGAGGCCGTGGAGGGCACCACCGTCGCGGTGAAGTACGTCGGCGGCTTCTACGAGACGGGCGAGGAGTTCGACTCGTCCTGGAGCCGCGGCGCGGACGAGACGCTGCCGGTGACCCTCGGTGCCGGCCAGGTGATCCCGGGCTTCGAGCAGGGCATCGCCGGCATGCAGGTCGGTGGCCGCCGCGTGATCACCATCCCCAGCGAGCTGGGCTACGGCGACCAGGACCGCGGGCCGATCCCGGGCGGCTCGACGCTCGTCTTCGTGGTCGACCTGGTGGAGGTCAGCGGCTGACCTGGCGTTCCGCACCGGCGGCTGCGCGGGCTGTCACGGCGCGCGCGTCCGCCGGCCCGGCGGCGCTTCCGGCGGGGCACCGGTGGGCACCGACACCCGCATGAGCATCCTCGGCAAGCTGATGGGCACGGCGCAGAGCGCGACTCGGGGCGGGCGGGGCACGGGCCGTGCTGCCGCCGGGCGGGGGATGGGCCGCGCGACCTCCGCGCGCCGCGGCACCGGGCGCGGCCGCGCGGCCCCCACCTCCGGCGGCGGCATCGGGCGGATGGTGCAGGGCCTCCTCCGCGGGCGCTGAGCTGGCCCGCCGGGTTCACTCGCAGATCTCCAGCCGGGTCACCGTGCCGTTGTGCGGGGTGACCGCGGGCATCGCGTCGGGCCCGAGCCCGGCCGCGACGGCCTGGGCGGCGCGGATGGTGTCGCCGTGCGTCACCAGCGCCACCACGTCGGCCGGGGGCTCGGCGCACAGCTGGGTGAGGTAGGCGGCCACCCGCGCGTGCAGCTCGGCCAGGCTCTCGCCACCCTCGGCGGACCAGTGGGCGTCGGACCAGTCGACGACGTCCCACAGCTCCCGGGACGGCCGCCCCTCGAGCACCCCGTAGCCCTGCTCGCGCAGCGCGGGGGTGGTGGTGAAGGGCAGCCCCGTGGCCCGGGCGCAGTGCTCGGCGGTCTGCACCGCCCGCAGCAGGTCGCTGGAGAGCAGCACGCCCGGCCGCAGCCGGGCCAGCTCCGCGGCGGCCGCCTCGGCCTGGGTGTGGCCCAGGGGCGTCAGCGGCACGTGGGCCACCTGGCCCTGCATGCGGCCGGCCGCGTTCCACTCGCTCTGCCCGTGGCGCACGAGCAGCAGGGTGAGGGGTCGGGCCATGGCAAGGAGGCAGCGTAGGGCAGGGGTCCGCGGGCCCGCGCGCGCCGCCTCGTACCGTCGTGGGTGTGAGCATCCCCGTCCGCCCCGGCGCGGCCCGTCCCGCGACCGCCCCGGGCGCCCCGGATCCGCTGGCCCCCCTGCTCGACCTGCCGGGCGTCCGGGACGCCGCCGACGCGGCGCGGGCGGGTGTCGACCGCCTGCTGGGGCACCGGGTGCTGCGCCGGGAGTCCGCCGGGGTGAGCACCGAGTCGGCGCTCCGCGGGGCCCGCGCCTCGGCCGCGCTGGCCGGCGTCGACGTGCCGCTCGCCGAGCTGCGGGCCGGGTCGGTCCACGACCCGGTGGTGCAGGGTGCGCTGCGGGTCTCGGCGGGGCTGGGCTCGATGGTCGAGACGTGGCCGCGGGCGCCCGGGCAGGTGCTGGCCCGCCTGCACGTGCTGGCCGCCGCCGACCTCACCGACCGGGCCGACCTCGGCCGCCCCGCCCCGCACGCCGGTCCGCGGCTGGCCGGGCTGTTCTCGCTGGCCGGCGCCCCCACCGCCGTGCCCGCGGTGCTGGTCGCCGCGCTCGTGCACGGCGAGATCGCGGCGCTGGCCCCGTTCGGCACCGCCGACGGCGTCGTTGCCCGGGGCGCGGCCCGGCTGACGGGGATCGCCCGCGGGCTGGACCCCAAGGCGGTCTCGGTGCCCGAGGTCGGCTTCGCGGAGCTGGGGCGGGAGGCCTACGGCGAGGCGCTCGCCGGCTACGCGGCGGGCAGCCCCGAGGGCGTGGCGGCCTGGCTGGTGCACTGCTGCCGGGCCACCGAGCACGGCGCCCTGGAGGGCCTGGCCATCTGCGAGAGCCTGCTCCGCGGCTGAGACTGGGGGCATGCGCACCCTCGACGTCCCGGGGCTCGGCCCCGTCAGCCGCATCGGTCTGGGCACCTGGCAGTTCGGGTCCCGCGAGTGGGGGTACGGCGACAGCTACGCCGACCGGGCCGCCCGCGACATCGTGCGCCGGGCCCGCGAGCTCGGCATCACGCTGTTCGACACCGCCGAGGTGTACGGCTTCGGCCGCAGCGAGCGGATCCTCGGCGAGGCGCTGGGGGAGGAGCGCGACCAGGTCGTCCTCGCCAGCAAGATCTTCCCGGTGGCGCCCTTCCCGAAGGTGGTGCAGCAGCGCTGGGCCGGCAGCGCCCGCCGGTTGGGCGTGGACCGCATCCCGCTCTACCAGGTGCACCAGCCCAACCCGGTGGTGCCCGACACCGTGACGATGCCCGGGCTGCGGGCGCTGCTGGACGAGGGGCGGATCGGCGCGGCCGGCGTCTCCAACTACCCGCTGGACCGCTGGCGGGCCGCCGACGCCGCGCTCGGCGCCCCGGTGGTCGCGAACCAGGTGCAGTTCTCCCTGGCGCACGCCGGCCCGCTGGAGGACCTGGTGCCCTTCGCCGAGCGCGAGGACCGGCTGGTCATCGCCTACAGCCCGCTCGCGCAGGGCCTGCTCGGCGGGAAGTACTCGGTGGGGAACCGGCCCGGGGGCGTGCGCGCGGTGAACCCCCTGTTCGGCACCGAGAACCTGCGCCGGGTCGAGCCGCTCCTCGACGTCCTGCGCCAGGTGGCCGACGCGCACGACGCCACCCCCGCGCAGGTGGCGCTGGCCTGGCTGGTCGCCCAGCCGCGGGTGGTGGTCATCCCCGGCGCCTCCAGCGTGGAGCAGCTGGAGTTCAACGCCGCGGCCGACGAGCTGGCGCTGGCCGACGACGAGGTGGCGGCGCTGACCGCGGCCGCGCGGGCGTTCACCCCGGTGTCCGGCGTCCGGACCCTCGTCGACGGGCTGCGGGAGCGGTTCGGGCGCTGACCTCAGGCGCCGCGGCGGCGACGCCGGCCCGGGGCCGGGTCGTCGGGCAGCAGCCCGGCGCGCAGCGCCCGGTGCCGGGCGTACCAGGCCAGCCCGACGACGGCGGCGCCCACGCCCATCGCGGCGCCGGTGACCACCGGCGCGGGCGGCACCGAGAAGCGGGAGCGCATGCTCACCGGCCGCTCGAACCGCAGCACCGGCCAGCCGTGCTGCAGCGCGGCCTTGCGCAGCCCGCGGTCGGGGTTGACCGCGGTGGGGTGGCCGACGACGGAGAGCATCGGCAGGTCGGTGATCGAGTCGCTGTAGGCGTAGCAGTCGGCCAGGTCGTAGCCGCCCTCGGCGGCGAGCCGGCGGATCGCCTCGGCCTTGTTCTCGCCGTAGGCGTAGAACTCGATCTCGCCGGTGTACCGGCCGTCCTCGGTCACCATGCGGGTGGCGACGACGCGGTCGACGCCCAGCATCTCGCCGATCGGCTCGACCATCTCCGCACCGCTGCTGGAGACGATGACGATCTCCCGGCCGGCGGCGCGGTGCTCCTCGATGAGGTCGGCGGCCTCGGCGTAGACCAGCGGGTCGACGATCTCGTGCAGCGTCTCGCGCACGATCTCGTGCACGGTGGCGGCGTCCCAGCCGGTCACCATCGCGGTGAGCTGGGTGCGCAGCCGCTCCATCTGCTGGGCGTCGGCTCCGGCGAGGGAGAAGACGAACTGCGCGTACGCGGTCTTGAGCACGACCCGGCGGTTGATCAGCCCGCCGTTGAAGAACGGGCGTCCGAACGCCAGGGTGCTGGACTTCGCGATGACCGTCTTGTCCAGGTCGAAGAACGCCGCGGAGCGGGACACGTGAGCCACGGTAGCTGGATCGGCAGGTAGCGGACCGGGGTGGACGGTGTCCACACCCGAAGGGGTCATCCACAGTTCTGCTCCCGTGCTGGTCCCGGCCGCCCGGGGTCCGGTGGGCTCGCCCCGTGCCCGCCCCACCGCCCTCCCGCCTCCTCGTGGTCAGCACCGACGAGGACCTCCTCGACGAGCTGCTGCGGCTGGTCGCGGCCGCCGGTGCCGAGGCGGAGCTCGCCACCGGTGGCCCGGCGCTGCGGCGCGCGCACCGGGAGGCGGCGCTGGTGCTGGTCGGCGCCGAGGCGCTGGCCACCGGGGTGCTGCGCGCGCTGCCCCGCCGTCCGGGGGTGGTCGTCGTCACCCCCGCCGAGCTCCCCTCGGAGGGGTGGGCGGCGGCCGTCGAGGCCGGTGCGGAGCGGGTCGCGGTGCTCCCGTCGGACGAGGGGTGGCTGCTCTCCCGCTGCGCCGCGGCGGTCCGGGCGCCGGCCGAGCGGGGCCGCCTCGTCGCCGTGGGCGGTGCCTGCGGCGGTGCGGGCGCGAGCACCCTGGCCGCCGCGGTCGCCCTCGCCGCCCCCGGGGGTGCCCTGCTGGTCGACGCCGACGCCTGGGGCGGCGGGCTGGACCTGCTGCTGGGGGCGGAGCTCGCCGAGGGGCTGCGCTGGCCGGAGCTGGCGGGGCTCCGCGGCGAGGTGGCCGGCGACGCGCTGCTGGCCGCGCTGCCGGGGGTCGGGGGCGTCCACCTCGTCTCCGCCGACCGGGCCGGCGCGGCACCGATCCCCGACGCGGCGCTGGGCGCGGTGGTGGCGGCCGGCCGCGGCACCGGACGGTCCGTCGTGGTCGACCTGCCCCGCCCGGGCTGCGCGGGCCCGGGGCGCGCGGCGCAGGAGGTGCTGGCCGACGCCGACCTCGCCGTGCTGGTGGTGCCCGCGCGGCTGCGCGCCGCCACGGCCGCCCGGCAGCTGGTCGGGGCCGAGGGCTCTCCGTGGTCGGCGGCGCGCCTGGTCGTGCGCACCCAGCCCGGCGGTCTGCTGGCCGGCGACGTCGCCGAGGTGGTGGGCCGGCCGGTGGTCGCCGAGCTGCCGCACGACCGGGGTGCCGTCGCCCGGGCCGAGCGCGGGCAGCCGCCCGGTGCGCAGCCGCGGTCGCCGCTCGCCGTCGTCGCCCGGCGGCTGCTGACCGAGGTCGCCGGCCGGTGACCGAGCCGTCGCTGCTGGACCGCGTGCGCGCGCGGCTCGCCGTCGTCGACGAGGTGCCCTCGCGGGCGGGGGTGGCCGCGCTGGTGCGTGCCGAGGCCGGCGGGCTGCTGGGCGACCGCGACGTGCTGCTCGCCGCGCGCGACGCCGCCGACGAGCTGGCCGGCGCCGGGCCGCTGGAGCCGCTGCTGCGGCTGCCCGGGGTCACCGACGTCCTGGTCAACGGGCCCGGCGAGGTGTGGCTCGACCGCGGGGCCGGGCTGGAGCGCGCTGCCGGCGTCCGCTTCGCCGACGACGACGCGGTGCGCCGGCTGGCGGTGCGGCTGGCCGCCTCGGCCGGGCGCCGCCTCGACGACGCCGCGCCGTGGGTGGACGTCGGTCTCCCCGGGGGCACCCGGCTGCACGCCGTGCTGCCGCCGGTCTCGGCGGGTGGCACCTGCCTCTCGCTGCGGGTGCTGCGCCGGTGCGCGCAGGCGCTGGCCGACCTGGAGGCGGGCGGGGCGCTGCCCGGCGAGAGCGGGGCGCTGGTGCGCGCGGTGGTGACCCGGCGGATGGCCTTCCTGGTCACCGGCGGCACCGGCTCGGGCAAGACCACCCTGCTCTCGGCGCTGCTGGGCGAGGTCGACGCGGCCGAGCGGCTGGTGCTCTGCGAGGACGCCGCCGAGCTCACCCCGCCGCACCCGCACGTGGTGCGGCTGCTCACCCGGCCGCCCAACGTGGAGGGCGCCGGCGCGGTGGGCCTGCGGGACCTGGTGCGGCAGGCGCTGCGGATGCGTCCCGACCGGCTGGTGGTGGGGGAGGTGCGCGGCGCGGAGGTGGTCGACCTGCTCGCCGCGCTGAACACCGGGCACGACGGCGGCTGCGGCACCCTGCACGCCAACCGGGCCGCCGAGGTGCCGGCGCGGCTGGAGGCGCTGGGCGTGGCCGCCGGGCTGGGCCGTGCCGCGGTGCACAGCCAGACCGCGGCCGCCCTGGACGTGGTGCTGCACCTCCGGCGCACGGCCGCCGGCCGGCAGGTGTCCGAGATCGGGCTGCTGCGCCGCCAGGGGGAGCTGGTGGTGGTGGAGCCGGGCTGGCGGGCCGACGGCGGGGCCTGCCCGGCGGGTGACGCCCTCCGGCGGCTGCTGGCCGGCCCGTGAGCGCGGCGCTGCTGGCCGTGGCGGGCGCGGTGCTGCTGTGGCCCGACAGGCGCGCGGTCGCCCGGCGGCGGTTGCACCGCCCCGGTCCGGCCGCCGGGCTCCGCTGGCGGGTGCCGCTGCCGGTCGTGGCCGCGGTCGCCGCGGGCGGGGCGGGCGCGCTGCTGGCCACACCGCTCGTCGCGGCGCTCGCCGCCGGCTGCGCCGGGCTCGCGGCGCAGGCCCGGCTGACCGGCCGCCGGGCCGCCGGTGACGTCACCCGCCAGGCGGTGCTCGCCGACGCGCTGGGTGCCGTCGCGGCGGAGCTGCGCGCGGGCCGGACGCTGGCGGAGGCGGTGCGCTCGGCCGCCGCCGACTGCCCCGATCCGGTCGTCGGCTCGGCGCTGGTGCGGGCCGTCCGCGCCCCGGCAGCGCAGGGGGACGGCACGCAGGACGACGCCGACGGGACGCCCGCCGCGCTGGCCCGGCTGTCGGCCGCGGTCGCCCTCGGCAGCCGCACCGGCTGCTCGCTGGCCGCGGTGGTGGCCGCGGTCGAGGGCGACCTGCGGGCCCGGCTCGCGCGGCGGCGGGAGCTCCTCGTGGCCACCGCCGGGCCCCGGGCGAGCGCCCGGCTGCTGGCCGGCCTACCGGTGCTGGGGCTGGCGATGGGCAGCGGCGTCGGCGCCGACCCCTGGCACGTGCTGACCACCACGGCGACCGGGCAGGGGCTGCTGGTGGCCGGGGTGCTCCTCGAGGTGGCCGGCGTCGCGTGGACCGGTCGCCTGGTGCGCCGGGTGGCGCGGTGACCGTCGCCCTCCCGGTGCTGCTGCTCGCCGCGGCGGTGGCGCTGTGGGTGCCCGGCGCGGCCGTGGCCGGGGAGCGGGTGCGCCGGGTGGCCGCGGGCGCTGCATGCCGCGGCGCCCGACCGGGACGCCGAGGAGCGGGCCGCCCTGCTGCGAGAGCTCCCCGTGGCCTGCGAGCTGCTCGCCGCCTGCCTGGGGGCGGGGCTGCCGCTCGCCGGCGCGCTGGCCGCGGTCGCCGGGGCGGTGCCCGGGCCGCTGGGCCGGCGGCTGCACGGCGTCGCCGCGCTGCACCGCATGGGTGCTCCCCCGCGGCGGGCGTGGGCCGGCCAGCCGGCCGAGCTCGGCGGCCTGGCCCGCGTGCTGGTGCGGGCGGGCGAGTCCGGCGCCGCCGCGGTGCCGGCGCTGCACGCGCTGGCCGGGGAGACCCGCGCCGCGGCCCGCGCGCAGGCCCAGGCGGCGGTGCAGCGGGCCGGGGTGCGGGTGCTGGCCCCGCTCGGGCTGTGCTTCCTGCCCGCGTTCGTCTGCCTGGGCGTGGTGCCGCTGGTCCTCGGCATCGCCGGCGACGTCTTCGGCTGAGCGTCCACAGCGCCCGCCCTCCTCCACAGATCGCGCGCGCGGCTGGGACCGGCCCGTCCCGCCCCGGAGGCTCGGGGCACCGCCCCGCCGGGGCCCGACCGAGAGGACCGCGATGACCGCCGACCAGACCACCCACGCCCCTGCCACCGCCTCCGAGCCGATCGCCCCCCAGCCCGCTGCCCCCGGACGCCGCCCGGGTCGCCTGGCCCGCCTGCGGAGCCGGGCGGAGGCGGGGATGAGCACCGCCGAGTACGCCGTCGGCACCGTGGCCGCCTGCGCCTTCGCCGCCGTGCTGTACCGCGTGGTCTCCGGCGACAGCATCGTCGACGGCCTCACCGACCTGGTCGAGGCCGCGCTGGCCACCCTCTCCTGAGCGTGCGACGCCGGGGGCCCCGGCGGGGCGAGGCCGGGATGGTCACCGCCGAGACGGCGGTGGTGCTGCCGGTGCTGCTCCTCGTGCTGGCCGGGGCCGTCGCGGCCGTCACCGTGGTGGGTGCCCAGCTCCGCTGCGTCGACGCCGCCCGGGAGGGCGCCCGGGCGGCGGCGCGCGGGGAGGGCGCCGCGGTCGTGGCGGAGTGGGCCGGCCGGGCCGCGCCGGCCGGTGCGCGCACCGGGCTCAGCGGCACCGGCGAGGAGGTCCGGGTCACGGTGACGGCCGAGGTGCGCCCGCTGGGGCCGCTGCCCTGGCGGGTCACGGTGGCGGCGGAGGCCGTCGCGTGGCGGGAGCCTGCCGCGAGCGTCCCGGGATGAGCGGCGAGCGCGGCTCGGCCACGGTGTGGGTGGTGGTGCTGACCGCCGTCCTCGTCGCCGTCACCGCCGGTGCGGTGCTGGTCGGGCTGGCCACGGTGACCCGCCACCGGGCCGGGACGGCGGCGGACCTCGCCGCGCTCGCCGCAGCCGGCCGGGCGGTGCTCGGCGACCCCGCGCCGTGCGGTGCGGCGGCCGAGGTCGCCGCCGCCAACGGCGCCGACCTCGTGGGCTGCCGGATCGGGCCCGGGGCGGTCGTGGCGGTCGAGGTCCGCGTCGCCCTCCGGCTGGGCCGGCTGGGCGTGCACGACGCCACCGGCCGGGCGCGCGCCGGGCCGGTGCCCGCCGGGTCAGAAGACGAGGTCCTCCTCGGCCGGCCCGGGCGGGTCACCGGCGACCGCGGTGGCCGGCGGTCCGGCGGGGACCGGCGTCCCCGCGGGCGCGTCCTCCCCGTCGTCGGAGGCGTCCCCGTCGTCCGTGCCGTCATCCGCCGCCGGGCGCTCGTCGGCCGCGACCAGCTCGTCCAGCACGACGTCGAGCACCCGCACCGCGCCGGCCTTGTCCAGCGGGTCGTTGCCGTTGCCGCACTTGGGCGACTGCACGCACGACGGGCAGCCGGCCTCGCACTCGCAGCTGGCCACGGTCGCCCGGGTGGCCTGCAGCCACCGGCGCAGCGCCGCGTACCCGCGCTCGGCGAAGCCCGCGCCGCCCGGGTGCCCGTCGTAGACGAACACCGCGGCGGTGCCGGTGTCGGGGTGCACCGCCGTCGACAACCCGCCGAGGTCCCACCGGTCGCACGTCGCCAGCAGCGGCAGGATGCCGATCGCCGCGTGCTCGGCGGCGTGCAGCGATCCGGGCAGCGCCGCGTCGTCCACGTCGGCCCGCTGCACCGCCTCGGAGTCGAGGGTCAGCCAGACCGCCTTGGTGCGCAGCTGGCGCGGCGGCAGGTCCAGCGGGAACTCCGCCAGCACCTCGCCGGTGCCCAGCCGCCGCCGCTGGTAGGCCACCACCTGGTTGGTCACGTCGACGACGCCGGTGTGCGCGGTCACCGTGCCCAGCCGCCGCGTCCGCTCGACCGAGACGATCGACAGGTCGGTCACGTCGCGGGCCACGGTGGTCCAGTCGGGGCTCTCCGGGTGCACGACGGCACAGGCGTCGTCGAGGTCGAACTCGTCGACGACGAAGGTGTCGCCGCGGTGCACGTAGAGCGCGCCCTCGTGCACCGTCGAGTGCGCGGCCCCGCCGTCGACGGTGCCCAGCAGCCGCCCGGTGCCCGCCTCGATGATCGCCACGGGCTCGTCGCCGCTACCGCGGATGTCGACGTCGGGTCGGCCGCGCCCGGCCCAGTACCAGCCGGCGGGGCGGCGGCGCAGCTGCCCGGCGGCCACCAGCTCCTCGAGCTGCGCCTCGGCCACCGGACCGCCGAAGTCGGCGAGGTCTTCGGGCACCAGCGGCAGCTCGGCCGCGGCGCAGCACAGCTGCGGGCCCAGCACGTAGGGGTTGGCCGGGTCGGTCACGGTGGCCTCGACCGGCCGGCCGAACACCGCCCGCGGGTGGTGGGCCAGGTAGTGGTCCAGCGGGTCGTCGCGGGCGACGAAGACGACCAGCGACTCCCGCTGCGCCCGCCCGGCGCGGCCGGCCTGCTGCCACAACGAGGCCAGCGTGCCCGGGTAGCCGGCCAGGACGACGGCGTCGAGCCCGGCGATGTCGATGCCGAGCTCCAGGGCGTTGGTGGTCGCCACGCCCAGCAGGTCGCCGGCCGACAGCGCCCGCTCCAGCTCCCGGCGCTCCTCGGGCAGGTAGCCGCCGCGGTAGGAGTCCACCCGGGCCACCAGGTCGGGACGGCCGCGGTCGTGCAGCAGCCGGCGGGCCTGCTCGGCCACGGACTCGGCGCTCCGGCGGGACCGGACGAACGCCAGCGTGCGGGCGCCGCGCTCGACCAGGTCGGCGAGCAGCCCCGCGGCGTCGGAGGCGGCCGAGCGGCGCAGCGGCGCCCCGTGCTCGCCGGTCCGCTCGGTCAGCGGCGGCTCCCACAGCGCGAAGGTGGCCCCGGGGCGCGGCGAGCCGTCGTCGGTGACGGCGACGACCTCCGCGCCGACCAGCCGGGTGGCGGCGGCGGCCGGGTCGGCGACGGTGGCCGAGGCGAGCACGAACACCGGCTCGGCGCCGTAGCGCCGGCAGATGCGCCGCAGCCGCCGCAGCACGTGGCCCACGTGCGACCCGAAGACGCCGCGGTAGGCGTGGCACTCGTCGATCACCACGTAGGCGACCCGGCGCAGCGTGCTCGACCAGCGCTGGTGGGCCGGCAGGATCCCGCGGTGAAGCATGTCGGGGTTGGTGACGATCCACCGCGAGTGCCGCCGGACCCAGTCCCGCTCCTCGGCCGGGGTGTCCCCGTCGTAGGCGGCCGGCCGCACCGACGGGTCGGCCAGCTCGGCCACCAAGGCCAGCTGGTCGCGGGCCAGGGCCTTGGTGGGGGCGAGGTAGAGGACGCAGGCGCGCGGGTCCTCGGCCAGCCGGGACAGCGCCGGCAGCTGGTAGGCCAGCGACTTCCCCGAGGCGGTGCCGGTCGCGACGACGACGTGCCGGCCGTCGCGGGCCGCCTGCGCCGCCGCCACCTGGTGCTGCCACGGGGCGCGCACGCCGCGGGCGACCAGCCGGTCGCGCAGCCCGGGCTCGACCCACCCCGGCCAGCCGGCGGTGCGGCTCTCGCGCACCGGCAGGTGGTGGACGTGGGTGACGGGCTGCTCGTCCTCGGCCGTGCCGGCGAGCAGGGCGGTCAGCAGCTCGCCGCCGCCCGGCACCTGCCCACCGGACGCCACGCCACCCCCGGACCGTTCGTCCGTGCCGGGAGGGGGAGCCGACCGGACCGGGTGGAGCGTGGTCACGGACCCCACTGTCACACCCCGGCGCAACTCCCGGCGGCCCCGGAGAACACGGGGGCGGAGGGGCTCACACGGAGTGTGATCTGTCTTACACTTCGCCGCGTTCGTGTCCCGGCGGGTCCCTCCGGTGCGCGGACGCCGACCTCCGCCCGGGCAGGGGAGCACGGCGCCTCCCGGGCGGCCGCCGACGCCTGGAGGACCCATGTCCGAAGGTTCGCTGTCCGGCGGGGAGACGGCGCTCGTCGCCGTCGTCCTCGTCGTCTCCCTCGCCGCCCTGGGCTTCGCCGCCTACCTGGTCCGCGCGGTCGTCGCCGCCGACCAGGGGACGGAGAAGATGCGCGAGATAGCGCGGGCGGTGCAGGAGGGGGCGGCGGCCTACCTGCGCCGGCAGTTCCGGACGCTGGCGTTCTTCGCCGTCGTCGTCTTCGCCCTGCTGCTGGTGCTCCCGGTCGCCGAGGGCGGCCTGGGCACCCGGCTGGGCCGCGCGGTCTTCTTCCTCGTCGGCGCGCTGTTCTCGGCGCTGGTGGGCTTCATCGGGATGACGCTGGCCACCCGCGGCAACGTCCGGGTCGCCGCGGCGGCGCGCGACGGCGGCTACCGGCCCGCCTTCCGCATCGCGTACCGCACCGGCGGCGTCTGCGGGATGATCACGATCGGGCTGGGCCTGTTCGGCGCCGCGCTCGCCCTGCTCCTGTTCGACGAGACCGCACCGGTGGTCCTCGAGGGCTTCGGCTTCGGCGGCGCGCTGCTGGCGATGTTCATGCGCGTGGGCGGCGGGATCTTCACCAAGGCCGCCGACGTCGGCGCCGACCTCGTCGGCAAGGTGGAGGCCGGCATCCCGGAGGACGACCCGCGCAACGCCGCGACCATCGCCGACAACGTGGGCGACAACGTCGGCGACTGCGCGGGCATGGCCGCCGACCTCTTCGAGTCCTACGCCGTCACCCTCGTCGCCGCGCTCATCCTCGGGCAGGTCTTCTTCGGCCCCGTGGGCATGGTGTTCCCGCTCGTGGTCGCCGCCATCGGGGTCGTCGCCTCGGTCGTCGGCGTGCTGGCCACCAACCCGGGCAAGGCCGACCGCAACGGCCTGGCCCCGATCAACCGCGGCTTCTTCGTCTCCGCGGCGGTGTCGCTGGTGCTGGTCGCGGTCGCCGCCTTCACCGTGCTCCCGGCCACCGGCGGGGGCGTCGACCTCCCGGTCAGCCCCCAGGTGCTCGGGCTGGTCGCGGTGCTGGTCGGCGTCGTCCTGGCCGCGGCGATCCAGCAGCTCACCGGCTACTTCACCGAGACCAGCCGCAAGCCGGTGAAGGACGTCGGCCGCAGCTCGCTCACCGGCCCGGCCACCGTCATCCTGTCGGGCATATCGCTCGGGCTGGAGTCGGCGGTCTACGCGGCGCTGCTCATCGGCGGCGCGGTCTACGGCGCCTTCCTCATCGGCGGCGGGGCCGCTCTCTACGCCGTGGCGCTCGCCGGCTGCGGCCTGCTGACGACGGCCGGCGTCATCGTCTCCATGGACACCTTCGGCCCGGTCAGCGACAACGCGCAGGGCATCGCCGAGATGTCCGGCGACATCGACGACGAGGGCGCGCGGGTGCTCACCGACCTCGACGCCGTCGGCAACACCACCAAGGCGATCACCAAGGGCATCGCCATCGCCACCGCCGTCCTCGCGGCCACCGCCCTCTTCGGCTCCTACAACGCCCAGGTCGCCCTCGCGCTCGAGGAGGCCGGCACCACCCTCGGCGACGCCTTCAGCCTGGTGAACCCGAACAACGTCGTCGGCGCGGTGCTGGGCGCCGCGGTGGTCTTCCTCTTCTCCGGCCTGGCGGTCAGCGCGGTGTCCCGGGCCGCCGGGCGGGTGGTCTTCGAGGTGCGCGAGCAGTTCCGCACCCGGCCCGGGATCATGACCTTCGCCGAGCGCCCCGACTACGGCGCGGTCGTCGACATCTGCACCAAGGACTCGCTGCGCGAGCTGGCCACGCCCGGGCTGCTGGCCGTGCTCGCCCCGGTCGCCGTGGGCTTCGGCCTGGGCATCGGGCCGCTGGCCGCCTACCTCGTCGGCGCGATCGCGGCCGGCACCCTCATGGCGGTGTTCCTCTCCAACTCCGGCGGGGCGTGGGACAACGCCAAGAAGATGGTCGAGGACGGCAGCTACGGCGGGAAGGGCAGCGAGGCCCACGCCGCCACCGTCATCGGCGACACCGTCGGCGACCCGTTCAAGGACACCGCCGGGCCCGCGATCAACCCGCTGATCAAGGTGATGAACCTGGTGGCGCTGCTCATCGCGCCCGCGGTGGTCGCGCTGTCGGTGGGGCAGGACGCCAACACGCCGGCGCGGGTGGCGATCGCGCTGGCGGCCGTGCTCGTCGTCGTCGCCGCGGTCGTCGTCTCCAAGCGCCGCTCGGTCGTCGTCGGTGACGCGGCGCCGGCCCCGGCGGGCTCGGAGCTGACCGCCAGCGCCCCCTGAGGCTGCCCCCTTCGCGGGACGCCGTCTTCCACCTGCGGGAACACCGCCGCACGATCCACGTTGGTCGGGGTGGCGGCACGCCCACGGAAAGGTTGCGCCCGGCACACCGTCACCGGCGTGGCTTACCGTGGCCCGCCGAGGGGCGTTCCGCGGTGGCGCCCGCCCGGTCCCGGACCCCCGGAGCCGGTGCACCCCGGGCCGTCCGGCCCGGACCGGCACACCGCACCCGCACCACCTCAGCACCACCGACAGGAGTCCCGTGCCCACGAAGACCACGCAGCCCGGCACCGAGAACGAGCCCACCACGGGCGGCGCCGCGAAGACGCCGGCCCGCCGGGGCTCGGCCGCGTCCGGCGGCCGGCCGCTGGTCATCGTCGAGTCGCCGACGAAGGCCAACAAGATCGCCGGCTACCTCGGCAACGGCTACGTCGTCGAGGCGAGCGTCGGCCACATCCGCGACCTGCCGCGCAACGCCGCCGACGTGCCGGCCGAGCACAAGGGCGCTGCCTGGGCCCGGCTCGGGGTCGACGTCGACAACTCCTTCGAGCCGCTCTACGTGGTCAGCCCCGACCGCAAGCAGCAGGTGACCCGGCTCAAGCAGCTGGTCAAGAACGCCAGCGAGATCTACCTCGCGACAGACGAGGACCGCGAGGGCGAGGCCATCGCCTGGCACCTGATCGACACGCTGAAGCCGCGCGTCCCCGTGCGCCGGATGGTCTTCCACGAGATCACCCCCGAGGCGATCGCCCGCGCCGTCGCCAACCCGCGCGACCTGGACACCCACCTGGTCGACGCGCAGGAGACCCGCCGCATCCTCGACCGGCTCTACGGCTACGAGGTCAGCCCGGTCCTCTGGAAGAAGGTGCTGCCCAAGCTGTCGGCCGGCCGCGTCCAGTCGGTCGCGACCCGCATCGTGGTCGAGCGCGAGCGGGAGCGGATGGCGTTCACCTCGGCCGACTACTGGTCGCTGGAGGGCACCTTCGCCGTCGCCGGTCAGCGCGCCGGCGCCGACGCGGGCGAGCCCACCACCGTGCGGGCCAAGCTGGTCAGCGTCGACGACAGCCGGGTGGCCACCGGCCGGGACTTCGACGCCGCCACCGGCCGGGTCACCGGCGACGTCGTGCACCTCGACGAGGCCGGCGCCCGCGGCCTGGCCGCCCGGCTCGAGGGCCGGCAGGTGGGCGTCAGCCGGGTCGACGAGAAGCCCTACCGCCGTCGCCCGTACGCACCGTTCACCACCTCGACGCTGCAGATGGAGGCCGGCCGCAAGCTCGGCTGGTCGTCGGCGCAGACCATGCGGGTGGCGCAGCGGCTGTACGAGAACGGCCACATCACCTACATGCGCACCGACTCGACGAACCTGTCGCAGGAGGCGATCAACGCCGCCCGGCAGCAGGCCCGCGAGCTCTACGGCGACGCCTACGTGCCGGCCGAGGCCCGCCGCTACGCGAAGAAGTCCAAGGGCGCCCAGGAGGCGCACGAGGCCATCCGCCCCGCCGGGGACAGCTTCCGCACGCCGGGCCAGCTCGCCGCCGGGCTCGCCCGCGACGAGTTCCGGCTCTACGAGCTGATCTGGCAGCGCACCGTCGCCTCCCAGATGGCCGACGCCGTCGGCCAGACCGTCAGCGTCCGGCTGGCCGGGCGCAGCGCGACCGACGAGGCGGTCGAGTTCACCGCCAGCGGCCGCACGATCACCTTCCCCGGCTTCCTCCGCGCCTACGTCGAGTCCCGCGACGAGGGCGCGCAGAAGGACGGCGACGACGACCACGGCAGCGACGACGCCGAGCGCCGGCTGCCCCGCCTGGAGCGCGGCCAGCAGCTCGACACCCAGGCGCTGGACGCCAAGGGGCACACCACCCAGCCGCCGTCCCGCTACACCGAGCCCAGCCTGGTGGCGCGCCTGGAGGAGCTGGGTATCGGCCGGCCGTCCACCTTCGCCTCGATCATGCAGACGATCCAGGACCGCGGGTACGTGTGGAAGAAGGGCAACGCGCTGGTGCCCTCCTTCATCGCGTTCGCCGTGACCAACCTGCTCGAGCAGCACTTCGCCCAGCTGGTCGACTACGACTTCACCGCCTCGCTGGAGACCGAGCTCGACGAGATCGCCGGCGGCACCCTGGGCCGGGTCGACTGGCTGACCGAATTCTACTTCGGCGGTGAGGGCCGGCACGCCGGCGCGATCGCCCAGTCCGGCGGCCTCAAGCAGGTCATCGGCCAGCGGCTCGAGGAGATCGACGCCCGCGGCGTCAACTCCATCCCGCTCCGCGCCACCGACCCCGAGGGGCGCCCGGTCGTCGTGCGGGTCGGCCGCTACGGCCCCTACCTGCAGGCCGGCGGGGAGGACGGCGCCCGGGTCAGCATCCCCGAGGACCTCGCGCCCGACGAGCTGACGACGGAGAAGGTCCGCGAGCTGCTCGAGGCGCCCTCGGGCGACCGCGAGCTCGGCACCGACCCCGAGTCCGGGCACCCGGTGGTGGTGAAGGCCGGCCGCTACGGCCCCTACGTCACCACCGTCGTCCCCGAGGGCAGCAAGGAGTCCCCGCGCACGGCGAGCCTGTTCTCGTCCATGTCCCCCGAGACGGTGACGATCGAGGACGCGCTCAAGCTGCTCACCCTGCCCCGCACCGTGGGCACCGCGCCCGACGGCGAGGAGATCCAGGCGCTCAACGGCCGCTACGGCCCGTACCTGAAGAAGGGCACCGACTCCCGCTCCCTGGACGGCGAGGAGAAGCTCTTCACCACCACTCTGGACGAGGCGCTGGCGATCTTCGCCCAGCCGAAGCAGCGCGGCCGGGCGGCCGCCAAGGCCCCGCTCAAGGAGCTGGGGCCCGACCCGGTCACCCAGGGCGTGGTCACCGTGCGGGAGGGGCGCTTCGGCCCGTACGTGACCGACGGCGAGACGAACGCCAGCCTGCGCAAGGGCGACGACGTCGAGTCGATCACCATCGAGCGCGCCGCCGAGCTCCTGGCCGACCGCCGCGCCCGCGGCCCGGCGACCAAGAAGAAGGCCGCCAAGAAGACCACCGCGAAGAAGACGGCGGCCAAGAAGACGACGGCGAAGAAGCCCACCGCCAAGAAGACGACGTCCGCCGACGCGGTCACGGCAGGCTGATGCAGGGTCCCGTCCCGCTCCCCTCTCACGAGCCCGGGGGGAGCCCCGGGACGGGGCCGCAGGACGTCGCGATGCGGGCCCGGGCGCGCTCGTTCGGCTCGGTGGCGGCCGGGTACGCGGCGCGGCGCCCGACCTACCCGGTGGACGCGGTGGAGTTCCTGCTCGGCCGCGGGGGAGTGCTGGACGTGCTCGACGTCGGCGCGGGCACCGGCCTGCTCACCGAGGTGGTGGCCGGGCTGGGTCACCGCGTCCGCGCCGTGGACCCGTCGCCGGAGATGCTCGCCGAGCTCACCGCCCGCCTGCCCGGTGTCGCGACCGCGGTCGGCACCGCCGAGCAGCTCCCGGTCGGGGGCGCCTCGGCCGACGCGGTCGTGGCGGGCCAGGCGGCGCACTGGTTCGACCCCGCGCCCGCCGCCCGCGAGCTCCGCCGGGTGCTCCGCCCGGGCGGGAGGGTCGGCCTGGTCTGGAACACCCGCGACGAGCGCGTGCCGTGGGTGGCCGCGCTCGGAGAGCGCATCGCCGACGAGGCGCGCGGCCACGAGGCCGACCGGGCCGTCGTCGAGAGCCTCGCCGCCGAGCTCGCGGCCGCCGTCGAGGTCGTCGAGTCCGCGGTCGTGCAGCGGGTGGGTCCCGAGGACGTCGTCGCCGGGATCGCCACCCGCAGCTACGTCGCGGTGATGGACGACGCACGCCGCGCGGAGTTCCTCGGTGGCATCCGCGAGCTCTTGGCCCGGCACCGGGACACCCGGGGGCGGTCGGAGCTCGAGCTGCCCTACCGGACGCACGCCTACCGGCTCACCCTGCGCTGACGCCGCCCGCGGCCCGCTACCCCGACGGGCGGGTGCCGACGGCGAAGACCCGCCGGAAGGGCAGCAGCGTCGTGCCGTCGGGGCGCGGCGGGTAGGCGGTGCGCAGCGCCGCGGCGTACGCGGCGGAGAACGCGGCCGCGGCGTCGTCGTCCAGCCGGGCGAGGACCGGGCGCAGCACCGTCGAGCGCACCCACCCCAGCACCGGGTGCGGGCCGCGGAGCACGTGGAGCAGAAGGACCACGCTGCCCCCCACCGCTCGCACGCTCGCGGCGGGCCCCTGCAGCGCGGCCGTCGAGCACGGTGTCGGTCCGCGGTGCCGCGTCGGCGGTCCGGCCGGCCCACTCCCGGCTCCGGCACAGGTCGGCGAGCAGCACGTGGGTGGCGGCGCGGAAGTTGCCCGGCACCTGCACCGCGAGCCACCCGCCCGGCGGCAGCGCCGCGGCCCAGCGCCCCATCAGCTCCGGGTGTCCGGGCACCCGGTGGAGGACGGCGTTGCTCACGACGACGTCGACCGGTGCGGTCGGAGCCCAGTCGCGCACGTCGCCCAGCCGGTACTCCACCTGCCCGCGGGCAGCGGCCCTGGCGGCGGCGAGCATCTCGGGGGAGGAGTCGACGCCGGTGACGCGGGCGCCCGGCCACCGCTGCGCCAGCGTGGCGGTCAGCGAGCCCTCGCCGCAGCCGAGGTCGACGACCCTCCGCGGGGCTACGGCACCCACCCGGGCGAGCAGGTCGGCGAAGGGGCGGGCGCGCTCCCCGGCGAAGCGGAGGTACGCGCCGGGCTGCCACGCGCCGTCCGCTGGACCACCGGTACCCGTCACCGCCCGCGACCTTGGTGCGCCGGGTGACCAGTGGGCGGACCACAGGTGACGGATTGGCCCGACCGGGCGTCGAGGGGCCGGAATCGTCGCGGCCGACCGGTACCGTTGCCCCGCCGGGGCCCGCTCCGCCCCGGTGCCCTCCGACCTTGGGAGCCCGCGATTCCGGCCGAGCCGACGCCCCCGGTACCCCCGTCCGACGGGGCTGCCGGTGCTGCCCCGGGCGACGGCCTGCCGCCCGCGGGCTCACCGGTTCCGCCGTCCGCGGGCCCGCCGCTGACCGACGTGGGCGAGGTGGGGGCACCCCCGGGCGCGGCCCCCGCGGGCGGGTCCTCGGTCGCGGACGGGTCCGGTGCGGTGGGCACGGTGGCCAAGATCCGCGCCGTGCTGCGGGTGCGCGACTTCCGCAAGCTGTGGTTGTCCACGCTGCTGTCCAGCTTCGGCGACTGGCTCGGCCTGCTCGCCATCACCGTGACCGCCACGATGACCTTCGACGACTACGCCGCGCAGAACTTCGCGCTCGCGGGGGTCCTGCTCTTCCGGCTGCTCCCGGCCATCGTGCTCGGCCCCGTGGCAGGGGCCTTCGCCGACCGGTTCGACCGCCGGAAGACGATGGTGGTCACCGACGTCCTGCGGTTCGCCCTGTTCGCCTCGATCCCGATCGTCGACAACCTGATCTGGCTGTTCATCGCCCAGTTCGTGATCGAGGCCTTCAGCCTGTTCTGGATCCCGGCGAAGGACGCCGCCGTCCCCAACATGCTGCGCAAGGACCAGCTGGAGCCGGCCAACCAGCTCTCCCTGGTCACCACCTACGGGCTCACCCCGGTGGCCGCGGCGATCGTGTTCGCCCTGCTCACCAGCGTGGGCGGCGAGCTCAGCGCCGTCCTGCCGGGCGTGGACGAGGTGGACCTCGCCCTCTACCTGAACGCGCTCACCTTCCTGGTCGCGGCCTTCGTCATCTGGAACCTGCCGTCGATCAGCGGCCGCCGGGCGGAGGGGGCGGTCGTCGGCCAGCAGGAGAGCTTCCTCGGCTCGCTGGTCAAGGGGTTCTCCTTCGCCGGGCACACCCGCCTGGTCCGGGGCCTGGTCGTGGGCATCACCGGGGCCTTCGTCGCGGCGGGCGCGATCATCGCCACCGGGCAGGCCTACGTGAACGTGCTCGGGGGCGGCGAGGCGGCGTACGGCATCCTGTTCGGGGCCGTCTTCGTCGGCCTGGGCCTGGGCATCGGCATCGGCCCCAGCGTGGCGCGCGACCTCGCCCGCGAGCGCATCTTCGGGCTGGCGATCGTCGGCGCCGGGGTCGTCGTGGTGCTGCTGTCGCTGTCCTTCGCGCTGTGGATCTCGCTGCTGCTCGTGGTCGTCATGGGCTTCTTCGCCGGCATGGCGTTCCTGGCCGGCATCACCCTGATCGGCACCGAGGTGGAGGACTCGATCCGGGGTCGCACCTTCGCGATCGTGCAGTCCCTGGTCCGCGCGGCGCTGATCATCTCCCTGGCCCTCGTGCCGATCGGGGTGGGGCTGATCGGTCGGGAGGACCTGGACCTCGGCGCCGTCGTGCTGCCGCTCTCCGGTGAGCGGATCATGCTGTTCGCGGCCGGGGTGCTGGCCGTCGGCGTCGGGCTGCTGGCCTACCGGCAGATGGACGACCGGCGCCCCATCCCGCTGTGGGCCGATGTCGTCACCGCGCTGCGCCGCGACACCACCGCGCGCCGCCGGCTGGCCGGCGGCGGGGTGCTCATCGCCTTCGAGGGCGGCGAGGGGGCCGGCAAGTCCACCCAGGTGCGCCGGCTGCAGGAGTGGCTCGCCGACGAGGGGCTGACCGCCCGGGCGTCGTTCGAACCCGGCGCCACGCCGCCGGGGGCCGGGATCCGCTCGATCGTGCTCGACCGCGCCCAGGTGGGCATCGCCCCGCGGGCCGAGGCGCTGCTCTACGCCGCCGACCGCGCCCAGCACGTGCACGAGGTGCTGCGCCCCGCCCTCGACGCCGGCGAGGTCGTGATCACCGACCGGTTCATCGACAGCTCGCTGGCTTACCAGGGCGCCGGGCGCACCATCCCCCTGGACGACGTGCGCATGCTCTCCCGCTGGGCCGCCCAGGGGCTGCGGCCCGACCTGACGGTGCTGCTCGACCTGCCGCCCGAGGTGGGGCTGGCCCGCGCCCGCGGCCGCGCCGCCGCCGACCGGCTGGAGTCGGAGTCGCTGGACTTCCACCAGCGCGTGCGGCGGACCTTCCAGGAGCTCGCCGAGGCCGAGCCCGACCGCTACCTGGTGCTCGACGCGCGCCGGTCGCCCGACGAGCTCGCGGCCGCCATCCGGGTGCGGGTGGCCGAGCTCCTCTCCGGGCTGCCGCTGCAGACCCCCGCCCCGCCGGCGGCCCAGCCGCAGGGCGCCCCCCAGCCGCGGCAGGACGACCGCGGCCCCGGGGCGCACCACCCCCATGCCCAGACCGGCGCCACGCCGCAGCTGCACCCGTGACCGCACCGGTGGTGGCGCCGGAAGAGGGCGTCTGGACGCAGGTGGTCGGGCAGCCGGCCGTGGTGGCCGAGCTGCGGGCCGCGATCGCCGACCCGACCGCGATGACCCACGCCTGGCTGTTCACCGGGCCGCCCGGCTCCGGGCGGTCCGTGGCCGCGCGGGCGTTCGCCGCGGCGCTGCAGTGCCCCGACGGCGGGGACGGCACCTGCCACGCCTGCCGCACCGTGCTCGCCGGGACGCACGCCGACGTCCAGCGGATCGTCCCCGAGGGCCTCTCCATCGGCGTCGCCGAGGTGCGCGAGCTGGTCCGCATCGCCGGCCGGGCGCCGTCGCAGGGCCGCTGGCAGGTGGTGGTGGTCGAGGACGCCGACCGGATGACCGAGCAGGCCTCCAACACCGTGCTGAAGATGCTCGAGGAACCGCCGCCGCGCACGGTGTTCCTGCTGTGCGCGCCCAGCCTGCACCCCGAGGACGTGCCGGTCACCATCCGCTCCCGCTGCCGGGTCGTCGGGCTGCGCACCCCGCCGGTCGACGCCGTCGCCGACGTGCTGGTGCGCCGGGACGGGATCGACCCCGCACTGGCCTCCTGGTCGGCGGCCGCCTCCGGCGGTCACGTGGGCCGGGCCCGGCGGCTGGCGCGGGACGAGACCGCCCGGCTGGCCCGCAAGGCGGTGCTCGACGTGCCGCTGCGGCTGGTCTCGCTGGCGGCCTGCCTGGACGCCGCCGACGACCTGGTGGGCGCGGCGAAGGAGGAGGCCGACGAGGCGTCCGCCGCCCTCGACGGCGCCGAGACCGAGGCCGTCAAGGCCAGCCTCGGGGTGGGCGCGCGCGGGCCCGGCGTCGCCGCCGCCAGCCGCGGCGCCGGCCAGCTCAAGGAGCTGGAGAAGCGGCAGAAGTCGCGGGCCACCCGCCTCGGGCGCGACTCGCTGGACCGCGCGCTGGTCGACCTCGCGGGGCTCTACCGCGACGCGCTGCTCCTCGACGCCGCACCCGGCACGGAGCTGCAGCTGAACCACCCCGACCGCCGCGCCGACGCCGAGGAGCTGGCCCGCCGGATCGGGGCGGAAGGGGCGCTGCGCCGCATCGACGCCGTCCTGGCCTGCCGCACGGCGCTGGAGCAGAACGTGAAGCCGCAGGTGGCCCTGGAGGCCCTCACCGTCGCGCTCCGCCTGCCGTCCTGAGCCGCCGCACCCGCGGCCCGTGGCGCCCGCGCCGGGCGCTGCGGGAGGGCCACCCCTGCGCCGGTCCGGCGGTGACCGTGTCGTAGGCTGTGCGGGCAGTCCGCCGCCTTAGCTCAGTCGGTAGAGCATCTCACTCGTAATGAGAAGGTCGTCGGTTCGATTCCGACAGGCGGCTCGCACAGCACGGGCCCGTCCACCTGGACGGGCCCGTCGTCGTCCCGGGGTCCGCGCACCCGCCGCGGTCACCCGGCCACGGGGTCGGCTGACGGCGGCACGCCCCGGGAGGGGTGTGCCGCCGTCGGTGCGTCCGGCGCCCGGTCCGGAGGCCGGGCGGGGGTTCAGTGGTGCGCGGACCCGTTCTTGGCGCGCTCGATCGAGGCGCGGATCTCGTCCTCGGCGGCCTCGCGGCCGACCCACTCGGCGCCCTCGACCGACTTGCCCGGCTCGAGGTCCTTGTAGGTCTCGAAGAAGTGCTGGATCTCGAGGCGGTCGAACTCCGACACGTCCTCGATCTCCTTGAGGTGCGCCACCCGCGGGTCCGTCGCCGGCACGCAGAGGACCTTGTCGTCCCCTCCCGCCTCGTCGGTCATGCGGAACATGCCGATGGCCCGGCACGTCACCAGGCACCCGGGGAACGTCGGCTCCTCGAGGATTACCAGGGCATCGAGCGGGTCGCCGTCCTGCCCGAGGGTGTTCTCGATGTAGCCGTAGTCCGCCGGGTAGCGGGTGGAGGTGAACAGCATCCGGTCCAAGCGGATGCGTCCGGTCTCATGGTCCAGCTCGTACTTGTTCCGCTGGCCCTTCGGGATTTCTACCGTCACGTCGAACTGCACGGACGTAGTGTGGCCCACGGGGGGCTGCGCGGTCGGCGCAGGCCCCCTTCTGGGGGGTGGGCACCATCTCGTCGAGCGGCTCGACGATCGTCACGGCCAACTACGGCCGCTTCCGGCGGCGCATGATCACCGGCATCGCCCTGCTCGTCACGCTGCTCGTCGGCGGCGGCATCGGGCTGGGGATCTTCCTCGGCACCGACGCGGGGGGCGAGGACGGGGCCATCGCCGTCCCGGACGCCGTGCTGCCCGACCTCGGCGAGGCCGATCCCGTCCTGGCCGCGCTCTCCGCCGATGCGCCGGTGCCCGATGCCGCCGCCCTCGAGGCCGCCCTCACCCCGTTGCTCAGCGGCCCGCCGCTGGGGCCGGGCACCACGGCGCAGGTCGTCGACGTCGCCACCGGTGAGGTGCTGTACGACCGGGACGCCGGCGCTCCGCTGACCCCCGCCTCCACCGCCAAGCTGCTCACCGCGACCGCGGCGCTCACCACCCTCGACCCGGCCGGGACGTTCGAGACCCGGGTGGTCGCCGGCTCCGCGCCCGGTGAGGTGGTGCTCGTGGGCGGTGGCGACCCGACCCTGTCGCGCACCGAGCCGTCGCAGACCTACCCCGGTGCCCCGACGATGGCCGACCTCGCCACCCAGGTCGTGGGCGCGCTCCCCGCGGGCACCCCCGTCACCCGCATCGTGGTCGACAGCGCGCTGTTCAGCGGTCCGCTGACCGCCAGCGGCTGGGGCCCGGGCGACGCGCCCTCCAGCTACGCCGCACCCATCACCGCCACCGCCGTCGACGGCGCGCGGGTCAGCCCCGGGGCGCTCGCGCGCAGCGGCCAGCCCGGCCTCGACGCCGGCGCGGCGCTCGCCGACGCCCTCGGCGCCCCCGGTGCCGCGGTGGTCCTCGGCCAGGCCCCGGCCGGCGCCCGCACCCTCGGCACCGTCGAGTCGGCGCCCGTCGCCCGGCTGGTCGAGCAGGCGCTCTCGCAGTCGGACAACGTGCTCGCCGAGGTGCTGGCCCGGCACGTCGCGCTCGCCCGGGGGGAGGCGGCCACCTTCGACGGGGCGGCGCGGGCCGTCGTCGAGGCGCTGGACGAGCTGGGGCTGGACGTCACCGGCGTCACGCTGGCCGACGGCAGCGGCCTGTCGCGGGAGAACGTCGTGACCGCCGAGCTCCTCACCGCGGTGGTGCGCGGCGCCGCCGACGGCAGCCTCGGCGACGCCGCCGGGCTGCTGCCCGGCCTGCCGGTGGCCGGCTACGACGGCACGCTCGCCGACCGCGGCGACGACGACCCGGCGACCGCGCCGGGCACGGTGCGTGCCAAGACCGGCACGCTGCTGGGCGTCAACGCGCTGGCCGGGACCGTGGTCACCGCTGACGGCCGGCTGCTCGCCTTCGCCGTGGTGGCCGACGAGGCGACCGGCAGCGAGCTGGCGGCGGAGTCCGCGCTCGACCAGTTCGCCGCCACCCTCGCCGCCTGCGGCTGTTGAAGGTAGAAGGACCCTGCTGCCCCCCACCGCTCGCAGGCTCGCGGCGGGCCCCTACAGCAGGGCCTACGGTGAAGCGATGAGCAGCGCCTCCTCGATGGTCGACTGGGACCTGGCCGGACGCACGGCCCGCCGGCTGGTCGCCGGCGGCCCGAGCACCACCCGGGAGGAGGCGGCCGCGGTCGTCGCCGAGCTGCACCGCGCCGCCGCCACCGCGATCGCGCACGTCGAGGAGCTCACCGGGCTGCGGCCGGTGCCCGGCGGGCCGGTCCCCGAGGTCGCCGTCGTCGACCGGCCGGGCTGGGCCGACGCCAACGCCCGCGGCATGGCCGCCCTGCTCGACCCGCTGGTGGAGAAGCTCGCCGAGCGCACGGGCCACCGCCCCGGCGCCCTCGCCACCGCCATCGGCTCGCGCGCCACCGGCGTCCAGGCCGGCGGCCTGCTGGCCTTCCTCGCGTCGCGGGTGCTGGGCCAGTACGAGATCTTCGGCACCGGCGGCCGGCTGCTGCTGGTGGCCCCCAACATCGTCGCCACCGAGCGCAAGCTGGGCGTCGACCCCTCGGACTTCCGCCTCTGGGTGTGCCTGCACGAGGTCACCCACCAGCTTCAGTTCACCGGCGTCCCGTGGCTCGGGGGCTACCTCGAGGAGCAGGTCGCCGAGTTCGTCGCTGCCACCGACCTGGCGCCCGACGTGCTGCGCGAGCGGCTGCAGGACCTGCTGCGCAGCCTCGCGGACGCCGTGCGGGGCGGCGGGGACGGCGCTCCCGAGGGGCTGCTGGCGCTGGTCCGCGACCCGCGGCAGCGGGAGGTGCTGGACCGGGTGACCGCGGTCATGAGCCTGGTCGAGGGCCACGCCGAGTACGTGATGGACGGCGTCGGCCCCGACGTCGTGCCCTCGGTGCGCACCCTGCGCAAGCGGTTCGCCCAGCGCCGCAAGGGCCGCGGGCCGCTGGACCGCGTGCTGCGCCGGCTGCTGGGCCTGGAGCAGAAGATGAAGCAGTACGCCGACGGGCGGCACTTCGTCGGCGGCGTCGTCGGCCTCGCCGGCATGGAGGGCTTCAACCGCGTCTGGGAGGGCCCGGCGAACCTGCCGCTCATCGAGGAGCTCACCGCGCCGCACCTGTGGGTCGAGCGGGTGCTCGGGCGCCCCGCCCTGCCCGCCTGAGCCCGGTGGCCGGGCCTCCCCGCGCGGTCGCGGAGGTGCGGCGCGCCGTCCGCGACGGGCTGCGCGGCGACGACCGGGCGGTCCTCGCCGCCTGCAGCGGGGGAGCGGACTCGGTGGCGCTGGCCGCCGCGCTCGCCTTCGAGGCCCGCTCCGCGGGCGCCCGGGTCGGCGGGGTCACCGTCGACCACGGCCTGCAGGCGGGCTCGGCGGCGCGCGCGGAGAGCACCGCCGCGCTGCTGCGCGGACTGGGTCTGGACCCGGTGCTCGTGCTCACCGTCCGGGTGGGGGACGACGGCGGCCCCGAGGGAGCGGCCCGCACCGCGCGGTCCACCGCGCTGGCGGCCGCGGCGCGGGAGCACGGTGCCCGCATCGCGCTCGGGCACACCCTCGACGACCAGGCCGAGACCGTGCTTCTCGGGCTCGGCCGCGGCTCGGGCCCCCGGTCGGTCGCCGGGATGGTGGCCGAGCGGACCGCCGACGGCGTGGGGTGGTGGCGACCGCTCCTGGGTGTCCGCCGCGCCACCACCCGGCAGGCGTGCGCCGACCAGGGCCTGCCGGTGTGGGACGACCCGTGGAACGCCGACCCCGCCTACACCCGGGTGCGGCTGCGCACGCAGGCCCTGCCGCTGCTGGAGGAGGTGCTCGGCGGCGGGGTGGCGCCCGCGCTGGCCCGCACCGCCGGGCTGCTCCGGGAGGACCTCGACGCCCTCGACGCCCTGGCGGCCGCGGAGCTCGCCCGGCTGGCGGCGGAGTCGGGTGACGGCGGCCTGCCCGCCCGGCCGCTCGCGGAGCTGCCGGCCGCGCTGCGCCGCCGGGTGCTCCGCGGCTGGCTGAACGGCTCCGGCGTCCCCGACCTGCAGGCGGTGCACCTGCGGGCGGTGGAGACCCTCGTCACCGGCTGGCGCGGCCAGGGCGCGGTCGACCTACCCGGCGGCGCAGGCGTCGTCCGGGCGTCTGGCACCCTGGAGCTGCTGCCGCCGGGAACCCGGCGCGGCACCCCCGGACCCGCACCCCACGAGGAGCTCACTCCGTGACGGAGACTGCCAGCACGCCCGGCGCACTCGGTCCCGACCACGGCTACGGCCCGGACATCGACCACGTCCTGCTCGGCGAGGAGCAGATCCGCGAGAAGATCGCCGAGCTGGCCGCGACCATCGCCGCCGACTACGCGGGCCGGGAGGTCCTCCTCGTCGGCGTGCTCAAGGGCGCGGTGCTCTTCATGAGCGACTTCGCCCGGGCGCTCCAGCTGCCCACCCAGATGGAGTTCATGGCGGTCTCGTCCTACGGCTCCTCCACCAGCTCCTCGGGCGTCGTGCGCATCCTCAAGGACCTCGACCGGGACATCACCGGCAAGCACGTGCTGGTGCTCGAGGACATCATCGACTCCGGGCTGACCCTCTCCTGGCTGCTGAAGAACCTGGGCGGCCGCTCGCCGGCGTCGCTGGAGGTCTGCGCCCTGCTGCGCAAGCCGGACGCGGTCAAGGTCGAGGTGCCGGTCCGGTACGTCGGCTTCGACATCCCCAACGAGTTCGTCGTGGGCTACGGCCTGGACTACGCCGAGCGGTACCGCGACCTGCCCTACATCGGCACCCTCAAGCCCGAGGTCTACGCCTGAGCTGACATCGCTCGGCCGGGTGCGTTGCCAGGTCGCGCGCAGGAGATCCACAGGTGCACCGGTGTACCGTCGATCCCGACGACGCTGCACCCGAGCGCCGGGGTCCGTACCCGGGCCGTTCGAGGCGTCCCCGGGACGATCAGGAGGGTCGACGGGCGCTCCACGGCGCCCGGCATCGGTGTATGGAACGCAAGAAGATCTTCCGCTCCGTGTGGTTCTGGGTCGTCCTGGTCATCCTGCTGGCCCTGACCGTCTCGTCGCTGTTCAGCGGTGAGGGCAGCCGCCAGGAGATCACCACCTCGACGGCCCTCGAGCAGATCGAGAGCGGCAACGTCGAGACGGCGACGCTCAACACCCGGGAGCAGACGCTCGAGCTGGACCTGGCCGACGAGGTCGAGGGCAGCACCGAGGTCGTGACGTCCTACCCCGTCGCCGTCGAGGGCGACATCGTCGAGCTGCTGCGCGCCCAGGACGGCGAGGAGTTCGACACCAACGTCACCCAGGACAGCCTCCTGGTGAGCCTGCTGGTCAGCTTCCTGCCGTTCCTGATCCTCCTGCTGCTGCTCTTCTGGCTGTTCAACTCCATGCAGGGCGGCGGCCGCGGCGTCATGGCCTTCGGCAAGTCCAAGGCCAAGCAGATCACCAAGGACATGCCGAAGACGACGTTCGCCGACGTCGCCGGCGCCGACGAGGCGATCGAGGAGCTCCACGAGATCAAGGAGTTCCTCGCCAACCCGGTGAAGTTCCAGGCCGTCGGCGCCAAGATCCCCAAGGGCGTGCTGCTGTTCGGCCCGCCCGGCACCGGCAAGACCCTGCTCGCCCGCGCCGTCGCCGGTGAGGCCGGCGTGCCGTTCTTCTCCATCTCCGGCTCGGACTTCGTCGAGATGTTCGTCGGTGTCGGCGCCAGCCGCGTCCGCGACCTGTTCACCCAGGCCAAGGAGAACTCCCCGGCGATCATCTTCGTCGACGAGATCGACGCCGTCGGGCGCCAGCGCGGCGCCGGCATGGGCGGCGGCCACGACGAGCGCGAGCAGACGCTGAACCAGATGCTCGTCGAGATGGACGGCTTCGACGTCAAGGGCGGGGTCATCCTGATCGCGGCCACCAACCGGCCCGACGTCCTCGACCCGGCGCTGCTGCGCCCGGGCCGCTTCGACCGGCAGATCGCCGTCGACCGTCCCGACCTCGAGGGCCGCAAGAAGATCCTCGAGGTGCACGCGAAGGGCAAGCCGCTCGCGCCCGACGTCGACCTGGAGACCGTCGCCCGCCGCACGCCCGGCTTCACCGGCGCGGACCTCGCCAACGTCCTCAACGAGGGTGCGCTGCTCACCGCCCGGAACAACGGCTCGCTGATCACCGACGCCGTCCTCGAGGAGGCGATCGACCGCGTCATCGCCGGCCCCGAGCGGAAGACGCGGGCGATGAGCGAGAAGGAGAAGAAGGTCACCGCCTACCACGAGGGCGGCCACGCCCTGGTGGCGCACGCGCTGCCCAACCTGGACCCGGTGCACAAGGTGACGATCCTGCCGCGCGGCCGCTCCCTCGGGCACACGCTCGTGCTGCCGACCGAGGACAAGTACACCCAGACGCGCTCGGAGATGATCGACACCCTCGCCTACGCCCTCGGCGGGCGCGCGGCCGAGGAGCTGGTCTTCCACGAGCCGACCACCGGCGCCGGCAACGACATCGAGAAGGCCACCGCCATGGCCCGCGCGATGGTCACCCAGTACGGCATGAGCGCCAAGCTCGGCGCGGTGAAGTACGGCAGCAACGAGTCCGAGCCGTTCCTCGGCCGCGACATGGGGTCCCGCCCCGACTACTCCGAGGCCGTCGCCGCCGACATCGACGCCGAGATCCGCGCGCTGATCGAGGCCGCGCACGACGAGGCGTGGGAGATCCTGGTCGAGTACCGCGAGGTCCTGGACCAGCTGGTGCTCGAGCTGATCGAGAAGGAGACGCTGTCCAAGGACGACATGGCCCGCATCTGCGCGCCGGTCACCAAGCGCCCCGCACTCGCGCCGTACAACGGCTTCGGCAAGCGCACCCCGTCCGACCAGCCGCCGGTGCTCACGCCGGCCGAGCGCGCCGGCCAGAACGGGTCGGGCCACCCGGCTCCCGTCGGGGACGTCGGGGCCCCGGTCCAGCGGTGAGCCGGGCCGACCGATGAGCGAGATCCCGGCCGAGCCGGAGGACCAGCTGCTGACCCCGGCCCCCGGGGTCGACCAGGAGCGGGCCGCCGCGGCGATCCGCGAACTGCTGATCGCGGTCGGCGAGGACCCCGACCGGCCGGGGCTGCAGGACACCCCCGCGCGCGTCGCGCGGGCCTACGCGGAGACCTTCGCCGGCCTCTGGCAGGACCCGTTCGACATCCTCGCGACGACGTTCGACGAGGACCACGACGAGCTGGTGCTGGTCAAGGACATCCCGATGTACTCGACCTGCGAGCACCACCTGGTGCCCTTCCACGGGGTCGCGCACGTCGCCTACATCCCCGGGGAGGACGGCCGGGTCACCGGGCTGTCCAAGCTGGCCCGGCTGGTCGAGGTCTACGCCCGCCGCCCCCAGGTGCAGGAGCGGATGACCCGGCAGATCGCCGACGCGCTCAACGACGCCCTCAAGCCGCGCGGCGTGCTGGTCGTCATCGAGGCCGAGCACCTGTGCATGGCGATGCGCGGCATCCGCAAGCCCGGCTCCTCCACGGTCACCTCCGCGGTCCGGGGCATCTTCCGCGAGAACGCGGCCACCCGCAGCGAGGCGATGGGCCTCGTCCTCGGCCGGTGAGCCCGGTGGAGCTGCCGCGGACCGGGCGCTGCCTGGTGATGGGCGTCCTCAACGTCACGCCGGACTCCTTCTCCGACGGCGGCTGCTTCGCCGACCCGGCCGACGCGGTCGCGCACGGGCTGGCGATGCACGCCGCGGGCGCGGACTACGTGGACGTCGGCGGTGAGTCCACCCGCCCGGGCGCCGACCGGGTCGACACCGAGGAGGAGTGCCGCCGGGTGCTCCCGGTGATCCGCGAGCTCTCCGCCGCCGGCGTGCGCACCAGCGTCGACACCACCCGCGCCGAGGTGGCCGAGGCGGCGCTGCGCGCGGGCGCGGTGCTGGTCAACGACGTCAGCGGTGGGCTGGCGGACAAGAACATGGCCGACCTGGTCGCCGAGGCCGGCGTGCCGTGGGTGCTCATGCACTGGCGCGGGCACAGCCGGGAGATGTACGCGGCCGCGCAGTACGGCGACGTCGTGACGGAGGTCTGCGCCGAGCTCACCGCCCGGGTGGAGGACGTCGTCGCCGCCGGCGTGCGGCCCGAGCAGCTGGTGCTCGACCCCGGGCTGGGCTTCGCCAAGCGGGCAGAGCACAACTGGGCGCTGCTGGCCGGGCTGGACCGGCTCGTCGCCGTCGGCCTGCCCGTGCTGGTCGGG
This sequence comes from Blastococcus sp. KM273128, assembly GCF_021698975.1. Lineage (GTDB taxonomy): Bacteria > Actinomycetota > Actinomycetes > Mycobacteriales > Geodermatophilaceae > Blastococcus. The sequence goes on along the minus strand of NZ_SSXA01000017.1, from coordinate 19,998 downwards.
GCCTCGCGCAAGACGTTCCTCGGCCGGCTGCTGGCCGGGCCCGACGCCGAACCCCGCCCCGCCGAGGAGCGCGACGCCGCCACCCTGGCCACGACCGTGCTCGCCGCCGAGGCCGGAGCGTGGGGCGTGCGCGTCCACGACGCCGCCGCCTCGGTGGACGCCGTCCGCACCGTGGCCGCCGTGCGCGCGGCGAGAGGAGCCCGCCGTGGCCACCCCTGACCGCATCGCCGTCCGCGGCATCCGCGCCCACGCCCACCACGGCGTCTACGACTTCGAGCGCGAGCGTGGCCAGGTGTTCCTCGTCGACGCCGTCCTGGAGCTCGACACCTCCGCGGCCGCGGCGACCGACGACCTCGCCCGCACGGTGAACTACGCCGACCTCGCGCAGCGGCTGCACCGCGTGCTGTCGGGCGAGCCGGTCAGCCTCCTGGAGACCCTCGCCCAGCGGCTGGCCGACGTCTGCCTCGCCGACGAGCTGGTCGACGCGGTGGAGATCACCGTGCACAAGCCCGAGGCGGAGCTCGGGGTGCCGTTCGACGACGTCGTCGTCAGCATCCGGCGCGCACGCCGATGAGCCGGGCCGTCCTCTCCCTGGGCGCCAACCTGGGTGACCGCGCGCAGGCCCTGCGCGCCGCGCTCACCGCGCTCAAGGACGAAGGCGTGCTCGTCGCCCGCTCCACGCTGTACGAGACCCCGCCGTGGGGGCCGGTCGAGCAGCCGCCGTACCTGAACGCGGTCGCCGTCGTCCGCGGCGACCGCGACGCCGCAGGGTGGCTGGCGCGGGCGCACGAGCTGGAGCAGGCCGCCGGCCGCACCCGCGAGGTGCGCTGGGGCGCCCGCACCCTCGACGTCGACGTGGTCACGGTGACCGGCGACGACGGCGCGCCGGTGCTCTCCGACGACCCCGCGCTGACCCTGCCGCACCCCCGGGCGCACGAGCGGGCGTTCGTGCTCGTCCCGTGGGCGACGCTGGACCCGACCGCCGTGCTCCCCGGCCGCGGGCCGGTCCGAGACCTGGTGGCCGCGCTCGACCCCGCCGAGGTGGCGGCGGTCGTGCGCTGGGACCACCTCCACTAGGCCGTGGCACCCGTCCGCCGCCGCGACCTCGCCGTCCTCGCGCTCGGGCTCGCGCTCGCCACGTGGCTGCTGGTGCGCGCCTGGTACGGGGACCTGCCGCCGCTGCGCTGGTGGCTCCCGGCGCCGCTGGCCGTGCTGGCGCTCGCCGAGGCGCTCGGCGCGCGGGTGCTGCGCCGCCGGCTGCACGCGCTGCGCGAGGCGCGAGCGGGCCGCGGCCCCACCGGGCGCGACGCCGCTGGCGTGCGCCCGGTCGAGCCGATGCTGGTCGCCCGGCTCGCGGTGCTGGCCCAGGCCAGCGCCTACGTGGGGGCGGTCTTCGCCGGCGCCTGGCTCGGCGTCCTCCTCTACGCCGGCCCCGCGGTCGGCCGCCTGCAGGCCGCCGGGAGCGACACGGTGACCGCGGTCCTGGGCCTGCTGGCCTCCCTCGCGCTGGTCGCCGCGGCACTGCTCCTGGAGTCCGCCTGCCGCGTCCCGCCCGGTTCGGCCGACGACGACCCGTCCCCCGGGGTGGCCGCGTAACCGGGCGACCGCGCAAGAACGGTCAAGCACGACCACCGGCCGAGCCGCCACCCTGGACGCATGACGGGACGTGACCGGCTCCGCGAGCTGCTCGACGCGGTGCTGGACGAGGGGAACCACACCCTTGCCGAGATGGCCGGGGACGCCTACGCCTCGCCCTTCCACTTTAGCCGCACCCTGTCGCGCGACGCCGGTGAGGCGCCGGTGGCGATGCGGCGGCGGGTGATGCTGGAGCGCGCCGCCTGGCAGCTGCAGCAGGGGAGCAGCGTCACCGACGCGGCGTGGGCGGCGGGCTACGACTCGGTCGAGGGGTTCAGCCGGGCCTTCACCCGCGCCTACGGCCGCCCGCCCAGCGCGGCCGACCCCGGCTCCGGGCACTGGCTGCCGGCACCCAACGGCATCCACTTCCACCCGCCCACCTCCCTGTGGGTGCAGAGCACGGAGCACGCGATGAACCCGCTCACCGAGCAGCTCGTGGCCCACGACCTCGACGACACCCGCCACCTCCTCGACGTCGCGAAGGGGCTGACCGGCGAGGAGTTCCGGGCGCGGCGGCTGCCCGGCCTCGTGGTCCTGCCGTGGGACGGCCCGGAGGAGTCGGTGCAGGCCGTCCTCGAGCACCTGGTGTTCTCGCTCGAGATCTGGCTCGCCTCGATCGAGGGCCGCGACCAGCCCGGCCGGCCCGGGGACCTCGACCCGGCGGGGCTGCTGGCGCGGCACGACGCCGTGGCGCCCCGGTGGCTGGCCACGGTGCGCGACGTCGACCGCCGGGGCGGCTGGGACGACCGGCTGGTCGACGCCCTCTGCGACCCACCGGAGAGCTTCGTGCTCAGCAGCGTGGTCGCCCACGTGCTCACCTACTCCGCCCACCGGCGCCAGCTGGTGCGGCACCTGCTCCGGACGGCCGGCCACGACGCCGGCACCGGCGACCCCATCCTCTGGCTCCGCGCGCGCCGCGGCGAGACCCCGGGAGGCACCCCGTGCTGACGTACCACACCGCCACCACCCTCGACGGCTACATCGCCGACTCGGACGACTCGCTGGACTGGCTGTTCCGCCAGAAGGGCGGGGACGCCGGGGAGCTGGACTTCGACGCCTTCATGGGCCGGGTCGGTGCCATGGTCATGGGGTCGACGACCTACGAGTGGGTCCTCGCGCACGAGGCCGGCAAGCCGTGGCCCTACGCGCTGCCCACCTGGGTGATGACGCACCGGGAGCTGCCGGCGGCCGGCGGCGACGTCCGGTTCACCTCCGCCGACGTCCGCACGGTGCACGCGGAGATGACCGCCGCCGCCGGTGACCGGGAGCTGTGGCTGGTCGGTGGAGGAGACCTCGCCGGCCAGTTCGCCGAGGCCGGCCTGCTCGACGAGGTCGTCGTCTCCATCGCGCCGGTGACCCTCGGGGCGGGGCGGCCGCTGCTGCCGCGGCGGCTGGACCTCGAGCTGGTCCAGGCCGCCGCCACCGGGTCGTTCGTGACCGCGCGGTACCGGGTGGTCGGCCCGCTGCTGGAGGACCGGCCCCGCTGATATGACTCGGCGGTAGTCCTTCACGGACACCTCCGGAGGTGCCAGAAGGGACCTTGCAAGGTTCCTGTCCGGCGAAGGTCGGCGTTGCTGCGCCTGGCCTTCCGGCGCCCCCGGAGGTGGGTCGTGTCAGTTCATGCTGCTCCTGTCACGTCGTCGACGGTCTCGCTCGCGGTCGACGTGGGGAAGTCCTCGTTCGTCTGGTCCCTCACCGACGCTGCACGGATTCGGATGCTGGGACCGGTCGAATGCTCGATGAGTGGCCCAGCGCTCCGAGAAGTCGTGGCTTGCGTGGAGCGGGTGCTGCCGCCGGAAGCACAGGTCAAAGTGGGTGTTGAGGCCGCCGGCCACTATCACCGGCCGCTGTTGGCACCGACCGCCTGGCCCGCCGGCTGGGAGCTGCTCGAGCTCAATCCAGCGCACGTCACCGAGCAGCGGCGGGTGATGGGCCGGCGGCGGGTGAAGACCGATGCGATCGATCTGGAGGCGATCACCGAGCTGCTGCTGGCCGGCCGCGGGGTAGCCGTCACGACGCGGGCGGCGGTGCTCGGTGAACTGACGTCCTGGTCGGCGCACCGGACCCGCCGAGTGGCGATCCGCACCGCGACGAAGAACCAGCTGCTCGGCCAGCTCGACCGCGCCTTCCCCGGCCTGACCCTGGTGCTCCCGGACGTGCTGGGAACCAAGATCGGCCGACTGGTCGCCGCGGAGTTCGCCGATCCAGCCCGGCTGACCGCGCTCGGCGCGAGCCGGCTGATCCGCTTCGCCGCCACTCGCAACCTGCGGCTTCGCCGCCCGTTGGCCGAGCGTCTGGTCACCGCCGCCCGCGACGCCTTGCCGACCGCCGACGCCGCGGCCGCCCGGGCTGTGCTCGCCGCCGACCTCACGCTGCTGGGCAATTTGGACGCCCAGATCGGCGCGGCCGAGGCCGAGCTGGCCCGGCTCCTGCCGGCCAGCCCGTTCGCCACGCTGACCAGCGTGCCGGGCTGGGGCCTCGTCCGGGCCGGGAACTACGGCGCGGCCCTCGGCGACCCCGCCCGCTGGCCAGGACCCCGGCAGGTCTACCGCGCCGCCGGCCTGTCTCCGATGCAATACGAGTCCGCCGGCCGCCGCCGCGACGGTGGCATCAGCCGCGAGGGCAGCGTGCAACTCCGTCGCGCCCTGATCGACCTCGGCATGGGCTTGTGGCTCAACGACCGGTCCGCCCGCGACTACGCCGCCGCGCTGAAGGCTCGCGGCAAGCGCGGCGGCATCATCGCCTGCGCCCTGGCCCACCGCGCCAACAAGATCGCCTACGCTCTCGTGCGCGACCAGGCCCCCTACGACGCCGCCCGTTGGAGCACGCGGGAGGACTGATCGCGAACCTTCACAACTCCGGCCGGTGGTGCCACCCTGGACCGCACGAAGGGCCGGATCAGACGCCGCAGCCGCTATGGCGGACACCCTCGGGTGTCACGCCGCGCCTAGCTTGGCGCCCGGCCCTTCGCCATGACAGCAGCCCGAACGACGCCAGATGACCCCGCCCACCGCGGAGGTCGCATACGTCAGCGTGGGCACTCGGCACCGATCCAGCGACACACCACCGACCAAGATCGCCCCCGCCGCGCTCCGCTACGCGGAGCCGATGCCGCACGCCCGCGCCCCCGCTTGACACGACCTACCGCCAGCTAGGCGGAGGCGGCGCCGGCGGTCTCGGGGGCGCGGCCCTCCACCGAGCGGCGCAGCGCCGAGTGCAGCGACTCGGGGGTGAGGACGCCGAGGAAGTGGTCGCCGTCGAGCACGGCGACCCAGCCGGCCTCGTGCTGGAGCATCGTGGCGAACGCCGTCTTCAGCGACGCCTCCCGGGGCACCCAGGCCTCCATCCGCCGGGCCGCACCGCCGACGGTGCCGCTGCCCCCGGCGCGGTCGGGCGAGAGCCAGCCGTGCAGGCGGTCGCTGCCGTCGAGCACCACGGCCCAGCGCGCGCCGGAGCGCTGCAGCGCCGCCCGCGCGTCGGCCAGGCCGTCGTCGGCGTGCAGCACCGGCGGGTGCTCGAGGTCCTCGGCGGCGATGCCGGTCACGGCCAGCCGCTTGAGGCCGCGGTCGGCGCCGACGAAGTCGGCCACGAAGTCGTTGGCCGGCCGGCCGAGCAGGTCGGCGGGCGTCGCGAACTGCTCCACCCGGCCGCCGTGGCTCATCACGGCGATGCGGTCGCCGATGCGCACCGCCTCCTCGATGTCGTGGGTGACGAAGACGATCGTCTTGCGCACCGTGGACTGCAGCCGCAGGAACTCCGCCTGCAGCCGCTCGCGCACCACCGGGTCGACGGCGGAGAACGGCTCGTCCATCAGCAGCACCGGGGGGTCGGCCGCGAGCGCCCGGGCCACGCCCGCCCGCTGCCGCTGCCCGCCGGAGAGCTGCCCGGGGTAGCGGTCGCCGTGCACCGCCGGGTCCAGGCCGACGGTGGCGAGCAGCTCGTCGACCCGGGCCCGGGTCTCCGCCTTGCCCCAGCCCAGCAGGCGCGGGACGGTGCCGACGTTGGCGCGGATGGTCTGGTGCGGGAAGAGCCCGACGTTCTGGATCACGTAGCCGATGCGACGGCGCATCTCCACGGGATCGGCGCGGGTGACGTCGTCCTCGCCGATGACGATGCGGCCGGTCGTCGGCTCGATGATCCGGTTGATCATCTTCATCGTCGTCGTCTTGCCGCAGCCGGAGGGCCCGACCAGGACGGTCAACTCGCCCGCGGCGAAGGTGAGGTCGAGCTCGGCCACGCCCACGGTGCCGTCGGCGTAGACCTTGCTGACGCCCTCCAGCCGGATCTCCACCGCCTCACCGGACTCGCTCGCGGACGGGGGAGTGTGCGCAGTAGCGTCCACGGTGTGACCCTCCTGGGAGGCGCCCGGTGCTGAGCGCGGGAGCGGGGACGTACGCGGTGCGTGCCGCGGACGCGGCGCCGAACCCGTGGTTCGACGCGTCGTACGTGGTCGAGAACTGGGGCACCATTCTGCGGTACCTGGGCGAGCACGTCAGGCTGACCGTCGCCGCCGTCGTCATCGGGGCGCTGATCGCGCTGCCGCTGGCGCTGCTCGCCCGCCGCGTCCGGTGGCTGGCCGCGCCGGTGCTGGGCTTCTCCTCGATCGTCTACACGATCCCGTCGCTGGCGATGTTCGCGCTGATCTTCCCGTTCACCGGGCTGACGGCGACGACGGTGCTGGTGGGGCTGGTCGTCTACTCGCTGGTGATCCTGGTGCGGAACTTCCTGACCGGGCTTCAGGGCGTGCCCGGTGACGTGCGGGAGGCCGCCGAGGGCATGGGCTACGGCCGGTTCCGCCTGTTCTGGCAGATCGACCTGCCGCTGGCCCTGCCGGCCTTCATAGCGGGGCTGCGGATCGCCACGGTGTCCACCGTCGCGCTCACCACGGTGGGGGTGCTGGTCGGGCACGGGGGGCTCGGGCAGCTGATCTTCGGCGGCTTCAACTCGAACTTCTACCGGGCCGAGATCGTCACCGGGGCGGTGGGCTGCGTGCTGCTGGCGCTCTTCGCCGACGTCCTGCTCGCCGGCGCCGAGCGGCTGCTCACCCCCTGGGCGAGGGCGCGGTCGTGACCGGCTTCGGCGACGCGCTCGTCTACCTCAACGACCCGTTCAACTGGACCCGGCCCGGCGGGCTGCTGGACCTGCTCGTGGAGCACCTGGCCGTCTCCGGCATCGCCGTGCTCGCCGCGCTGGTGCTGGCGCTGCCGCTCGGCATCGCGCTGGGCACCAGCGGGCGGGGCGGGGGCGCGGTCGTCGTCCTGTCGAACGTGAGCCGTGCGGTGCCGACGCTCGCGCTGCTCACCCTCTTCGCGGTCAGCCCGATCGGCTTCGGCAACCGCGCCACCGCCATCGCCCTGGCGGTGTTCGCGTTCCCGCCGATCCTCACCAACACCTACGTCGGGTTCCGCGGTGTGGACGGCGACGTCCGCGAGGCGGCGCGGGCCATGGGCATGACCCGCGGCCAGGTGCTGCGCGGGGTGGAGCTCCCGCTGGCGCTGCCGCTGGTGATGACCGGTGTGCGCACCGCCGCCGTGCAGGTGGTGGCCACAGCAGGGCTCGCCGCCCTGGTCGGCGGGGGCGGGCTGGGCCGGGTGGTCAACCTCGGCTTCGGCCAGCAGGACTACGGGCTGATCATCGCCGGGGCGATCGTGATCGCGGCGCTGGCGCTGCTCACCGAGCTGGTGCTCGTGGCGCTCACCTGGGCGGTGCGACCGGGGCCGCGGCGGTTGCCCTTCGTCACCGGCAGGCGGCGGACGGTGCGCGGTGAGCCCGAGCTGACGGCCACCGGCGTGCCGCAGTGATCACGCCTTGATAACGAAGCCCGCGGCAGCGGAAACCCGATTGCGTCGTGCACAACGGGACGGTTCGATGGAGCCCGCGGGAGACCTCCCGCCAGACACGCGTGCCTGGCCGGCACGGGACACAGAAGGCGGGGCGTCCAACCATGCGCGCACGCACCAGGACCATCGCACCACTGCTCTTCGCGGTCGCGCTGACCGCGGCCTGCGGCGAGTCGGGCTCCTCCGGTACCGGTGGGGGTGAGACGGGCGGCGGTGGCGGCCAGGCCTCCGGCGACGCCTGCGCCCCGGTCGCCGGCGACCAGCTCGTCGTCCTCGAGGACGACCAGAACCTGCAGAACGCCGACAACATCATCCCCGCGGTCAACGCGCAGGCCGCCCAGGCCAACCCGGCGCTGCTGCCGGCGCTGGACCAGGTGTCGGCCGAGATGACCACCGAGGAGCTGATCCAGCTCAACGCCGCGGTGGAGGTGCAGCGGGAGAGCGCCGAGGACGTCGCCGCCGGCTGGGTCGAGGAGAACATCGACGCCGCGGCGCTAGAGCAGGGCAGCGGGGTGATCGCCGTCGGCGGGGCCAACTTCCCCGAGTCGACCATCCTCGCCAACGTCTACGCCGACGTGCTCCAGCTCGCGGGCTTCGACGCCACCGTCCAGGAGGTGGGCAACCGCGAGCTGTACCTGCAGGCGCTGATCAACAACGAGATCCAGGTCTTCCCCGAGTACCTCGCCACGGTCACCGAGTTCATCGAGGGCGACGACGCCACCCAGGTGGCCAGCGGCGACGTCGAGGAGACCCGGCAGGCGCTCGAGCCGCTCGCGGCCGAGGCCGGTCTGGTGTTCGGCGAGCCCTCGGAGGCAGCGGACCAGAACGCGTTCGCGGTCACCCAGGCGTTCGCCGACGAGCTCGGCGTCACCACCCTCTCGGAGCTCGCCGAGGCGTGCGGGGACGGGTCGCTGGTCCTCGGCGGCCCGACCGAGTGCCCGACCCGCCCGTTCTGCCAGCCCGGGCTGGAGGAGACCTACGGTCTCGAGTTCGCCGACTTCCGCGAGCTGGACACCGGTGGCCCGCTGACCCGCGCCGCGATCGAGCGGGGCGAGGTCTCCATCGGCCTGGTCTTCAGCTCCGCCGGCTTCCTCGCCGGAAGCTGATCGCCCGGCTCAGTACCAGCCGCCGGGGGGCAGCTGCTCCCCGGCGGCGACGGGCGTCCCCACCCGGTTGCCCTCGGGCGCCAGCGGGCAGGACCAGCGCGGGTCGTAGGCGCAGGACGGGTGGTAGGCGAAGTTGAGGTCGACCACCAGCCGCTCGCCGTCGCCCCCGAGGTCGGCGCCCTTCACCGTGTCGAGCAGGTAGCGCCCACCCCCGTAGGTGCTGCCACCGGCGGTGCCGTCGCGCAGCGGCAGGAAGACCCCGCCGCCGTAGAGGGTGACCCACCACACGTCGAGCGTGCCGATGCCGGGCAGCGCGACGGCCCCGATCCGGTCCAGCGGGACGACGCCGTCGGCCGCGGTGGGTATCTCCAGCCGCAGCGGTCCCGCCGGCTCGAGGGCGGGCTCGAAGCGGAGCGCCGGGTCGTACGGTGCCACCGGCAGCCCCCGGAACGCCGCCCGCCCCGAGGCGTCCAGCGGCGACTGCGGGTGGTCCGCGAACAGCTCGTCGCGACCCTCCCGCCACCGGAGCCAGCCCTGCTCGGGATCACGGTGGGCACGGACGTCGGCGTGCAGCGCGGCCACGCGGCGGCGCCAGTCGAGCAGCGAGAGGTTCACCCCGGCACTGTGGCACCTGGGACCACTGTGGGCACGGGTGCGCTTCCTCCCGGTGAGCGCCGCACGTCGCTACGCTGGGTGCCATGCCCCGCCGCGAGGACGACGTCGCCCGCGGCCCCGCCCTCGGTGGCACGCGCACGCTCCTGCAGGCCGGCGGGTTCGTGCTCGCCCTCGGGGCCACCCTCGCCGTCTTCCTCACCGACAACGCGCAGCTGCTGCGGGTCGCCGTCGTGGCGGTGGCCTGGGCGTTCGTGCTCGCCACCTTCGCCGCCGGCCGGCGCGGCACCGACCGGGCGCACGCGGCGGCCCGGGAGGCCGAGCTGCGCCGCGCCTACGAGCTGGAGCTGGAGCGCGAGGTCGCCGCGCGCCGCGAGTACGAGCTGGAGCTGGAGAACGAGCTCCGCCGCGAGGCCGAGGGCGGCATGCGCGAGGAGCTCGACGCGCTGCGCGGTGAGGTCGCCGCGCTGGGCGGCCTCCGCGACGAGGTGGCCCGCGTCGCCGGCCTGCGCGGTGACCTCGCCGCGCTGGGGCAGCTGCGCGACGAGGTGGCCCGGGTGGCGTCGCTCCGGGACGACGTCGCCGCGCTGACCGGCCTGCGGGCGGAGCTCGGCCAGCTCGGTGCGCTGCGGGAGGACGTGGGGCGGCTGCGGGCCGAGCTCGCCGAGCAGCTGTCCAGCGAGATGCTGGTCGAGCGGATCGTCATGCGCACCCAGGCCAGCCGGCTGGACGGTCCGCCCCGCACCCTCGAGGGCGCGGCGTGGAACGACGACGCCCCGCCGCGGGAGTTCACCGGTGGCTGGCCGGCGATCCGGCTGGAGGAGCCGCGACCCACCCAGCAGTTCGAGCAGGTGCGCACCAGCACGTGGTCCGCGGTGGCGCCGCCCGCCGCGGCACCGGTCCCGCCGCAGCCGCCCGCCGCAGCCGTCCCGCCGCCGGTCCGCCCGCCCGTGCCGCCCCGGCCGGTGGCCCCCTCGGGCTTCGACCGGCACGAGCGCGCGGCGGCGCACGAGGACGACCCCTGGCTCGGCTCCGCCGCCCCGCTCCGCAGCGCCGACGAGCGGCCCGCGCCGCCGGTCACCGTGCACTCGCCGGTGGTCACGCCGTCGTCGACGCTGCCCCCGGCCCCGCCGGCCGCCCCGCCGCAGTCGCCGCTGGAGTGGCTCGCCGCCCGGTCGCTGGTGGAGCCGCCCGCCCCGCCGCGCGCCGAGGACGCGCCGCGCCGCCGGCGCACCGACGACGTCGCGGAGCCGCGGCCGGCCGAGTCCGCCCCGACCACCGCCCGGCCCGCGGTGACCCCGGACCGGGCGGCGCCGCAGGAGCAGGACGGCCCGGCGGCACCGGTCCGCATCGAGCAGATCCTGGCGCAGAACGGGGTCAGCCCCAGCTCGGGCGGCCGCCGCCGGCGGCGGTACCGGGAGGACGGCGAGGGCGACGACGTCCTGGCCCGGGTCCTCGGCCGCTGAGCCCTAGCGCGGGCCGCGGGACAGCCCGCCGCCGTCGATCACGAGCGTCTGGCCGGTGACCCACCCGGCGCCGTCGCCCAGCAGGTAGGCCGCGGCCTCGCCGATGTCCTCCGGGGTGCCCAGGCGTGCCATCGGGTAGACCGCCGCGGCCTCGGCCTCCCGGCCCTCGAACAGCGCGCCGGCGAAGCGGGTCTTCACCACGGCCGGGGCCACCGCGTTCACCCGCACCTTGGGTGCGAGCTCCACCGCGAGCTGGGTGGTCAGGTTGATCAGCGCCGCCTTGCTCACCCCGTACGCGCCGATCTCCTGGGAGGAGCGCAGCCCGGCCACCGAGGCGACGAACAGCACCGCGCCGCCGTGCTCGGACATCCACGCGCGCCAGGCCTCCTGGACCAGGCCCAGCGAGGCGACCACGTTGGTGTCGAGGATCTTGCGGGCCGCGTCCAGGTCGAGATCCATGAGCGGCCCGTACGCGGGGTTGATGCCGACGTTGCCCACCAGGGCGTCGAGGCTGCCGAACGTCTCGACGGCGGTGCGCACCGCCGTCGCCCGGTGCTCCGGGTCTCCGGCGTTGCCGGCCACCGCGACGGCGACCTCCGGCCCGCCGAGCGACTCCACCGCCTCGGCCAGCGCCTCCGGCTTCCGGGCGGTGAGCACCACCCGGGCACCGCGCTCCACCAGGCTCCGGGCGATGCCCAGGCCGATGCCGCGGCTGCCCCCCGTGACCAGTGCGGTCTTCCCCTCGAACGTGTGCACGCTGCCTCCCTCGCCGATGTGCCGGCCGTCACGGTAAGGGCGGCGCGCACCCTGCCCCGCGGCCGGGTGCCGCAGGGCACGTGAGCCAGCACACAGCAACCAGGCGTTGCGGCCGCGGCACGGGCGTCACACACTCGCCATCGGCACGTCGCCCGCGTGACACGGAACGGTTGCAGCGGGCGCCGGCCGGAGCTCCACCCCGCACGGCCACCGCGATCTGCCCGGATCGCTCCCGACGTCCGGTACCCGCCAGGGACTGGAACGAGAGGTGCACCGATGCCTGCCTCCCGCAGGACCGTCCGCTCGCTGCTGGGCCCCGCCCGCACGCACGCCCGCGCATCCGACGCCCCCGCCCGCCTCCGCGTCGGTGTCATCGGCGCCGGCCGCGTCGGCGCCGTCCTGGGCGCCGCGCTCGCCGCCGCCGGCCACGACGTCGTCGCCGCCTCGGGCCTGTCGGCCGCCTCCGCCGAGCGCGCCGCGCGCCTGCTGCCCGGCGTCCCCCTGCTGCCGGCCGACGCCGTCGTGGCCGCCGCGGACCTCGTCGTCCTCGCCGTCCCCGACGACACGCTGGCGGGGCTCGTCTCCGGGCTGGCCGAGACCGGGGCCTGGCGCGCCGGGCAGCTGGTCCTCCACACGTCGGGCGCGCACGGGCTGGCCGTGCTCGCCCCCGCCGAGGAGGCCGGGGTTCTCGCCCTCGCCCTGCACCCGGCGATGACCTTCACCGGCGCGCCCGAGGACGCCGAACGGCTCGACGGCGCGCCCTTCGGCGTGACCAGCCGGCCCGAGCACCGCCCGGTCGCCGAGACGCTGGTGCTGGAGATGGGCGGGGAGCCGTTCTTCGTCGCCGAGGCCGACCGCCCGCTGTACCACGCGGCGCTGGTCACCGGCGCCAACCACCTGGTCACGCTCGTGGCCGAGGCGGCCGACCTGCTGCGCACCGCCGGGGTGGCCGAGCCCGGGCGCGTGCTCGGCCCGCTGCTCACCGCCGCCCTCGACAACGGCCTGCGCCGAGGAGACCGCGGGCTCACCGGCCCGGTGAGCCGCGGCGACGCCGGCACGGTCGCCCACCACCTGCGGACCCTCGGCGAGCGCGCCCCCGGGTCGGTGGCCGCCTACGTCGCCATGGCGCAGCGGACCGCCGAGCGGGCCGTCACCGCCGGCCGGCTGCGCCCCCACGACGCGGCACCGGTGCTCGACGTCCTGGCCGCCGCGCACGACGACGTCGCGGGCCCGCGGTGACCACCGGCACCCGCCCGGCCGTCGCCGGGTCCGCCGCCGAGCTGCGCCGTCTGGTGTCCGCGCTGCCCGGCCCCGTCGCCCTGGTGCCCACCATGGGGGCGCTGCACGAGGGGCACCGCACGCTGGTCCGCGCCGCGCGCGAGCGGGCCGGCGGCGTCGTCGTCTCGGTGTTCGTGAACCCGACCCAGTTCGGCCCCGGCGAGGACTTCGACCGCTACCCGCGCACGTGGGACGCCGACCTCGCCGCCCTGGCCGAGGAGGGCGCCGACGTCGTCTTCCACCCCCCGGTCGAGGAGGTCTACCCGCCCGGTGCGGCCGGGGTGACCGTCGACCCGGGGCCGCTGGGCTCGGTGCTCGAGGGCGCGGTGCGGCCCGGTCACTTCGCCGGCGTGCTGACCGTCGTCGCCAAGCTCTTCGGCCTGGTCCGGCCCGACCTGGCGCTGTTCGGTGAGAAGGACTACCAGCAGCTCACCCTGATCCGGGCGATGGCCCGCGAGCTCGCCCTGGGGGTCGAGGTGGTCGGCGTCCCGACCGTCCGCGAGGACGACGGGCTCGCGCTGTCCAGCCGCAACCGCTACCTCTCGCCGGAACAGCGGGCTCGCGCCGCGACGTTGCACCGGGCGCTGACCGCAGGAGCCGCCGCCGGCCCGCAGGGTGCCGACGCCGTCCTGGCCGCCGCCCGCGCCGTCCTGGCCGGGGCGCCCGACCTGGTCCAGGACTACCTGGAACTGACCGATACCGATCTGGGACCGGCGCCGGCCGCCGGCCCCGCCCGGCTGCTCGTCGCCGTCCGCGCGGGCAGCACCCGACTCCTCGACAACACCGCAGTCCGGCTGGGAGGCCCGCGATGATGCGCACGATGCTCAAGTCCAAGATCCACCGTGCGACGGTCACCCAGGCCGACCTGCACTACGTGGGCTCGGTGACCGTGGACGAGGACCTCCTCGACGCCGCCGACCTGCTGCCCGGTGAGCAGGTCGCGATCGTCGACATCACCAACGGCGCCCGCCTGGAGACCTACGTGATCCCCGGCGAGCGGGGCACCGGCGTCATCGGCATCAACGGCGCCGCCGCGCACCTGGTGCACCCCGGCGACATGGTCATCCTCATCAGCTACGGCGTGATGGACGAGACCGAGGCCAAGAGCTACATCCCCAAGGTCGTGCACGTCGACGGCGCCAACCGCGTCGTCGAGCTGGGCGGGGACCCCTCGGCCCCCGTGCCCGGGGCTGCCGACCAGCGTCGCAGCGACCTGGGCGTGCCGGTCCGGTGACGCCGTGCTGCTGACCGTCGACGTCGGCAACAGCCAGACCGTCCTCGCCACCTTCGACGGCGAGCGGCGGGTCGGCTCCTGGCGGGTGACGACGGCGCCCCGCGCCACCGCCGACGAGCTGCGCATGCTGTGGCGCGGACTGCTCCGCGACACCGAGGTCACCGGCGTCGCGGCCTGCTCGACGGTGCCCGCGCTGCTGCCGGCGCTGCGCCAGCTGCTGGACTCCCTCGAGGTGCCGGTGGTGCTCATCGGCCCCGGCGTGCGCACCGGCGTCCCGCTGCACGTGGACAACCCGCGTGAGGTCGGTGCCGACCGGGTCGTCACCGCCCTGGCGGCCGCCGAGCTGTTCGGCCGGGCTCCGGACGGCGGCCGCCGGCCCGTGGTCGTCGTCGACTTCGGCACCTCCACGAACGTCGACGCCGTCGGTCCCGACGGGCAGTTCCTCGGCGGCGCGCTGGCGCCCGGGGTGGAGGTGAGTCGCGACGCGCTGGCCAGCCGGGCGGCCCAGCTGCGGTCGGTCGAGCTCTCCTGCCCGCCGCACGCGATCGGCAAGAACACCGTCGCCGCGCTCCAGTCGGGGCTGGTCCTCGGCTTCGCCGGTCTCGTCGACGGCCTCGTCGGGCGCATCTCGGCCGAGCTCGTGGCGCAGTTCGGCACCCCGCCGGTCGTCGTCGCCACCGGCGGGCTGGCGCCGCTGCTGGTGGACAGCTGCCGCACGATCGGCGAGCGCGAGCCCGACCTCACCGTGCACGGGCTGCGCCTGGCCTTCCAGCGGCAGCAGGCCGCGGAGCGGCGGCCGGCCGCCCCGTAGGCTCGGGCCCCGTGACGGACGTGGGACCGAACGGGACGGGCGGCGACGACGGCGGCGAGGAGCTGCCGGAGCAGATGCGGGTCCGCCGCGCCAAGCTCGACCGGCTGCGCGACTCGGGCGTCGACCCCTACCCGGTGGGCGTCCCGCGCACGACCACCCTCGCCGCGGTCCGCGGCGGCCACCCCGAGCTCGACCCCGACACGATGACCGGCGAGCGCGTCGGCGTCACCGGCCGGGTGATCTTCTTCCGCAACACCGGCAAGCTCTGCTTCGCCACGCTGCGCGAGGGGGACGCCGAGCTGCAGGTGATGCTCTCCCGCGACCGCGTGGGCGAGGAGGCGTTGGCCGCCTGGAAGTCCGACGTCGACCTCGGTGACCACGTCTTCGTCGAGGGCGAGGTCGGGACGTCGCGCCGCGGGGAGCTCTCCGTCTTCGCCGACTCCTGGCAGCTGACCGCGAAGGCGCTGCGCCCGCTCCCGGTGGCGCACAAGCCGATGAGCGAGGAGCTGCGGGTGCGCCGCCGCTACGTCGACCTCATCGTGCGCGACGAGGCCCGCCGCACCGTCCGGCAGCGGGCCACCGTCATGTCCACCCTGCGCGCGGGGCTGGCCCGGCGGGAGTTCATCGAGGTCGAGACCCCGATGCTGCAGACCGTGCACGGCGGTGCGGCGGCCCGGCCCTTCCGCACCCACATGAACGCCTTCGATCTCGACCTCTACCTGCGCATCGCGCCGGAGCTGTTCCTCAAGCGGTGCATCGTCGGCGGGCTGGACCGGGTCTTCGAGATCAACCGCAACTTCCGCAACGAGGGCGCCGACAGCTCGCACTCGCCGGAGTTCGCGATGCTGGAGTTCTACGCGGCCTACCTCGACTACCAGGACATCGCCGTCATCACGCGGGAGCTGGTCCAGGAGAGCTGCGCGGCGCTCTTCGGCGACCACGTCGCCCGCCACCACGACGGCACCGAGCTCGACCTGTCGGGGGAGTGGCGGCAGGTCCGCCTGTTCGACCTGGTGAGCGAGGCGGTGGGGGAGCAGGTCTCCCCGGACACCCCGATCGAGCACCTCCGCGCGCTGGCCGAGCGGCACGAGGTGGGCATCGACCCGGCCTGGATCCACGGCAAGGTGGTCGAGGAGATCTTCGAGGCGCTGGTGCAGCCCTCGCTGCAGGAGCCCACGTTCGTCATGGACTACCCGGTGGACACCTCGCCGCTGACGCGGGCGCACCGGACCGATCCCGGCGTCGCCGAGAAGTGGGACCTCTACATCGGCGGCATCGAGCGGGGCACCGGCTACTCCGAGCTCGTCGACCCCGTCGTCCAGCGCGAGCGCTTCACCCAGCAGGCGCTGCTGGCCGCGGCCGGCGACCCCGAGGCGATGGTGCTCGACGAGGACTTCCTCGAGGCCCTCGAATACGGCATGCCGCCCACCGGCGGGGTGGGAATGGGCATGGACCGGTTGATGATGACGCTGACCGGGCTCGGCATTCGGGAGACGATCCTGTTCCCGTTGGTCCGGCCAATCAGTTCCTGATCCGCGCGTACCCTGATTTCTCCGGGCGTGAGGAATCGCGCAGCCATTTCCCAATTTTCGTCATTCGTGCTGTAATGATCCCCGCACCCGCCGGGTGCTATTTCCGTCCAGCCCCCGGGCTGCAGCGAATGAGCGAGGAACGAATGGCGCGAAAGGTCCAGGTCATCCTGAGCGACGACCTCGACGAGAATCTCCCGGCCGACGAGACCGTCAGCTTCGCGCTGGACGGCACGTCGTACGAGATCGACCTGGCGGAGAAGAACGCCCAGGAACTGCGCGACGCCTTCTCCCGGTACATCTCCGCGGCGCGCAAGGTCGGCCGCGGCACCCGCGCCTCGGGGGGCGGCCGGTCCCGCGCCACCGGTGGCGGCGGGCGCATGGACCGCGAGCAGGCCGGGGCCATCCGCGACTGGGCCCGCAAGAACGGGCACGCGGTGAGCGACCGCGGCCGCATCCCGGCCAGCGTCGTCGAGGCCTACGAGGCCGCCCACTGAAAGGACCCCCTCGCCCCCCGGCACTCGCTCCGCTCGCGCCGGGACCCTGCGAGGGGGCCGTTCCAGAGCGTCGCCCGGCCCGGCTCCCCTCAGGGGGGTCGGGCCGGTGGCGTCCCGGGCCGCGGTGGAGGCCGGTAGGCCGACAGGGGGCGTGGTGCCGGTTGGCGTCCTGGGTCGCGGTGGAGGCCGACAGGCCGACGGTGGGCACCGTCCGCTCACGGCGTAACGGGGGCGGAACACCGCCCACCCGGGGCCCGTTGCACCGGGCAGCCATCCACCGCACCGCCGGAACGACGACGGGGCGGCGTGGTCCGCGACTACAGTGGAAAGACCGGTGCCCCCGCGCGCCGACGGACGTCGGGTGCTCCTCTCCAGCACGGGGAGGGCAGTGCCGGACCAGCCGGTCAGAGGAGAAGCAGCAGATGTTCGAACGGTTCACCGACCGAGCCCGACGGGTGGTCGTCCTGGCGCAGGAAGAAGCCAGGATGCTCAACCACAACTACATCGGCACCGAGCACATCCTCCTGGGCCTGATCCACGAGGGTGAGGGTGTCGCCGCCAAGGCCCTGGAGTCCCTCGGCATCTCGCTCGAGGGCGTCCGCCAGCAGGTCGAGGAGATCATCGGGCAGGGCCAGCAGGCGCCGTCCGGTCACATCCCCTTCACGCCGCGGGCGAAGAAGGTGCTGGAGCTGTCGCTGCGCGAGGCGCTGCAGCTCGGCCACAACTACATCGGCACCGAGCACATCCTGCTCGGCCTGATCCGCGAGGGCGAGGGCGTTGCCGCCCAGGTCCTGGTGAAGCTCGGCGCCGACCTCAACCGCGTGCGCCAGCAGGTCATCCAGCTGCTGTCGGGCTACCAGGGCAAGGAGCCCGCCGCGGCCGGCGGCCCGGCCGAGGGCACGCCGTCGACCTCGCTGGTCCTCGACCAGTTCGGCCGCAACCTGACCCAGGCCGCGCGCGAC
The DNA here is from genome assembly GCF_021698975.1 of Blastococcus sp. KM273128. Classification (GTDB taxonomy): domain Bacteria; phylum Actinomycetota; class Actinomycetes; order Mycobacteriales; family Geodermatophilaceae; genus Blastococcus. The sequence goes on along the minus strand of NZ_SSXA01000017.1, from coordinate 2,272 downwards.
TCCAAGCTCGACCCCGTCATCGGGCGGGCCAAGGAGATCGAGCGGGTCATGCAGGTCCTGTCGCGCCGGACGAAGAACAACCCGGTCCTCATCGGCGAGCCCGGCGTCGGCAAGACCGCCGTCGTCGAGGGGCTGGCGCAGGCCATCGTCAAGGGCGAGGTGCCCGAGACGCTGAAGGACAAGCAGCTCTACACCCTCGACCTCGGCGCGCTCGTCGCCGGTTCCCGCTACCGCGGTGACTTCGAGGAGCGCCTCAAGAAGGTGCTGAAGGAGATCCGCACCCGCGGCGACATCATCCTGTTCATCGACGAGATCCACACCCTCGTCGGGGCGGGTGCCGCGGAGGGCGCGATCGACGCCGCCAGCATCCTCAAGCCGATGCTGGCCCGCGGCGAGCTGCAGACCATCGGCGCCACCACGCTGGACGAGTACCGCAAGCACCTGGAGAAGGACGCCGCCCTCGAGCGCCGCTTCCAGCCGATCCAGGTGGGCGAGCCGACGCTGGCCCACACGATCGAGATCCTCAAGGGCCTGCGCGACCGGTACGAGGCGCACCACCGGATCAGCATCACCGACGGCGCCCTGGTGGCCGCGGCGACGCTGGCCGACCGGTACATCTCCGACCGCTTCCTGCCGGACAAGGCGATCGACCTGATCGACGAGGCCGGTGCCCGGATGCGGATCAAGCGGATGACCGCCCCGCCGGACCTGCGCGAGTTCGACGACAAGATTGCGGCCGTCCGCCGCGAGAAGGAGTCGGCGATCGACGCGCAGGACTTCGAGAAGGCCGCGTCGCTGCGCGACACCGAGAAGCAGCTGCTGGGCGAGAAGGCCGAGCGCGAGAAGCAGTGGAAGGCCGGCGACATGGACGTCGTCGCCGAGGTCGACGACGAGCAGATCGCCGAGGTGCTGGCCAACTGGACCGGCATCCCCGTCTTCAAGCTCACCGAGGAGGAGACCACGCGTCTGCTCCGCATGGAGGACGAGCTCCACAAGCGGATCATCGGCCAGGAAGAGGCCATCAAGAGCGTCAGCCAGGCGATCCGGCGCACGCGGGCGGGCCTCAAGGACCCGCGCCGTCCCGGTGGCTCCTTCATCTTCGCCGGCCCCTCGGGTGTCGGTAAGACGGAGCTGGCGAAGGCGCTGGCGCAGTTCCTGTTCGGTGAGGACGACGCGCTCATCCAGATCGACATGGGTGAGTTCCACGACCGCTTCACCGTGTCCCGCCTCGTCGGTGCCCCTCCCGGTTACGTCGGTTACGACGAGGGCGGCCAGCTGACCGAGAAGGTGCGGCGCAAGCCGTTCTCGGTGGTCCTCTTCGACGAGATCGAGAAGGCGCACGCGGACGTGTTCAACACGCTGCTGCAGGTTCTCGAGGACGGCCGGCTCACCGATGGTCAGGGCCGGATCGTGGACTTCAAGAACACGATCCTGATCCTCACCACGAACCTCGGTACGCGGGACATCTCCAAGGCCGTGGGGCTCGGTTTCCAGGCCGGTAACGACGACCAGTCGAACTACGACCGGATGAAGCTCAAGGTCAACGAGGAGCTCAAGCAGCACTTCCGGCCGGAGTTCCTCAACCGCATCGACGACATCGTCGTGTTCCACCAGCTGACCGAGAAGGAGATCATCCAGATCGTCGACCTGATGGTCAGCCGGGTGGAGAGCCAGCTGGCCAACAAGGACATGGCGCTGGAGATCACGCCCGCGGCGAAGAAGCTGCTGGCCGCCCGGGGCTTCGACCCGGTGCTGGGTGCCCGGCCGCTGCGCCGCACCATCCAGCGCGAGATCGAGGACGCGCTCAGCGAGAAGATCCTCTACGGCGAGCTGTCCAGCGGGCAGATCATCGTGGTGGACGTCGACGACGCCGAGGGCCCCGCGCAGAAGTTCACCTTCCGCGGCGAGGCCAAGCCGGTCGACCTGCCCGACACCCCGCCGGTCGCCCTCTCGGGCGCCGAGGGTGACGAGGACGGTCCGGCCGCGGCCGCCGAGTAGCACCCGCACGACCGACAGGGCCCGCTCCCGCCGCGAGGTGGGGGCGGGCCCTGCCGCGGTCCCGGCCCCGGCCCCGGCCGCACCCCCCCGCGCCGTGGCCATGATCAGGGCACCTGATCATCGGGTGTCCTCCCTCAGCGCAGACGGTGAGGGAGGACGCCGCACGATCAGGTTCCCCGGAGTCAGGTGGTGGTCGCACCGCCTCGATGAGGGGTGGATGCGGTGGCGGTCACCAGGTCGACGTTGCGGGTGTTCTGGCGGGCGATCGCGGAGG
>NZ_SSXA01000160.1 GCF_021698975.1 Blastococcus sp. KM273128 | reverse complement strand
GTGGTGTCGCCGGTGTCGGTGACGGGCCGCAGCCGGCAGCGGGCGAGGACGTCGAGGCCGAGGTAGCGGCGGCCCTCGGTCCACTCGTCGTGCTGCTCAGCCAGGACGGCGCCGACCAGGCGGATGAGGGCATCGCGATCGGGGAAGATGCCGACGACGTCGGTGCGGCGGCGGATCTCGCGGTTGAGCCGCTCGGAGGGGTTGTTGCTCCAGATCTGGCGCCACACCTCCTTGGGGAAGGCGGTGAACGCCAGCACGTCGGCCCGGGCGGCCTCGAGGTGCTCGGCCACCTTGGGCAGCTTGTCGGCCAGCGCGTCGAGCACGCGGTCGAACTGGGCGTGCACGGAGGCGGCGTCGGCCTGGTCGTAGACCGAGTGCAGCAGCGCCCGCACCCACGGCCAGCTGCTCTTCGGGCAGGCTGCCATCAGGTTGGCCGCGTAGTGGGTGCGGCAGCGCTGCCAGGCCGCGCCCGGCAGGGTCGCGCCGATCGCGGCCACCAGACCGGCGTGGGCGTCGGAGGTGACGAGCTGGACTCCGGTGAGGCCGCGGGCGGTGAGGTCGCGGAAGAACGCCAGCCAGCCGGCGCCGTCCTCGGCGCTGGTGACCTGCAGCCCGAGGATCTCCCGGTGCCCGTCGCCGTTCACCCCGGTCGCCACGAGCGCGTGCACGTTGACCACCCGGCCGCCCTCGCGAACCTTCAAGACCAGGGCATCGGCGGCGACGAAGGTGTACGGGCCGGCGTCCAGCGGCCGGTGGCGGAAGTCAGCCACCTGCGCGTCGAGGTCCTTGGCCATCTCGCTGACCTGCGACTTCGACAGGCGGGTGATGCCCAGGGACTCGACGAGCTTCTCCATCCGCCGCGTGGAGACGCCGAGCAGGTAGCAGGTGGCGACCACGGTGGTCAGCGCCCGCTCCGCCCGCCGCCGGCGCTCGAGCAGCCAGTCGGGGAAGTAGCTGCCCGACCGCAGCTTGGGGATCGCCACGTCCAGCGTCCCGGCGCGGGTGTCGAACTCCCGGGCCCGGTAGCCGTTGCGGGTGTTGACCCGCTCGGCCCAACGCTCGCCGTAGCCAGCACCGCAGACGGCGTCGGCCTCGGCGGACATGAGGGTGTTGATAAACGTGGTCAGCATCTGGCGCAGCAAGTCAGGGCTGGCCTGGGCCAGCTGCTCGTCCAGAAAGCGGGCAGGGTCGATACTGCTCGGAGCGGTCATCGCGTCGTTCTCCTGGGGCTGTGGAAGGTATCCAGAAGATCACGCGGTGGCCGCCTTCACGTGCAGGGCCCGCTGGTCACCGGGGCCGTCGCACACCACCTTGGTGGACGCCACT
>NZ_SSXA01000159.1 GCF_021698975.1 Blastococcus sp. KM273128 | reverse complement strand
TGAACCGTCACGGGTTCGGTGCCGCTCTCACACGGGCCGCGGCTCCGGTTGGGACGCGGTGATCGCAGCGTAATGAGCCGCTTCGTGCTCGGCTGGTGGAACGTAGTCGAGGGTGGAGTGCAGCCGGGCGTTGTTCCACCACTCCACCCAGGGCGCGGTGGCGTACTCGACGTCAGCAAGGGTTCGCAACGGCCCTGAGTGGAATGGCCCGCGGCGGATGCATTCGGTCTTGTAGAGCCCGATCACTGATTCCATCAGGGCGTTGTCGTAGGCGTCGCCGACGCTGCCGATCGAGGGCGCGATGCCCTCGAGTGCCAGGTGCTCGGTGAAGTGGATCGAGGTGTACTGCGATCCGGCGTCGGAGTGGTGCACCAGGCCGTCGGTGATCGGGTGGCCGTCGTGGCCGCGGCGCCAGGTGGCCATCCGCAGGCAGGTCAGCACCAGTTCGGTGTGCTTGCTGGGCATGGCGTGCCAGCCGACGATCGCCTGGGAGAAGACGTCGACGACGAAGGCGACGTAGACGAACCCGGCCCAGGTCCGCACGTAGGTGAAGTCGGCGACCCACACCCGGTCCGGGGCCGGGGCGGTGAAGTTGCGGGCGAGCAGGTCACCGGCCCGCCGGCCGTCCTTGCCCGGCACGGTGGTGCGCACGGTCTTCCTTCTGAGCACGCCGTTCATGCCCTCGGCACGCATCAGCCGGTCGACCGTGCAGTGCGCCACCGGCAAGCCGGCGCGGCGCAGGTGAGCGGTCATCTTCCGCCGCCCGTAGAGCGATTCGGGCTGGCCGGCGGTGGCCCGTAGCGCGTCGATCACCACCGCATCGGAATGGGTGCGGGCGGCCGGCGGTCGTCCGGCCCTCCACACGCGGTAGGTCCTCGCGGCGATCCGGCAGCCCTGCTCGCGCAGCACCGCGCAGACCGACTCGACCGCGAACCCCTTCGAGCGCATGGAATCGATGAACGCGCAGATCAGCGGCGGTGCGGGTCGAGCTCCCGCGCGAAGAAAATCGACGCCTGGCGGAGGATCTCGTTCGCCTCGCGCAGCCGCTTGTTCTCCGCCTTGAGCGCCTTGACCTCATCGGACTCCGCGGTGCTCACCCCGGGCCGGGCGCCGGCGTCGACCGCGGCCTGGTTCACCCAGCGGCGCAACGCCTCCCGGGAGATGCCCAGCTGGGAGCTGACGGCATTGCAGGCGGCGGTCTTGGAGCCGTAGTCCTCCGCGTGATCGAGAACCATCCGCACCGCCCGCTCACGGAACTCGGGCAGGTACCTCTTGGGCATGGCGCCATCCTCCTGGACTCACAAGGAGGCGGCATCAAACCCGTGACGGTTCA
>NZ_SSXA01000158.1 GCF_021698975.1 Blastococcus sp. KM273128 | reverse complement strand
TCGGTAGCGTGGCGCAGCGTTGAACTTCGCGGATCTTGTGAGGTGATGGCGGCAACTTGATTGAGGAGTAGCCGCTGTGTCGATCACTACCCTGGCGCTGACTGCTGAGCTGCCCGAGCTCGGTGAATCGCTGAGCTGGTCGCAGCTGGAGGCGTGGGCGGTGGCGATGCGCGAAGAAGTCCCCGCGGCTGCGCTGGCCGCAGCGTTGGAGGACCTGCAGGACCGGCTGATCGACCAGGTTTGCGGGCCGAAGTGGCTGCCGGTGCGGGATCTTCCGGCGCCGTTCGGTTGTCCGGGGTGCGGCGTGATGAGCGACTTCGCCCGCAAGGGCAAGCGCACCCGGCCGCGCCGGTTCGACACCGCCGCCGGGATCGTGCGCGTCCAGTTGGCCAATGTCGGCTGCCGGGCCTGTGGTCGGGTGTTCGCGCCGCTGCTGCTGATGCTGGATCTTTCGGGCAAGCGGCGCACCGACCGGTTGATGGTGGAGTTGGCCGAGCTGGCCAGTCAGATGTCGTTCGCCCGGGCCGGGGCGGTCGCCGCTTCGTTCGGGATGCCGGCCTCGGCGGGCCGGGCGCACTCGGCGGTCGCCGACCTCGCACCGATGCTGGACGGGATCGGACAGCCGCAGGCGCCGGGGACGCCGACCGGCGCGGACGTGGTCATCCTCGATGGCACCGGGATGCGGGCGGGCCCGCGGCGGCTGGGCGTGAACGGCAACCTCGCCCTGGGGCTGACCGGCCGATCCGGGCCGCGGCGGCGCCGGCGGGCGACCACGGTGTTGCTGGGCCTCACCCTCGCCCAGCCTTGGTCGGCGATGGCCGAGCAGCTGCGGGCGCTGCGCCCGCCGGTGGTCGTGGTCGTCGACGGCGAGCCGGCGATCACCACGCTGGCCGAGTCCGTCTGGCCCGACGTGCCGATCCAGCGCTGCTGGTGGCACCTGCCCCGGGCGCTGCGCTGGGCGCTGTATGCCGACAAAGCCCCGTCTCCCTGGGCCAACGCCAAGCGCGCCGAGCTGGTCGACCTGCTGCACCGGGTCGCCCGCGAGCGGCTCACCCACGCCCAGGCGCTGGCCGCCTACGACGCCTTCGCCGCCACCGTCCGCACCGAAGGCCACCACGCCGCCGGCGAGCTGCTCACCGGCGCCCGCGACCAGGTGTTCACCTGCCTGCGGCCCGACGTGCGCGCCCGCCTGGCCCACCTCGGCGGCCCCGAACTGGGCTCCGGCGTCCTCGAGCGGGTCATGCGGGAACTCAACGCCCGCACCGACATCGGCGGCAGCCGCTGGTCCGTCGACGGACTGCGCGACCTGATCACCGTGCAGCTGGCCCGGATGACCAATCACCCGGCCTGGATCACACTGCAGCAGTCCCTACGTCCACCCAACGCCATCGACTTCAAGATCGACGTGGCGAAGTTCAACGCTTCCTGACGCTACCGA
>NZ_SSXA01000157.1 GCF_021698975.1 Blastococcus sp. KM273128 | reverse complement strand
GATAGGTCCCTCGACAAGACCCATCCTTGCTGGTCAGGAGCACTTTTCAGTTGATCAACACCCGGTCACGCCGCTCTCCCGTGAAAGCCCCGGGCTAGCACTGGAGACTCCAAGATCACGAGGCATCACACCTCATGCACCTGCGGTACGAAGAGGCGCCCCGTTGCCGAGGCGGGGTGCTCGCGGGCGTCACCGGCGAGGCTCGACCTTTTGCTGCCCGCCGTGTCTGTCGTGGCCTTCGCAATGATTGCCCGTCGGTGACGTCCGTCGGGGTTCGGGCGGTTGACGCTTGATAGGAGCGTGGGGCCGCGGCGGCCCGCAGGTGCATGCGCTGCGCCCGGACACCGGCGATCCGCGGGCTCGCCCGACGCGGAAGGAGCCAGGTGTGCTCGCCGGAATCGACACCCACAAGGACACCCTCGCGGTGGCCGTCATCGATCAGGCCGGACGTCCGCTGGTGGTCACCGAGGTGGCCAACACCGAGGCCGGCTTCGCCGCCCTCGAGCAATTGATGGTGGAGCACGCGGTCACCCGGGTGGGCATCGAGGGCTCGGGCAACTACGGCCGCGGTGCCGCCGTCCACCTGGTCCTGGCCGTTCCGGCCGAGGTGGTGGAGGTCCCGCCCAGCCTCACCTCCCGGGAGCGCTCCGGCCGGCCCGGGCAGGGCAAGACCGACCCGGTCGACGCGGTCGCGATCGCCCGGATCACCGCCCGCGAGCCGGCCCTGCCGGCGGTGCGCCTGGCGGTCGGTCAGGCCGCCGACCTGCGGGCGCTGGCCGACTACCGCGCCCAGCTGGTCGCCGAGCGGACCGCGCTGGCCAACCGCACGCACACCGAGCTGCACGGCCTGCTGCCCGGCTACCAAGCCCAGATTCCGCGGCTGACCGCGCCGACCTTCATCGCCAAGGCAACGGAGCTCCTCGCTGGCGAGACCAGCGTGCGGGCACTGCTGACCCGCCGCCGGCTGGTCCGGCTGGCCGAGCTGACCGCAGAAATCCACGAGGTTGCCGCGCTCATCGCCGCCGCGGTGGCCGAGGTCGACACCGGGCTGACCGGCCTCTACGGCCTGGGCCCGGTCGGTGCCGCCACCATCCTGGGCGAGGTCGCCGACGTGCGCCGCTACCGCTCCCGGCACGCCTTTGCCGCGGCCAACGGCACCGCCCCGCTTCCCGCCTCCTCCGGCCGCACCACACGACATCGGCTCAACCGCTCGGGCAACCGGACGCTGAACCGGGTGCTCTACACGATGGCCATCACCCAGATCCGCGCCGACACCGAAGGCCGCGCCTACTACCTGCGCAAACGCGCCGAGGGCAAGACCGGACGCGAGGCGCTGCGCTGCCTGAAGCGACGGCTCTCCGACCTGGTCTACAAGACCCTGCACGAAGACCTCGCGGTCAAGCCCGCTGGCGTGGTGTGTGACGGCTACCGCGTGATCTTCATGTCTGGTCAGGCGCTGAGCGCCGGGATCGTCGGCTGGCCGGTCACCTCCT
>NZ_SSXA01000156.1 GCF_021698975.1 Blastococcus sp. KM273128 | reverse complement strand
GTCCCCGTTCTGCGGGGCCCGGTGCCCCGTGGGATCGACAGTGGAGGGGTGCGGGCGGTGCGCGGGCCCTGTGCGGCGACGCCACGGCCCGTGCGCACGGGCCGGACGGACGAGGAGTGACCCCCGTGGTGGAACCAGGACGCAGGCGCCTGGGTGACCGCTACGAGCTGCAGGAGCTCATCGCCGCCGGTGGCATGGGGCAGGTCTGGCGCGGGCTGGACGTTGCCCTGCACCGCCCCGTCGCGGTGAAGGTGCTGCGCAGCGAGTACACCGGCGACCCCACGTTCGTCGCCCGCTTTCGCGCCGAGGCGCAGCACGCCGCAGGCCTGAACCACCCCGGCATCGCCGCCGTCTACGACTACGGCGAGGAGACCGCCCGCGACGGCTCGGGGGAGACCCTCGCCTACCTGGTGATGGAGCTCGTGGAGGGCGAGCCGCTGTCGGCCCTGCTCCACCGCGAGGGCCGGCTGGACGCCGACACGACCCTGTCGCTGCTCGGGCAGACCGCCGCCGCCCTGGCCGAGGCCCACCGCACCGGGCTGGTGCACCGCGACGTCAAGCCCGGCAACATCCTGGTCCGCCCCGACGGCACGGTGAAGATCACCGACTTCGGCATCGCCTGGTCGGCCCGCGGGGTCGCCCTCACCCGCACCGGGCAGGTCATCGGCACGCCGCAGTACCTCTCGCCCGAGCAGGCCGAGGGGCGGCACGCGACCCCCGCCAGCGACGTCTACGCCCTGGGCCTGATCGGCTACGAGTGCCTCACCGGCCACCCGGCGTTCGAGGGCGACAACGCCGTCACCATCGCGCTCAAGCAGGTCCAGCAGGAGCCCGAGCCGCTGCCCGGCGAGCTGCCCCCCGGCGTCCGCACGCTGATCCGGCGCGCCCTGGTCAAGGACCCCGGCGCGCGCTTCCCCGACGGCGCGAGCTTCGCCGTCGCCGTGGCCGCGGTGCGGGCCGGCCGCCGTCCCGACCCGGGGACGGTGACCGTGGACGCCGTGCCGCGCCGGCGCCGTGCCGCGCGTCGCCGTCCCGGGGGCGTGTCGTCCCCGGCGGGGCGGCCCGGGACGCGGACGGCGCACCCGCCTCTTCCGCGGCGGCGCGGCCGGCTGGCGGTCGTGCTGCTGCCGCTCATCGGGCTGCTCGCCGGCGCCGCCATCACCGCCACGCTGCTCCAGGCGCTCACCCAGGGCGGGACGCCGAGCACCGCCGCCGCGGCCGAGGAGCGGATCGACGGCAGCATCGTGCTGGAGGAGGCCGACTTCCTCGGCCGGCCGGTGGGTGAGGTCGCCGAGCGGCTCGCCGACCTGGGGCTGACCGTCACCCTGCGGGCCGAGGTGCGCGACGACGTCGACCCGGACGTGGTCACCGGGGTCGAGCCGGCCGGGCGCCCGCTGCGCGCCGGTGACCAGGTGCTCCTCCGCTACGCCGCCGCCCCGGACCAGCCCGACCGGCCGCGTGAGCCGGTGGTGACCGGAGCCGCCGACCGCGAGGGCGCCCCCGGCCCCACCCCGACCGCCGAGGCCCCGCCGCCGGCGACGGGCGCCGAGAC
>NZ_SSXA01000155.1 GCF_021698975.1 Blastococcus sp. KM273128 | reverse complement strand
CCTCGATCCACCGTCGATCTTGGTCGGCTCGGTCGGCCTCTGATCTGATCTTGGTCAGCCGGTGCGGGCGTGAAGCAGCCGCCGGTCTGTCCGGCTCTTCCACTGCTGGTCTCCGGTCGGGCCCTGCGGGCGGTGGTCGGTCAGGCCGCTGCCGGTGGGCCGAGCGTGGCGTCGAACAGTTGGGTCCAGGCGGTCTGCCAGGGCCAGTCACGTGGCAGGTGCAGCCGCAGCCGCCGCGCGGAGCGGCCCAGCCGCATCGGGACGGCGATCAGCTGGGCGCGGATCGTGCCGGTGGTGGCCTTGGCGTGGAAGGCCGAGGCCAGGGCGCCGGCGGCGCGGGTGAGGTTGAACGCGATCGCGGCGAGCACCAGCCAGGCGGAGTTGGCGGCGAATGACCCCGACGGCAGGTGGGCCAGCGGTCCGGCCTTGAGGTCGGCGTTGACCTGCTCGATGACCGCGTGCTGCCGGTGGGTGGTCTCGGCAGCCAGCATCGGCTCGGGGTTGTCGGTGAACACCGCGTGGTGGCGGTAGGCGGTGAACAGCTCGCCTTGGCCGGTCGGCACCGAGGCGGGGTTGAGCCGCTTGACCCGGCGGACGATCAGCCGGGCGGGGATGTGGTCGGTCTTGCGGCGGGAGGTGAACGCGGTGAAGCCGATCTCGGCGACCTCGGCGTCGGAGATCCAGCACTGTTCCTGCTCGTCCCAGACCGCGTGCGGGTAGCGGATCGGCGTCCAGGCGTCCTCGCCGATGGCGGCGATCGCCTTCTTCACCGCGGCGTCCATCCGGGCGGTGATCGAGAACCGGGCCCCGCCGCGGCGGGCGGCGGCGATGACGTCGTGGCAGTAGAACGCCGAGTCGCCGCGCACGAGCACCAGGCCGCGGCGATCCGGGCCGCCGGCGCCGGCCGCCCGGGCGGTGCCCAGCGCCTCGCCCAGCAGCTTCCCCGCGCCGCGGGCGGACTTGACCGCCCCCTTGCGCAGCCGGGCGGCGCCGATCACCGGCGCCGCCAGCGGGGTGGAGATCGTGGCCAGCAGCGCGTTGAGGCCCTTGATCTTGTTGTAGCCGTAGCCGGCGCCCTGCTTGGCGTAGCCGTGGGTCTCCCGCATGGTGTCGTCCAGGTCCAGGTAGGTGACCTGGTCGGCGCCGGGCAGCAGCGGCGTCCTGTGGGCCAGCGCGGTCAACAACGCGGCGGCGACGCTGTCGAGTTGGCGGACGTGGCCGAAGGTGAACGTCCGCAGGAACGTGCCCAGCGTCGATGGGGCCCGGATGCCGGCGAACAGCCGGTTCATGCCGCCGTGGCGGAGCAGGTCCATGTCGGCGATGGAGTCCGCGCCGGCGACCATCCCGGCCACCAGCGCCGGCACCTTCAGCTGCGCGTTCACCCCGCCTGGAGCTTTGAGCGTGAGCTTGTCGCCGACCAGGTCGCCGAGCCGGCACGACTGCGCGAGCGCGACCACCGGGGCCAGTCCGGCGACCGACACGAGATTCGGGTCATCGAACGTCGCCGACAACGCCGACGAACCGTGAGACAGTCGCATCCAGCGGATGCCCTTCTGCG
>NZ_SSXA01000154.1 GCF_021698975.1 Blastococcus sp. KM273128 | reverse complement strand
AGCCGGTGGTGCCGGCTGCGGCGCGGGCGTGGGCTCCGGCTCCGGCGCGGGGGCCGGCGCCGGCGTGCCGCGCATCGCCGTCGACCCGTCGGCCCCGAGGACCAGGTAGCCGGCGACGCCGGCCGGGACCAGCCCCGCGGCCTCGGCGGCCCGGGCCACGTCGGCGGGGGTGTCGCCGGCGACGACGAGCTGCTCGAGGCGCTGCACCTCCTGGGCGCGCGCGGCGTTGTCGACGCGCATCTGCGTCGCCTTCAGGGAGTCGACCGCGATGGCGGTGTTGAGCACGAGCAGCCCGAGGGTGGTGAGGGCCAGCAGGCCCACGGCCAGGAGCACGAACGGCGCCGTGCGCGACCGCTCGGCGGCGCGCGGCTGCCGCCGCGGCCGGGCGGCGGCACCGGTGGGGACCAGCCGCAGCTCCGGGCGGGGGGTGGCCCGGCCGGTGCCGCGAGCGCCCGGGGCCGAGGCGCGGGGTGCCGGGCCGGTGGCGCGGGTGGAGCCGGCGCGGGTGGGCACCGCGCGGGAGGGGCTGGTGCGGACGGCGGCGCGGGTCATGCCGCCCGCCGGATCCGCTCGGCCGCCCGGACGCGGGCCGACGCCGCCCGCGGGTTGCCGGCGGTCTCCTCGGGCCCGGGCGCCTCGCCGCCGCGGGTGAGCAGCCGCAGCACCGGGCCGTGCTCGGGCAGCGGCACCGGGAGGTCCGGCGGGGTGCGGTCCGCCGCTCCCGCGGCCAGGGTCTGCTTCACGATCCGGTCCTCCAAGGAGTGGAAGGTGATGACGGCGAGGCGCCCGCCGACGGCGAGGGCCTCGATCGCGGCGGGGAGGGCGCGCTCCAGCACCCCGAGCTCGTCGTTGACCTCGATCCGCAGCGCCTGGAAGGTCCGCTTCGCGGGGTGGCCACCGGTCCTCCGGGTGGCCGCGGGGATGGACTCCCGCACCAGCTCGGCCAGCCGCGCGGTGCCGGTGAACGGCTCGCGGGCGCGCTCGCGGTCGATGGCGGCGGCGATGCGGGAGGCGAACCGCTCCTCGCCGTAGACCCGCAGCACCCGGGCCAGCTCGCGGGGCGGGTAGGTGTTGACCACGTCGGCGGCCGTGCGCGGGGCGGCGGGGTCCATCCGCATGTCCAGCGGGGCGTCGGTGGAGTAGCTGAACCCGCGGTCGGGCCGGTCGAGCTGCAGCGAGGAGACGCCCAGGTCGAACAGCGCACCCTGCACCTCGGCGATGCCCAGCCGGTCGAGCACGTCGGGGAGCTCGTCGAAGACGGCCGGCACGACCGTGACCCGCCCGGCGTGCCCGGCGGCCTCGATCCGGCGGGTCGCCTCGGCCCGCGCCTCGGGGTCGCGGTCGAGGCCCACGACGCGCAGGCCGGGGTGCGCCTCGAGCAGGGCGAGCGTGTGGCCGGCCAGCCCGAGGGTGGCGTCGACCACGACGGCGCCCTCGGCGGCGCAGGCGGGGCCGAGCAGCTCGACGACGCGGTCCAGCAGCACGGGCACGTGCACCGGGCGCTGCGCCGGCCCGGGGGCCGCGGCAGGTCCGGTGCTGCTCATCGTCTGCTGCCTCTCGGTTCGGCCCGGGCTCCCGCGATGGTGCCGCGCCGTGGCCGGCCGCGGGGGGACGGCGGCGGTGGGGCG
>NZ_SSXA01000153.1 GCF_021698975.1 Blastococcus sp. KM273128 | reverse complement strand
CCCGGATCTTTCGCCCGCCCATCGGTGATCATCGGGATGCGACTCGGTGGGCCGCCGGTGCGTGATTCTGGCATTGGGGTGTGACGGTTCGGCCGAGGTCGCTCGGGTGGGCGCCGGTTCCACGGTCCGGGGTGGTGCAGGTCGTCGGGACGAGGGCATGTGGGTCAGCCGGGAGCCGGTGCCGGGCCGGCGGTCAGGGCGCGCAGCCGGATGACGGCGTCGTGGACGACGGCGGCCCACGGGTGGTGGGCGGCGAGGTGCAGCAGCTGGCGGCGTCCGCTGCGAGCGAGGGTGGCTGGGATGGTGAACAGCCTGGTCCGCAGCCGTTTGGGCTCCCAGCGGCGGGCGTCGGTGTCGGTGAGGGCGAGCATCTGCATCCAGGCGGTGAGCTCGCAGGCGAGCGCGACGATGGCGCACCAGATCTGGTTCTGGTCGAAGTCGTGCAGCGGCAGGTTCGCGAGGCCGGTGTCCTTGGCGCAACGGATCCGGTCCTCGGCCCGGGCTCTGCGGCGGTGCCGCAGCTCGAGGTCGGGCAGCTGGCCGCGGGTGCTGTTGGTGGCGAACGCGGTGACGCGCAGCCCGTCGGCATCGGTGATCCGCAGCTGCGCACCGGGATGGGGCCGCTCCTTGCGGGCGATCACCCGCATTCCCGGCGGCCAGCCGGTGAGGTCGAGCAGGCCGGTGAGTTCGGCGACCCAGGCGCCCTCGCGGATGGCGTCGTGGGCGTCGTAGGCCGGCGTCCACGCCTCGGCGGGAATCTGCTTCAGCAGGTCAGGGGTGTTGTCGGGCAGGCCGAAGCCGATCGAGTAGGACAACCGCTGACCGTGGCACCAGTCCAGGAACTTGTGGCTGGCCCCGGCCCCGTCGGTGCGGATCAGGATCCTCCGGCCCGGGCGGGTGCCCGGCCGGTGACCGGGCAGCTGCGCCAGCGCGGCGCGGGCCACGGTGATGTGGTCGGCGGCGGTGTTGGAGCCGGCGTTGCCCGCCCGGAGCAGCACCGCCAGCGGCTCGCCGCTGCCGTCTGGCCCGTGGTCGACGAACGCGCAGAGCGGGTGGTGGCCGAACCCGCGCTTGAACGTCGGCGCGGCCTGTTCCTTCTCCGAGTGCGCGGTGATCAGGGTGGCGTCGATGTCGAGGGTCAGCGGTGCCGCGGCGTCGGCGGCGTGGTCGGGGGCGTGCTCCCCGGCCAGCGACCACACCGCGGCCCGGGCCGTCGCCCGCGCGGCGTTGATCGCTTTCAGCGCGGCCGGCGCGTCGGCGGCCAGCGCGTCGATGCACCGGGAGACCGTCGGATCCGAGGCCACCCGGCCGTAGACCCCGGGTTCGGCGCGCAGCAGCGCGATGTCGGCCAGGCAGTCCCCGCCCAACGCCAGGGTCAGTGCCAGATCCAGGACGACCTTGCCCGGGTCATGGACCGCGAGCGGCTTGCGCCACGGCGCCAACGCCGACGCGAGCGCGGCGTCCAGCCCAGCGGCCGCAATCGTGTTGGTCAGCAGCACCCCGCCGGCCTGCCCGACCGCCGGAACGTCGGCCGTGTCGACCTGGACGCGGGGATAGAACCGGCTACGCTTCTTCACCTGGAAGGTGCTCCTTGAACAGTGCGGATAGGTCCCTCGACAAGACCCATCCTTGCTGGTCAGGAGCACTTTTCAGTTGATCAACACCCGGTCACGCCGCTCTCCCGTGAAAGCCCCGGG
>NZ_SSXA01000152.1 GCF_021698975.1 Blastococcus sp. KM273128 | reverse complement strand
CCGCACCGCCCGCTCACGGAACTCGGGCAGGTACCTCTTGGGCATGGCGCCATCCTCCTGGACTCACAAGGAGGCGGCATCAAACCCGTGACGGTTCACATCGCCGGACTCGGCACGGCGGTCTACAAGGCCGACGGCCAGATGACCCGCCTGGCCACCAGCACCACCACCAGCGCCTACACCTACGCCGGCGCCGACCAGACCGAGCTCATCCGCGAGACCCGAGCCGACGGGCTGAACAACGTCTACGCCTACGGCCGCACCGACGCCAACGGCATCCCGCTGGTCAAGGCACACACCGTCGGGCTGAACACCCTGGACAACACCGCCTTCCTCGTCCACGACCCGCAGGGCACCCCCATCGCCCTGCGCACCCCGGATGGCCAGGTGCACTACTACGCCCAGGACGGCCTGGGCTCGGTCACCCACCTGACCAACCAGGACGGGGCGACCACCGGCACCTACAGCTACGACCCCTGGGGCGGCAGCACCACCGGGCAGAATGCCGTCGGAGTCACCCGCTTCAACCCCTACGGCTACGCCGGCGGCATCGACGACCCCAACAGCACCCTCGTCCACTTCGCCAAGCGCTGGTACGACCCGGCCACCGGCCGCTTCACCCAGCCCGACTCCCTGGAGACCCTCGGCGACCCCTCCCGCGCGAACCGCTACGAATACGCCGCCAGCAACCCCATCAACTACGTCGACCCAACGGGTCTCGTGGATTGCGGATTGGCAGCCGGAGCGGGAGGCATTCTCGGAGGCATCGTGGGGGCCGGTTTCGGCGGCTTTGCTAGCGGAGGCAATCCCGTCGGTGCTGCTGTCGGCTTCGTCAAAGGTGTGACAAGTGGGTATGAAGTCACGCAAGCTGTCTGCGAATCGAACGCGGACACGGCTGGCGGTCGCGTCCTGGACGGAGTCGAGGCATACTTCAATGTCGATGTTCTGTGATCAAAGAGTCCGAGCGGAGTGCTTTTTCGATGGACGCCATGCGCCACTCATAGTAGGTACTTCGACACTGGCCGTCGAGTCCGTGACCGACGCATCGGCAACTGCCAACCGCTGGCTTCGAGAGGTTGTCGTGGAGGGCGTGACATGAATCGGAAGAAGGCGCGCCGATCGGGGATGCCGGCGGGTGCTGATCACATGATCCGCAGACATGCAGACCCTTCGGTTTACAGATGGACAGTCAAAGCTGTTGTAGCTGCAGCGCTGGCTGGCGTGGTGGGACTTCTGGTCGGGGGATGGGCGTCAATGCTCATGCTGTCCTTGGTTTGGCTGGCAAGCGCCGTCGTCTTGCGCATTTACTCCGTGAACCTGCGTCGCAGGCGGGATGCGGACGAGCAATAGCGTGGCGCGTACTGAATCGCTTTTGATGCAACTCGACTGTGCGGTGAAAGTGCGAGCAGAAGGGTGGATCGCGCAGAAATCTGACGCAACTTCAGCCCGATCGGCAGTTGCTCAACCAGCGGCGACTCGGGGAAGGGCGTCATCGTCCAGATGTTGATAGCGGGCAGTGTGGCCTGAGGGGATGGCGACTGATCGGCGCTTCTTCGCGGCGACTCAGAGTTACATCGTCTTCTGCGCACCTGAAGCAACTTCTGGGCAGGCCCCGCCAACGGCATCGTCCTAACCCGGATCTTTCGCCCGCCCATCGGTGATCATCGGGATGCGACTCGGTGGGCCGCCGGTGCGTGATTCTGGCATTGGGGTGTGACGGTTCGGCC
>NZ_SSXA01000151.1:1760-3221 GCF_021698975.1 Blastococcus sp. KM273128 | reverse complement strand
GTTCAGGGCCTTCCTTGTTCTCGTACCGCCCGGTGTGCCCGGGGCTGGCGGGGGTGTGGTGGGGGGTGGCTGGTCGTACGTTGAGAACTGCACAGTGGACGCGAGCATCTTCTGACTCTGGTAGCAGAGTTTGTTGTAGGTATGGCCCGTCGTCTGTTTCCTTCCGGGGGCAGGGGGCGGGATTTTTGTGTGGCCAAGTTGTTAAGGGCACACGGTGGATGCCTGGGCACCAGGAGCCGATGAAGGACGTAGGAGGCTGCGATAAGCCTCGGGGAGCTGTCAACCGAGCGTTGATCCGAGGATTTCCGAATGGGGGAACCCCGCACCAGTCATGTGGTGTGACCCGCGCCTGAACACATAGGGCGTGTGGAGGGAACGTGGGGAAGTGAAACATCTCAGTACCCACAGGAAGAGAAAACAACAGTGATTCCGTGAGTAGTGGCGAGCGAAAGCGGAAGAGGCTAAACCGATCGCATGTGATAGCCGGCAGGCGTTGTGTGGTCGGGGTCGTGGGACAGTTCAGCATCCTCTGCCGGGGGTGCGGGGAGTCATAAAGGATCGTGTTAGTGGAAGGCCTCTGGAAAGGGTCGCCGTAGAGGGTGAGAGCCCCGTACACGAAAACATGGTCCCTCCCGAGCTTGTTTCCCAAGTAGCACCGAGCCCGTGAAATTCGGTGTGAATCCGGCGGGACCACCCGCTAAGCCTGAATACTCCCTGGTGACCGATAGCGGACAAGTACCGTGAGGGAAAGGTGAAAAGTACCCCGGGAGGGGAGTGAAATAGTACCTGAAACCGTGTGCCTACAAGCCGTGAGAGCCTTACGCCCTTCGGGGTGGGGGTGATTGCGTGCCTTTTGAAGAATGAGCCTGCGAGTTAGCGGTACGTGGCGAGGTTAACCCGTGTGGGGTAGCCGTAGCGAAAGCGAGTCCGAACAGGGCGTCTGAGTCGCGTGCTCTAGACCCGAAGCCGAGTGATCTACCCATGGCCAGGTTGAAGCGCGGGTAAGACCGCGTGGAGGACCGAACCCACCAGGGTTGAAAACCTGGGGGATGAGCTGTGGGTAGGGGTGAAAGGCCAATCAAACTCGGTGATAGCTGGTTCTCCCCGAAATGCATTTAGGTGCAGCGTCACGTGTTTCTTGCCGGAGGTAGAGCACTGGATGGCCGATGGGCCCCACAAGGTTACTGACGTCAACCAAACTCCGAATGCCGGTAAGTGAGAGCGTGGCAGTGAGACTGCGGGCGATAAGGTTCGTAGTCGAGAGGGAAACAGCCCAGATCATCGGCTAAGGCCCCTAAGCGTGTGCTAAGTGGAAAAGGATGTGGGATCGCAGAGACAACCAGGAGGTTGGCTTAGAAGCAGCCACCCTTGAAAGAGTGCGTAATAGCTCACTGGTCAAGTGGTTCCGCGCCGACAATGTAGCGGGGCTCAAGCACACCGCCGAAGCCGTGGCATTCACAC
>NZ_SSXA01000151.1:0-1746 GCF_021698975.1 Blastococcus sp. KM273128 | reverse complement strand
CCGGACTAGCTGGGGACCCGGACTGGTAGTAGGCAAGCGATGGGGTGACGCAGGAAGGTAGTCCTACCGGTGAGTGGTAGTACCGGTGCAAGGGTGTGGCCCGCGCCATAGGCAAATCCGTGGCGCACACAGGGTGAGGCCCGACGCATAGCCGATTGAGGCGAATTGGATGATCCTATGCTGCCGAGAAAAGCCTCTAGCGAGTTCCGAGCGGCCCGTACCCCAAACCAACTCAGGTGGTCAGGTAGAGAATACCGAGGCGATCGAGCGAACTGTGGTTAAGGAACTCGGCAAAATGCCCCCGTAACTTCGGGAGAAGGGGGGCCCCAGCCCGTGAACCACCTAGCGTGGGGCAGCGGGAGGGGGTCGCAGAGACCAGTGAGAAGCGACTGTTTACTAAAAACACAGGTCCGTGCGAAGTCGTAAGACGATGTATACGGACTGACGCCTGCCCGGTGCTGGAACGTTAAGGGGACGGGTTAGCCGCAAGGCGAAGCTCAGAACTCAAGCGCCAGTAAACGGCGGTGGTAACTATAACCATCCTAAGGTAGCGAAATTCCTTGTCGGGTAAGTTCCGACCTGCACGAATGGCGTAACGACTTCTCAGCTGTCTCAACCACAGGCTCGGCGAAATTGCACTACGAGTAAAGATGCTCGTTACGCGCGGCAGGACGGAAAGACCCCGGGACCTTTACTATAGCTTGATATTGGTGTTCGGTTCGGCTTGTGTAGGATAGGTGGGAGACTGCGAAGCGGGCACGCCAGTGTCCGTGGAGTCGCCGTTGAAATACCACTCTGGTCGAATTGGATGTCTAACCTCGGTCCGTGATCCGGATCAGGGACAGTGTCAGGTGGGTAGTTTAACTGGGGCGGTTGCCTCCCAAAATGTAACGGAGGCGCCCAAAGGTTCCCTCAGCCTGGTTGGCAATCAGGTGTCGAGTGCAAGTGCACAAGGGAGCTTGACTGCGAGACCGACGGGTCGAGCAGGAGCGAAAGCTGGGACTAGTGACCCGGCACCGGCATGTGGAAGCGGTGTCGCTCAACGGATAAAAGGTACCCCGGGGATAACAGGCTGATCTTCCCCAAGAGTCCATATCGACGGGATGGTTTGGCACCTCGATGTCGGCTCGTCGCATCCTGGGGCTGGAGTAGGTCCCAAGGGTTGGGCTGTTCGCCCATTAAAGCGGTACGCGAGCTGGGTTTAGAACGTCGTGAGACAGTTCGGTCCCTATCCGCCGTGCGCGTAAGAGACTTGAGAAGAGCTGTCCCTAGTACGAGAGGACCGGGACGGACGAACCTCTGGTGTGCCAGTTGTACCGCCAGGTGCACTGCTGGTTGGCTACGTTCGGCAGGGATAACCGCTGAAAGCATCTAAGCGGGAAGCTCGCTTCAAGATGAGGTCTCTCACCGGGACAACCGGGTAAGGCCCCCGCCCAGACCAGCGGGTTGATAGGCCGGAAGTGGAAGCACCGCAAGGTGTGGAGCTGACCGGTACTAACAGGCCGAGGGCTTGACCACACACACCAACCCGACACCGGCTTTGTGTGCCAAGTCGAAACGAAGAAGTCACGCGTCCACTGTGCGGTTCTGAACGCACGAACCAGCCGGTTCGCACATGTTCACAGAGTTACGGCGGCCATGGCGAGAGGGAAACGCCCGGCAACATTCCGAACCCGGAAGCTAAGCCTCTCAGCGCCGATGGTACTGCCCTGGAGACGGGGTGGGAGAGTAGGACGCCGCCGGACA
>NZ_SSXA01000016.1 GCF_021698975.1 Blastococcus sp. KM273128 | reverse complement strand
GCGCCGGCCGGCCGGCGCGGAGGTGGGGGCGCGGGCTGCACGGCGGCTCAGGTGGCCTGGTCGCGGACCAGCTCGGCCCGGCGGGCGAGGTCGTCGGCGACGCGCTGGGCGACGTCGTGCTCGAGGTGCCAGATGCGCACGGTGCCCTGGCTGGAGGCGGTGAGCACCGCCACGGTGGCGAGGCCGAACAGCTGCTGCAGCACGCCGCGGGTGACGTCGACGGTCTGGATGCGCGAGATCGGCACCAGCGTCCAGGTCTGGGTCAGCCAGCCGGTGCGGGTGTAGGCGGCCTCATTGGTGATCTCCCAGCGGTACACCCGGTGCTTGAACCACGGGCGGATGCTCAGCGCGACGACCGCGTAGACGGCGCCGGCGATCGGGGCCAGCCGTTGCAGCAGGGGCAGCGGGTCACCGGCGTCGGCGGGCACGAACAGCAGGAACGCCCCGATCGCCAGCCACACGAAGGCGGTGCTGATCAGGCTCTCCACCACCCACAGCCCGATCGCCGAGCGCGGCAGCTCCCAGGCGGGCTCGCGCACGGGCGTCGGGCGGGCACCGCTCGGGGCGGCCCGGTGGCTGGGGGACATCGGGGCCATCCTCCCAGTGCGGTGGGCGCCGGTCGCGCAACCGGTCCCCGTGCCACGATGGGGAGCGTGATGCCGCAGCAGGTCCCGACCGTGCCCGCCTCCGAGCTGCCCGAGGACGCCGTCGTCCTCGACGTCCGCGAGGACGACGAGTGGGTGCACGGCCACATCGAGGGGGCCACGCACATCCCGATGGGCGACGTCCCGGCGCGGCTCGACGAGCTGCCCGAGGGCGACCCGCTCTACGTCACCTGCCGCGGTGGCGGCCGCTCGGCGCGGGTGGCCGCCTGGCTGAACGCCAACGGCTTCGACGCGGTGAACGTGGGGGGCGGCATGGGCGAGTGGCAGGCCGCGGGCAAGCCCATGGTGAGCGAGACCGGCGAGGAGCCCTTCGTCCGCTGACCCCCTATGGCGTTTTGTGCACAAAACGCCCGGAGGGGTCAGCGCCAGGCGGCCGCGGTCTCCTCGTCGAAGTAGCGGGTGAACCCGCACAGCCAGGCGATCGGCTCCAGCGGCTCGCCCTCCCAGCGGTCGGCGCCGCTGACCAGCAACCGCGAGCCGACCCCGTAGACCGGCCCCGGCGTGCTGCTGCCCGCGGCCGGGGCGTACGGCGCCGGGAGGTCCACGGTCACCGTCTGCCCCGGTCCGCCGGTGAACCACTCCTGCACGGCGAAGGTGACGCCGACCAGGTCCTCCGGTGGGCCGGGCCGGGTCGTCACGGCGGGCCCGATGTCCACCACGACGCCGGCGAAGGCGAAGTCCTGCTTGCTCAGCGCGGCCGGGCTGTACTCGACGGCGCACGAGCCCGTCGGGGTGCTGTCGAGCGGCCCGGTGCGCCCGGCGGTCGGGTCCTCGGCGAGCTGCGAGAGCTCGCTGCCGGCCGCCGTCCCGGGGTCGTCCCGGCCGTCCGCGGGCGGCATGCCGGTGCCCGGGAGGGCGTCGGCCGCCTCCGGGCCGCTCTCGCGCGGCTCCTCAGCGCTCAGCGCGGCCGCGGAGCCGGCGGCGTCGCCCTGCCCGTCCGGCAGGTCGACGACGGTGACCACGCCCCCGGCGACGACCGCCACCCCCGCGGCGACGGCGAGCGAGACGCCGGCGGTGCGGCGCCGGCGTGCACGGCGCCCCGCTTTCAGCAGCTGCCCCACGGGTGCGGGGCCCACCGGCACGCGATCGGCGGCCTCCCCCAGCAACGTCGAGGTCTCCCGGTCGGTCACGATGCCCTCCCTCCCCGCAGCTCGGCGACGTCCAGATCGGTCTGCAGCTGGGCCAGCGCGCGGGAGAGCCGGCTCTTCACCGTTCCCGGTGCGATGCGCAGCGCGTCGGCGATCTGCTGCTCGCCCAGGTGGGCGTAGTAGCGGAGGACGACGACCTCCCGGTGCGGCGGGCTCAGCCGGGCCAGCGCGCGGCGGACGGCGTCGGCGTCGTCCACCTGCGCGGTGCCGTCGTCGGTGGCGACGTCGGGTACCTCGGCGGTGGGCCGCTCGCCCCACCAGCGCCGGCGGCGGCTGTCGTGGTGGCAGTTCACCAGCACCCGGTAGACGTAGGCGTCGCGGTTGGCCGCGCTGCCGACCTTGTCCCAGGCGACGTAGCAGCGCACCAGCGCCGTCTGCACCAGGTCCTCGGCCTCGGGGCGGGCGCAGCCGAGCAGCACCGCGGAGCGGACGAGCACCGGCCAGCGCTCGTCCACGTACCGCGTGAACGCCTCGTCCCGCTCCACTCGCCCTCCGGAAGTCGTCCTCTGGAGAGCATGACGGGTGAGGGGGCGGGCGTGGTTCCACCGCGCCCGGAGTCGATCATCGGCGAGTGGTCGCCCGACGCGCCGGCGGGGGCAGCCACCCGCCGATGATCAACCCGGAGGCGGTCAGCTCTTCAGCTCGTACTCCGCGAACCGGCTGCGCAGGTCCTTCTTGGAGAACTTGCCGACGCTGGTCTTGGGCACCTCGTCGATGAACTCCACGGCCTCGGGCATCCACCACTTGGCCACCAGGGGCTTGAGGTGCTCGAGGATCTCCTCCTCGGTCGCCTCCTCGCCCTCGTTGAGGACGACGCAGGCCAGCGGGCGCTCGTCCCACTTCGGGTGCGGGATGCCGACGACCGCGGCCTCCTTCACCTTCGGGTGGCTCATGATCGCGTTCTCCAGGTCCACCGAGCTGATCCACTCGCCGCCGGACTTGATGAGGTCCTTGGTGCGGTCGGCGATGCGGATCGAGCCGAAGGAGTCCATGGCGGCGACGTCGCCGGTCTTCATCCAGCCGTCGGCGGTGGTGAGCTCCACGCCGGCGTCGGGGTTGTAGTAGTCCTGCGCGCACCAGGGGCCGCGGACCTGCAGCTCACCGGTGGCCTTGTCGTCCCACGGCTGCGGCTCGAGGGTGTCGGAGTCGACGATGCGGGCCTCGACGCCGAGGAAGGGGATGCCGGCGCGGGCGCGCTGGGTGGCCTTGGTCTCGTCGTCGGCGTCCTGGTAGCGCTTGGGCAGCACGCCGGACGAGGCGACCGGGTGGGTCTCGGTCATGCCCCAGGCCTGCAGGATCGGGATGCCGACCTGCTCCCGGTAGGCCTCGCTCAGCGCCTTCGGGACGGCGGAGCCGCCGCAGCCGATGTCGCGGAGCTTGTGCGGCTTGCCGGCCAGGTGGGGAAGCACGCCCTGCCAGATGGTCGGGACGCCGGCGGTGAAGGTGACGCCCTCGTCGACGATCAGCTTGGCCAGCGCCTCGGGCTGCATCAGCGCGCCCGGCATGACCAGCGAGGCGCCGGCGGCCGGGGCCGCCTGCGCGATGCCCCAGGCGTTGGCGTGGAACATCGGGACGACCGGCATCGCGACGTCGTTGATGCCGAGGCCGAAGGCGTTGGGCGCCATCACGCCCATCGTGTGCAGGAACGTCGAGCGGTGGGAGTAGACGACGCCCTTGGGGTTGCCCGTGGTGCCGGAGGTGTAGCACATGGACGCGGCGGAGTTCTCGTCCGTGACGGAGAACTCGACCGGCTGCGCGTCGGCCAGCAGGGTCTCGTAGTCGAGCACCCGGGGGTCGTCGGGGATCTCGTTGTCGCCGCCGTCGTCCATGACCACGACGTGCCGGACCGTCTTCATCGTGTCGATCAGCGGCCACAGCAGCGGCAGGACGGTGCGGTCGACGAAGACGACCTCGTCCTCGGCGTGGTTGGCGATGTAGGTCAGCTGCTCGGGGAACAGCCGGACGTTGAGGGTGTGCAGCACGCGGCCGGTGCACGGCGCGGCGAAGTAGAGCTCCAGGTGCCGCTGGCTGTTCCAGCCGAAGGTGCCGACCCGGCCGTCGGCGCTGATGCCCAGGGTGTCGAGGACGCCGCCCAGCCTGCGGGTGCGCTCCGCCCACTCCGCGTAGGTGGCCCGGGTGACGCCGCCGGGGTTGTTGGTGACGATCGTCCCGTCGCCGTAGTGCTGCTCGACGTGCCGGAAGATCGAGTCGATCGTGAGGGGGTAGTCCTGCATCAAGCCGCGCATGGCCGGATCCTGCCAGTGACCGCGCTCACCTTCTACCGGTGCGGCGATGATCAGCTTCCCTGATCATGGCGCGTCCTCCCTCGCGGTGGGCGCTGGGGGAGGACACCGTGCGGTGAGGGAGGACGGCGGCGTCCCCGCCAGCGGCGGGGCAGGACGGCGAGGCGTCAGCGGCCGAGGACGACGGGCAGCGTCTCCAGGCCGCGGATGACGAACTCGGGGCGGCGGACCGGCTCCCCGCCGAGCTCCAGCACCGACGCCCGGTCCAGCAGCGCGCCGAACGTGGCCTGCAGCTCCACCCGGGCCAGCGGCGCCCCGATGCAGAAGTGGATGCCCGCCCCGAAGGCGATGTGCGGGTTGTCGGTGCGCCGGACGTCGAGCGCCTCGGGGTCGGTGAAGACGGCGGGGTCGTGGTTGGCCGCACCGAGCAGCGCGGCGACCTTCTGGCCCTCCTGCACGGTGATGCCGCCGATCTCGACGTCGGCGGTGGCGGTGCGCTCGAACAGCTGCAGCGGCGGGTCGAACCGCATCAGCTCCTCCAGTGCCGCGGGGAGCAGGGCTCGGTCCGCGCGCAGGGCGGCCAGCTGGTCGGGGTGGCGCAGCAGCGCGAGCATCCCGTTGCCGGTCACGTTGACGGTCGCCTCGTGGCCGGCGTTGAGCAGCAGGATGCAGGTGGTGACCAGCTCGTCCTCGGTGAGCTTGTCGCCGTCGGCGTCCCGCACGGAGACCAGGTGGGAGAGCAGGTCGTCGCCGGGGGCGGTGCGCCGCTCGGCGGCCAGCCGGCGCAGGTAGGTGACGAACTCGTCCGCCGCGCGCTCGGCCGCCTCCTCGACGGCCGCCGTCCGCCCGTACTCGTACATCTTCACGATCGCGTTGGACCACGGGCGCAGCAGCGGGCGGTCGGCCTCGGGCACGCCCAGCAGCTCGGCGATGACGGCGACGGGCAGCTGCTCGGCCATGCCGGTGAGCAGGTCCACCGGCTCCGACCCGGCCGAGCGCTCGACCAGCTCGTCGGCCAGCCGCCCGGCGAGCTCCTCCACCCACGGCCGCAGCCGCTCCACGTGCCCGCGGGCGAACGCGCTGGTGATCAGCCGGCGCAGGCGCGTGTGGTCCGGCGGCTCCATCTCCAGGATGGCGTTGCGGTGGATGAGGTTGAAGCTGCCGAACCGCTCGGCCGGCTCCTTGTCCCGCCAGATGCGGCCGAGCCGCCGGTCGCGCAGCACGGCGTTGGACTCCGCGTGGGTGAACGCCAGCCACAGCCCCAGCCCCTCGTGCCACTGCACGGGCGCCTCCGCCCGGGCCTGCGCGAAGGCGGGGTAGGGGTCGGCGACGAACGAGGGGGCGCGGAGGTCGAGCTTGGTCACGCGGCGAGCCTAGGGAAGGCCTCCCGCGCCGAGTCATGCGCAGTCGTGGCGATCAGCCGTCGACGGCCACGAGTGCGCATGGTCCGAGGGCGGGCGCAGCTGCCGGCGAGGGCGGGCGGAGCTGCCGGCCGGGCGGGTGGGCGGAACGGGCGCAGGGGTCGGACGGGTCGGGCGCGGGCGGGGCCCCGCGTGCGGCCACCTACGCTGCACGCATGGCTTCCCGCAAGCGCTCCGCCGCTCCCGCCGCCGTCGCCGAGGGTGGCGTCAACCCGAAGGCGCCCTGCCCCTGCGGGTCGGGCCGCCGCTACAAGCACTGCCACGGCTCGGGGTACGCCCCGCCGGTCACGCGGCCGTTCGAGGGCCTGCCCGGCGAGGTCGACTGGGTGGCGCTGCGGGAGCTGGTCCCGGCGGCGACGGCGACGCTCCGGTCGGCCGACGGCCGCGAGCTGACGCTGGCCAGCGTGCTGCCCGGGGGTGCGCCCGGCCTGGTGCGCGCCAACGGCCAGATCCTCGTCGGCGCGCAGCTGGCGACGTCGTCGGACGACGTCAGCCGCGACCTCGGCACCGCGATCGCCGCGGCGCTGGAGGCCCCCGCCGGCGCCCCCGTGGACCCGGGCCCGATCGGTGGCGCCGGGTCGGCCGGACCCCGGCTGCAGGAGGTCCTCGACGTCACCGCGCCGCTCGAGGTGACGGTGCACGAGACCTTCGACTTCTGGCTGGAGGGCACCGACCCCAGCCCGCAGGCGCGCGCCGGGCTGGCGCAGGCCAACGAGGCGATCCTGCCCACGGTGCGGCTGGAGGGCCTGGAGGCCGCCTACTGGGTGCGCCCGGGCAACGAGCGGGCGCACCTGCGCTGGGTGCGCGCGGAGAAGGAGGAGCAGCTCCTCGACGCGCTGGCCCGCCTCTCGGCCGCCGAGCAGATCCTCCTGGGCGAGGGCACGCGCTACGCCGGGGCCTTCCGTGCGCACGGCCTGGTCGTCCCGGTGTGGGACCTCCCCGCCGACGTCCCCGCCGCGGACTGGGTCGGCCCCGCGACGGAGTTCCAGGCACGGCTGGAGAAGGCGCTCGCCGAGACCGCGCCGCTGACCGCCGACGAGCGGCGCGCCCGGGCCGGCCTGCTGTCGCGCCAGATCACCCTGCGCTGATCCCACCGGTCCCGTGCCCGTCACCTGCGGGCGCGGGACCGGGGCGCCCCGACCTGCTGGGGTGGTCCCGGTGCAGTAGCGCTCTGCCCCCGGTGGGGTGGGCAGAGCGCGAGAAGCCCCGCCGTCGGTGGGCCGGACGACGTCGTCAGACGCTGCGGACCAGGTGCCGGAAGAAGCCCGCGCCGCGGTGCAGGGCGGCGATCGAGATGCGCTCGTCGGCGGCGTGCAGCGCGGACAGCTCCTCGCGGCTCAGGTCGAACGGCATGAAGCGGTAGACGCTGTCGCAGATCTGGCTGAAGTGCCGGGCGTCGCTGGCCTGCACCATCACGTACGGCGCGACGACGGCCTCGGGGTACGTCGCCCGCGCCGCGGCGCTGATCAGCGCGAACGCCTCGTTGTCCGCCCGCGAGACCGGCGACGGGTCGTTGCCCGACACGACGCGCACCTCCACCGACGGGTCGCCGATGACCCGGTGCAGCCGGTCGACCGTCGACTGCACGGTCTCGCCCAGCGCGATCCGGATGTTCAGGTGCGCCAGCGCGCGGGTCGCGAGCACGTTGGACGCCCGGCTGCCCTCGAGCCGGGTGACCGCCACCGTCGTCCGCACCATGGCGCCGGCCTCCCGGCCCGCCCGCGCCAGCACCGACGCCAGCACGGGGCGCAGCCGGCCGGCGTGGGCGAACAGCGCCCGGTGGGCGAGCGGGGCCCGCCGGCCGACGGCGTCGATCATGCCGAGGACGACGTCGTGCAGCCGCGCGGGGAACGGGTCGGCCTCCAGCGCGAGGATCGCCTTCGCCAGCCGCGCCGGCGCGCCACCGAGGGCGGGGGAGGAGGCGTGCCCGCCCGCGTCGGTGGTGACCAGCTCGACGTCGAGCAGCCCCTTCTCGGCCAGCCCCACGACGGCGACCTGCCCCGGGACGCCCGGGAACATCCCGCTCACCACGGCGCCGCCCTCGTCGACCACCGCCCAGGGCCGGATGCCGCGGGCGGTGAACGCCTCGACGGCGAGCCGCGCCCCGACCCCGGCGACCTCCTCGTCGTTGCCGAACGAGAGGTAGACGTCGCGCCGGGGCGTGAAGCCGTCGGCCACCAGCGCCTCGACCGCCTCGAGGATCGCCACCATCGAGCCCTTGTCGTCGATGGCGCCGCGGCCGTGCACGCAGCCGTCCTCGACCAGCCCGGAGAACGGGTCGCGGCTCCACTCCTGTCCGGCGACCGGGACGACGTCGTAGTGCGCCATGAGCACCAGCGGCGGCTCACCGGTGGTGCCGCGCCAGCGGTAGAGCAGTGCGCCGTCGCCGAGCACCTCGCGCTCGAGCGCCTCGTGGGTGCGCGGGTACAGCTCGGCCAACCGGGCGCGGTAGGTCTCGAAGGCCGCGGCGTCCACCTGGTCGGGGTCGCGCGAGGAGACCGTCGGGATGCGGATCAGCTCGGCGAGCCGGTGCGCCGCGGCGTCGGCGTCCAGGCCGGTGAGGTCGACCGGGGCAGCGGGCTGCTCCACCGGCCGGAACCGGGCCACCCGGCGGGCGGCCGTGGCGGCGGCCGCGGCGGCGGCTCCGGTCGCGGCCAGCGTCAGCGCGCGCTTCATGCCCGGGACTCCTCGGCGGTGGTCGGGTCGGAGAAGGCCAGCTTCGGGACGACGAGCAGCGCCACCGCGGCCAGCAGCGCCGTCGTCCCGCAGATCACCCACACGGTGATGTAACCGGACAGCGAGCCGGCCGTGCCCGCCGACCCGTCGGCCAGCAGCGGCACGTTCGAGGCCAGCGCGAGCGCGAACGCCGCCGAGGCGAACGACCCGCCGATCACCTTGGTGGTGTTGGTCAGGCCGGTCGCGACGGCGGTGCGCCCCACCGGAGCGGCGGCGGCCGCCGCCGCGGGCAGCGCCGCGACCAGGGCACCGGAGCCGAGCCCGGCGATCGCGATGCAGGAGAGCATCTGGGCCAGCGTGTCGTGGAAGGGGACGAGCAGCAGGTACCCGGTGCCGGTGAGGGTGGCCGCGCCGATGAGCGTGCTCCGCGGCGTGGTGAGCCGGCTGACCCGGGAGAACTGGCTCGCGCCGACCAGCATCGAGATGACGTAGGCGCCGATGACGACCGAGACCTCGCTGGTCGACAGGCCCAGCCCGTAGCCGTAGACCGCCGGGTCGGTGCGGGCGTAGGTCGAGAGCGGGCCCTGGGCGCCGAGCACGCTGACCCCGAACAGCCCGGCGGTGAGCTGCACCGGCCACATCGCGGGGCTGCGGAGCACCCGGAAGTCCACCAGCGGGTCGTCCTGGCGCAGCTCGTAGGCGACGAACGGGACGACGAGCAGGATGCCGGCCGCGGCCACCGCCCACGGCCACAGCGCACCCTCGTTGAGCCGGACGAAGCTCAGCCCGCCGGTGATCACCAGCAGGATCACGCTGAGCACGGCGACGCCGGTCGCGTCCACGCTGCCGCCGGTGCGGTCCTCGCTCTCGGGCACCCGGAACGCGACGACCAGGCAGACGCCGACGACCAGCACCGCGGGCAGCACCAGCACCAGCCACAGGGAGTCGCCGAGGCTCTGCCCGATCTGGCCGCCGCCCAGCGCGCCCGCGATCGCCCCGGCCTGCAGCGCGGCCACGATCAGCCCGGTCGCCCGGCGGGTCTGGCCCGCCGCCCCTGGTGTGCGGCGGGACCGGTCCCAGATCAGCGCCACCTGCAGCGGCAGCCAGACGACGTAGAGGCCCTGCAGCGCCCAGGCGACCAGGAACACGGGGAAGCTCGTGGCGAACGCCAGGGCGACCGTGGCCAGCGCCGTCGCGACCGCCGACCACAGCAGCACCCGGCGGTGCCCGTGCAGGTCGCCGAGCTTGGCCAGCACCGGGACGGCGATCGCCGAGAGCACCAGCTGGGCGGCCTCGAGCCAGTTGACGTCGGCGTCGTTGACCCCGAGGTAGCGGGCGATGTCGGTGAGCAGCGGGATGTAGTAGCCCTGCAGGACGCCGCTGGTGAACTCGACGAAGACCAGGTAGCCGACCAGCCCGCCGCCGATCCCCGCGATCCGCCCCGCCCCGCGCGCCGTCCCCGTCGTCGCCACCCGCGCCGTCCCTTCCCCGAGGCGCCGGGCCCGGCGCGGAGAGCCAGCAGCGTAGTGGCCGGGATCACCGCGGTCGCCTCCCACCAGCGGAGATTCCCTCTCCCGGCGTTATGTGCACAAAACGCCGGGAGGGGGTCAGAGGGGGTCGCGGGAGACCGGGCAGGACATGCAGCGCGGGCCGCCCCGGCCGCTGCCGAGCTCGGAGCCGGCGATGCGGACCACCTCGATGCCGGCCGCCTCGAGCGCGGCGTTGGTGACGGTGTTGCGCTCGTAGGCCACCGCCAGCCGCGGGGCCAGGGCGAGGGTGTTGTTGCCGTCGTCCCACTGCTCGCGCTCGGCGGTGACCGGGTCCAGCCCGGTGTCGATCACCCGCAGCTTGTCGATGCCCATCGCGCTCGCCGCGGCACGGACGAACGGCTGCGGCCCGGTGACGGCGAGGTCGGTGGTGCCGGCGTCCTCGGGGGTGGAGCCCTCGGGGGCGCGCACCGTCCAGGCGACCAGCGAGTCGGCGACCGCGGGGTACATGACCATCGCGTCGACGTCGACCATCGTGGCGATCGTGTCCAGGTGCATCGTCGCCCGCTCCTGCGCGATCGGGACGACGAGGGCGGTGTGCGCCAGCCCGCGGGCGAACAGCCGCCGGGCCAGCCGCTCCGCGCCGCCGGGCGTCGTCCGCTCGCCCACCCCGACGGCGACCACGCCCTCGGCCAGCAGCAGCACGTCCCCGCCCTCCAGGTGCTCGAGCTCGGGCCCGTACAGCTGCTCGGCCCCGGCGAAGCGCGGGTGGTGGGTGTAGATCGCCGCGGTGATGGTGCTCTCCCGGTGCCGCGCGGGCATGGCGAGGGAGGTCACCGCGACCTCGTCGCCGATCCACACCGACGAGTCGCGGGTGAACAGCAGGTTGGGCAGCGGGGGGACGACGAAGTCCGAGCGGTCCATGAGCTGGTAGGCGAGCCCCGAGCCGCGCAGCTCCTCGTGCGCCAGCCCGGCGATGAGCGCCGTCGCCAGGTCCTCGGGGGCGAGCCCGGCCAGGTGCCGGGTGGCGTCGCGCTGCAGGGTGGCGCCGAGCCGGGGGTCGTCGACGGCGGCGGCGACGAGCTCCTCGCGGGCCGCGGGGACGGCGAGCACCTCGGCCAGCAGCGTGGCCACGTGCAGCACCTCGACGCCACGGTCGCGCAGGGCCTGGGCGAACGCGTCGTGCTCGTCCTGCGCCCGGGCCACCCACGGGACGCCGTCGAAGAGCAGCTGGTCGTTGTTCCGCGGCGTCAGCCGGCGCAGCTCGGGGCCGGGCCGGTGCAGCATCACGGTGCGCAGGGGGCCGACCTCGCTCGTGGCCCCCGGGGTCGCGGCGGATCCGATCATGACCGCCAGGCTGGCACAGGTCGGCGCGGACGGCGTCGTGGGCGCCTCGTTAGGGTGCCGGGGTCGGTGCCGACGACGGCGCCGCGACGCCGAACCGGAGGTACCCGTGGACCTGTTCGACCTGACCGGCAAGGTGGCTGTGGTCACCGGGGGCACGCGCGGCATCGGCCTGATGATGGCCCGGGGCCTGCTCCAGGCGGGGGCGAAGGTCTACATCAGCTCCCGCAAGGCCGAGGCCGGCGAGGCCGCGGCCGCCGAGCTCGCCGAGCACGGCACCGTCGTCTCCATCCCGGCCGACCTCTCCACCGAGGCCGAGTGCAAGCGGCTGGCCGAGGAGGTGGGCCGGCAGGAGGAGAAGGTGCACGTCCTGGTCAACAACGCCGGCGCCACGTGGGGCGAGCCCCTGGAGACCTTCCCCGAGTCGGCCTGGGACAAGCTGCTCGACCTCAACCTGAAGTCGCCGTTCTTCCTCACCCGGGCGTTCCTGCCGAAGCTGGAGGCCGCAGCGTCCGACGGCGACCCGGCGCGCATCGTCAACGTCGGCAGCATCGACGGCCTGCACGTCAACCCCATGCCGACCTACTCCTACGCCGCCAGCAAGGCCGGGCTGCACCAGCTCACCCGCGTGCTCGCCCGGGAGCTCGGGCCCAAGGGGATCACCGTGAACGCCGTCGCCCCCGGGCCGTTCGAGTCGAAGATGATGGCCGCGACGCTGGACGCCTTCGGCGCCGAGATCGCCGCGAAGTCGCCGCTGGGCCGCATCGGTCGCCCCGACGACATGGCCGGCGTCGTCGTCTACCTCGCCTCGCGGGCGGGCGCCTACGTCACCGGCGCGGTCATCCCCGTCGACGGCGGCATCGCGACGACCATCTGAGCGCCGCCTCGCCGTCGTCGGCACCGCGTCGCACCGCGGTACCGACGACGGCAGCGGGGGAGGAGCCGCGCCGCGTGGGCCGGCTCAGGCGTCGAGCCCCCACGAGACGACCTTGTCCGGGTGGATGCGGATCATCGCCTCGCGCCCGCCCGACCGGTCGGCGTCCAGGGTCTCCACCGGCCCCTGGACCATGACGCACCGCGGCCGGAACGGCGGCAGGACGTCGTCGACGACGAAGGCGGCCTGCGGGTTGGCCGCCGCGTTGCGGTACTTGCGGGTGGCGGCGAACCCGTGCCCGGAGATGTCGATCGTCCCCAGCTCGGCGTTGTAGCTCCAGCCCACGGGGACCACGTGCGGACGGCCGGTGGCATCGGCGGTGGCCAGTCGTCCGAGCCGGCGTTCCCCCAGCAGGTAGGCGATCTCGTCGGCGGACAGCGTCGCGGTCGGCCTGAGGTCGCTGTCCGTCGACGCGGTCGCGCCCGGGGCGGTCATGCCGACAGCGCCGGGGGTTGCACGTCGAGCGCGTCGGCCAGCAGCGCGCCGAGGTCCGCCAGCAGCTCCGGATCCGACGGCACCTGCCCCAGCCGCTGGTGCGCCGTCGCCACCGACAGCCCGGCGGGCCGCACCGCCGCGCCCGCACGGGTCAGGACGCCCCGCAGGTGCTCCGCGGCCCAGGTCCCCCCGTAGGGGGTGGGGGAGGCCGACAGGACCAGGACCGGGGTGTCCTGCAGGACCGATTCCCGGGCCGGCCGGGAGAGCCACTCCACCGCGTTGGCCAGGATGCCGGGGACGGTGCCGTTGTACTCCGGTGTCACGAAGACGACGACGTCGGCGGACGCGACGTCCGAGCGGAGCTGCTCGACGGCCCGGGGGATGCCTGCCGCCTCGACGTCGCCGTCGTAGAACGGCACGACGTCCAGGTCGTTGCGGACGCGTACGGCGTCCTCGGGGCGGACGGCCGCGACCAGGTGCGCCAGGCGCGTGTTGAACGAGCCCTCCCGGGTGGACCCGGAGATGACGAGGATGTCCATGGTTGCCTCCAGTACCTCGGGTGCGACGACGTCAGCGGGTCGGCGACGTGCGCCGCAACGCGGGGACGAGAACGGCTGCCACGGCCACGTGCAGCAGGGCGAGGGTGACCTTGGCCGCGCCGGTGACGCCGGCGCCGAGCGGGCCGCCGAGCGACAGGACGAGGACAACGACGGCCACGACCGTCCAGATGCCGCGGGCTCGCGGCGTGCGCTTCTCGAGCAGGGTCAGCAGACCCCAGCCGAGGAGGGAGGCCAGCAGGCTGGCGACGAGGACAGGGACGACGCCGACGGTCTGGGTGGTGTCGCCGGTGGCGACCTCGAGGTCCACGCCGGCCAGCGGCGAGGCGATCGTCCAGACGACGACCGGAGCGATGACGGCCCCGGCGACGGCCAGCAGCCGCGTGCGCAGGACGGGAGTGGCCGTGGCCGGTCCGGTGGTGGACTGGTCGGTGAGGCGTGCGGTCATGGGAGGGCTCCTTCCGGGGTGCCTGCGGGTGCAGGCGGGACAGGACGGCGGTGCGTGGGCTACTGGGCGGGTGGGCAGGCCTGGTCGGCCGCCGCAGTGGGCGTCTGGGCCCGTCGGAGGGCCATCACGACCAGGTAGGCGGCCAGCCCGGCGAGCCGGAGGTAGGGATCCGCGGCGTTGCGGCTGTCCTTGTACTGGGACATCACCGCGGTGACCCGGCTGTCGAGCCGTCGCAGACGACTCGACAGCGCGGCGCTCGTCGCGGCCGGTCCGGCAGCATCGGTGCTCGTCACTGGCCCTCCTCGGCGCGATTACTAAGGCGACTGAAATTTAGGCGCCTAACGGTCGGCTTGGCAAGACCCTTGTCGACCTCCCCTCCCGTGGGGGAGGCCGGCCGTGCGCCGGCGACGGAGAGGGGGACGGGGGCGTAAAGTTGGGTGGCTAAGTTTTCGAGCAGGAGGAGCGGACAGGTGCGTCGCGAACAGGTCGAGGCCCTCAACGGCGCCGTCCGCACCATCGCCATCCGGCACCGTGCCCTCGCCGGAGAGCTCTTCAGCCGGCTCGGGCTGCATCCCGGGCAGGAGGTGGTGCTCTTCGACCTCTACGCCTCCGGGCCGCGCACCCAGGGCCAGCTGGCGGTCGCGGCCGGCTGCGAACCGTCGACGATCACCGTCTCCGCGCGGAAGCTCGAGGCCGCCGGCCTGATCACCCGCCGGCCCTCGCCGACCGACGCCCGCGCCACGATCGTGGAGCTCAGCGACGCCGGCCGGGAACTGGTGCCCGAGCTGCAGGCCGCGTACGACGAGCTGGCCGAGCGCAGCGTCGCCGGTCTCACCTCGGTCCCGGTGGACGAGCTCGTCGCGGTGCTCACCGCGTTCGCGCAGAGCCTCCAGGCGAGCGACCGCGCCCCGTTGCGCAGCTGACCCGGGCGGGTTCCGCGGCGGCGGGTGGGCCCCCCGCGGGTGCTGGGTCACGGGAGCCGCGCGACCGGCGTCGGCTCCACCACCCCGACCGGGACCCGGCGCGGCGTGGCGATGGTCCCCTCCGGCACCCTCCGCCGAGCCACCTGCTGCGCAGGCCGCACCCCCAGGGACCAGAGCACGCCGTCGGCCAGGATGCCCGGTCCGTCCGCCGTCAGGACCGACTCGGGGTGGAACTGGGCCGACGCGAAGTGAGCGCCTCGGAGACCGTGCACCTCGCCGCTGCGCTCGTCGCGGCTGACGAGCACCGGATCTGACGGAGCGGCCGCGGAGAAGGTGCTGCTCGCCGACGTCGCCACGAAGGTGTTGTAGAAGCCCACCCGCTCCGGCCGGCCGAACCAGTCGATCTCCCGCTGCTGCCCCTGGCTCGGCACGGTCTTGCGCACCAGCGGCAACCCGAGCGCCGTCGACAGCACCTGGTGACCCAGGCAGACGGCGAGGAAGGGCGTCCGGTCGGCCAACAGCCGTGAGACGACGGCCCGCAGCGTGGCGATCTTCGGATCGGCCGGCTCCTGGGGGTCGCCCGGACCGGGCCCGACCAGCACGAGGTCGTAGCCCTCCGCGACGCACGCCGGGACCACGGTGCGGTGGGACCGCACGTCCACGACCAGCCCGAGCGCCCGGAGCTGGTGACCGAGCATGGCCGTGAAAGTGTCCTCCGCGTCGACGACCAGCACCCGGCGTCCCAGGAGCGCGGGCACGGCGGTGCCCAGGGTCGCCGGTCGCAGCCAGAAGGGCGCCAGCCGGTCGTTGCGGCTCTCGAGCGCCGCCCGGACCCGTGGATCCGAACCCAGCCCGCCGGCACGCTCCGCGCGGTCGTCCCTGCGGACCGGTGCGCCGCGGGCAGCGGCCAGCAGCCCGGCCGCCTTGGCCCGCGTCTCCAGCACCTCGGTTGCCGGGTCGGAGTGACGGACGAGGGTGGCTCCCACGCGGAGGGTCAGGCGGCCGGCATCGTCGATGTCCGCGGTCCGGATCAGGATCGCCGAATCGAGGGTGCGCGCGGCGCCGGCGTCCCGGCCGATGAGTGCGAGGACGCCGCTGTAGTAGCCGCGGCCTGCCGGTTCCTGCCGCGCGATCACCCGGCAGGCGTTCTCCAGCGGGCTCCCGGTCACCGTGGGCGCGAACATCGTGGCGCGCAGCATCTCCCGGACGTCGAGACGGCTGCGGCCGGCGATCAGGTACTCGGTGTGCGCGACGCGGGCCATCTCCTTGAGGTAGGGGCCGATCACCCGGCCGCCCTCCTCGCAGATCCCGGCCATCATCTTGAGCTCCTCGTCGACGACCATGTACAGCTCGTCGGTCTCCTTGGCGTCGGCCAGGAACTCGAGGGCGCCGGCCACCGACGGGCCGCCCGGCGGGTAGCGCAGCGTCCCGCTGATGGGGTTCATCGTGGCCACCTTGCCCTCGAGGCTGACGTGCCGCTCGGGGCTCGCGCCCACGAAGGTGCGCGTGCCGGTGTGGACCACGAAGGTCCAGTAGGCGCCCGCCTCCGCCGTCAGGAGATTGCGGAAGAGGGTGAGGGCCGAGCGGTGCGAGTAGTCCGGCACCACCGCCTGGAACGCGCGCTGCAGCACGAAGTTGGACCCCGAGCCCCGGCCGATCTCGTCCCGGAGCACCCGGCGGACCAGGTCGGCGTACTCGTCGTCCCCGACGTCCAGCGTCAGGTCACCCAGCTCGAGCGCACCGGCCGGCAGGAGTTCCTGCGCCTCCTCGAGGGGAACGGTGGCCTGCTCGGTGACGACCAGGGCGAGGAGCGGCTCGCCGTCGTCCCGGCAGTCGAAGCCCCGCTCGCGGACCTGGCGGTAGGGGACCACGACGACCAGGTCCTGCGGTCCGCCGGCCGCCGGCGCCCCGGACTCGGGCAGCGGGAGGTCGGCGAGCCGCTCGACCTCCTCGACCCTCCCGATCAGCACCTCGAGGGCACCCCCGCCGGTGCTGGCCGGGCGGTGCAGGAGGGCGAAGGAAGGAGGTGGGGCGGTGCCGGGCGCGGTGAGCCTGCGGAGGAGCTCGGCACCGGCGCTGCGCTCGGGCCGCGGCGTGCGCACGGCATCGGTCATGGCGGGCCTCGCTTCCTGTCCTGCGCCGGCCGGGGCGACGGCAGCTTGCGGTCCCGACCCTGCCGCCGGAGCCCACGGGGCGGCATCACGTCTTCGCGTGCTCCCGGTCCGGCGGAGCCCCTGCCGACGCAGCCGGGCAACTGGCGCGATCGCGTGATGACCCGGTCCGGCACCGGGCAGCAGGCTCGTCCCCGACGGACGGAGTGGGGACATGGGCACGACGAGAACGCGCGGCGAGGTCGGCGGACCGGGGAGCACGGTCCCTGCCGGCGAGGACCAGCGCGCCGGCCGGGTGGTCGTCTGCAAGTACGGCGGCACGTCGCTGGGCACCGACCAGCGGCTGGCGGGGGTGTCCGACGTCCTGGCCGCCCGCCACGCGGCGGAGGGGCCGCTGGTCGTGGTCGTCTCCGCACGCGGTGAGGTCACGGACCTGCTGCTGGCCCAGGCCGTGCGGGCCGGCGGGGAACGCACGCAGCGGGAGACCGACCAGCTGCTGGCGACCGGGGAGTGCAGCTCGGCCGCCCTGCTCGCGATGTCCCTGCGGGCGAGGGGTGTGGTCGCGACCTCGCTGACCGGCTGGCAGGCGGGCATCCACGCCACCGGGAAGCACGGCGAGGGCGTCATCACCTCGATCGACCCGCGGCGCATCCGGTCGCTCCTCGCAGCCGGGAGCTCGGTGGTCGTCGCCGGGTTCCAGGGGATCGACGAGGAGGGCGACGTGCTGACCCTGGGTCGCGGGGGGTCGGACACGACGGCCGTCGCACTCGCGGTGGCCCTCGAGGCGCGCCGCTGCGAGATCTACACCGACGTCGACGGCGTCTACACGGCCGATCCGCGCCTGGTTCCCGGTGCCCGGTCGCTGGAGGTCGTCGACCTCACGGTCATGACCGAGATGGCCTTCGCGGGAGCCCGCGTGGTGCACTCCCGCGCGGTCGAGCTGGCGGCGATGCACGGCATCGACGTCGAGGTCCGCAGGTCGCTGGACCCGCGGCCCGGCACGCTGCTCACCGAGCTCGCCGGAGCGGACGTCCTGGAGTCGAGCGGGGTGGTCGTGGGCGTCACCCACGACGCCGACGTCGCTCGCGTGCTGCTCGAGGCCACCGGCGGGCGCAGCGACCTGGCCGCCGACGTGCTCGGCATCCTGGGGGCCAACTCCGTGCCCGTCGACCTGGTCGCACGGTCCGGTCCGCAGGAGACCGAGTTCCGCATGGGCTTCACCATGCGGCGCAGCGACGTGCCCGAGGTCGAGGTCGCGCTCCGGGACCACCTGGACGGGATCGGCGGCCGGATCCGCATCGACCAGCACGTCGGCAAGCTCTCGCTCGTCGGGCGGGGGCTGCTCAACCGGCCCGAGTACACCGCGCGGCTCCTCCGGAGGCTGGCTGCCGCCCAGATGTGGACCAGCTGGGTGTCGACCTCGCAGCTGCGCACGTCCGTGGTGATCCCGCTCGACCGCCTGGACGAGGCGGTCGCGCTCGTGCACGCCGAGTTCGGCCTCGACGAGAGCGAGCTGCCCGCCCACGTCATGGCCCTGCTCTAGCCCGTCGCCCGTCGGACGCAGGCCGCCGGTCTGCGCCAGAGAGAGAGGAAACGACCGTGTGCCTACCCTTCTCCCGCGAGCTCCGGCTGCGGCGCCTGCACCGCGCGCCCGGGACCCGCATGCTCGTGGTCCCGCTCGACCACTCGGTGACCGACGGACCGATCAGGGCCAGCGCCGGGGACGTCCGCCACCTGGTGACGCAGCTGTCGCTCAGCGGCGTGGACGCCATCGTGCTGCACAAGGGGGCCTTGCGCGCCGTGGACCCCAGCTCCTTCACCGACACCGCGCTGATCGTGCACCTGAGCGCGAGCACCGCGCACGCCGCCGACCCGGACGCCAAGTACCTCGTGGCCACCGTCGCCGAGGCGCTGCGCCTGGGTGCCGACGCCGTCAGCGTGCACGTCAACCTCGGCTCGCGGGACGAGGCCCGCCAGGTGGGCGACATGGCGACGGTCGCCGAGGCGTGCGATCGCTGGAACCTGCCGCTGCTGGCGATGATGTACCCCCGCGGGCCGCGCATCACCGATCCCCGGTCGCCCGAGCTGATCGCACACGCCGCCGTGCTCGCCGCCGACCTGGGCGCCGACCTGGTGAAGACGCCGTACGCGGGTTCCCCCGAGGCCATGCGCGACGTCGTCCGGGCCAGCCCCATACCCGTGCTCGTCGCCGGCGGTGCGCCCGTCGGGGGCACCGCGGAGCTCATGGCCTACGTCGACGAGGTGCTCGAGTCGGGCGCCGGTGGCTTGGCCATGGGGCGCAACGTCTTCCAGGCCCGTGACCCCGGCGACGTCGCCCGGCAGATCGCCGAGCGGGCCCACACGACCGCGGACCTCGTCCCGCTGTTCCACGACTCCACGCTGGACCTGTCGCGCCCGCCGGCGCTGGCGGGCTGATCGCACCGACCTCGCCCATCCCGGGCGACGACCCTAGGAGAAAGCCGTGAAGCTCTGCTGGCTGGACATCCGCCGGACCGACGAAGCGGTGCGCGCCGCCGTGCTGGAGGAGGCGGTGCACCAGCGCATCGACGCCGTCCTCAGCGATGACGCGGCCCACCTCGCCGACCTGCCACCGACGGTGAAGCGGGCGCTGCTGCCGTCGGGGCCCGAGCTCCCCGACGACCTGGACGGCGTCGACATCGTCCTCGTCGACCAGGCCCGGCACGGTGTGACCACGGGGCAGCTGCGGCAGCAGCACCCGGGGACCACCTTCGGGCGCTTCGTGGAGATCGTGGACGCCGACACCCTCGAGGAGGCGTGCCAGGCGACGCGGTCGGAGCCGTGGTCGGTCCTCCTCTTCCGCGATCCGACGAAGATCCCGCTGGAGATCGTGCTGGCCGCCGCCGAGGGCGCCCCGGGGCAGATGATCACCGCGGTGGAGGACGTCGAGGAGGCGGAGATCGTCTTCGGTGTCCTCGAGCGGGGGTCCGACGGGGTGCTCATGCCGGCCGCCAGGGTCGGCGACGGCACCGACCTCCGGGCGGCTGCCACGGACGTGGAGCAGGAGCTCAACCTCGTCGAGCTGAAGGTGGTGGGCATCACCCACGTCGGCATGGGGCAGCGCGCCTGCGTCGACACCTGCACCTACCTGCGGGAGGACGAGGGCCTGCTGGTCGGCTCGCACTCGAAGGGCATGATCCTCTGCGTCAGCGAGACCCACCCGCTGCCCTACATGCCGACGCGTCCGTTCCGGGTGAACGCCGGCGCCATCCACTCCTACACGCTCTCCAAGGACGGCCGCACCAACTACCTCAGCGAGCTGCGCAGCGGCGGCAAGGTGCTGGCCGTCGACGTCAAGGGCCAGACCCGCCTGGTCACGGTGGGGCGGGTCAAGATCGAGACCCGGCCGCTGCTCCAGATCGACGCCGTGGCGCCCGACGGTCGCGCGGTGAACCTGATCCTGCAGGACGACTGGCACGTCCGCGTCCTCGGGCCGGGCGGGGTCGTGCACAACAGCACGCACCTCAAGCCGGGCGACGTCCTGCTGGGCTACCAGCCCGAGGAGGACCGGCACGTCGGGTACCCCATCGACGAGTTCTGCCTCGAGCAGTGACGACCACCGCGCCCGAGGAGGTCGTCGACTTCCACGCCCGGGTCCTGCCCTCGGCCGCGGCCGTGACACGGCTGCTGGCGGAGATGGACCGGCACGGCATCGCCCGGGCGGTCGTCGTGGCGGCCGGTGCCGTGGACCTCGACACGCTGGCCACCCAGATCATGGAGGGGGGCTTCGTCGACGTCGACGCCGACAACGCCGGCCTGCTGGCCGTCTGCGCCGAGTCCGGAGGGCGGCTCCTGCCCATGTTCTTCGGCAACCCGCACCGGCCGCCGTCGGAGTACGCCCGGGTCGCCGCCGGCTGCTACGGGCTCGAGCTCTCCCCGGCGGTCCACGGCGTCGCCCTGACCGATGAGCGCACCCGGGCGTGGGTCGAGGTGGCCGGCCGGCACGGGCACCCGGTGTACGTGGTCTGCCTCGGCCGGCCGGGCACGACCGCCGCGGACCTCGCCGTGCTCGCCCGGGAGTTCCCGGACACCGACTTCGTGCTCGGGCACTGCGGCTTCGTCGGCATCGACGTCTGGTCGGTCGAGAGGATCCGCGACAGCCCGAACGTCTTCGCGGAGACCTCGGGCTGCTACACGCGCACCGCGGCTGCGGCCGTGGCGCGGCTCGGCGCCGATCGCGTCCTGTTCGGGACCGAGTGGCCCCTCCAGGACCCTCGGGTGGAGCTCGCCAAGATCGCCGCCCTCGATCTGGAACCGGACGACCGGCGCAGGGTCCTGTCGACCAACGCCGACCGACTGCTGCGGAGGTCCAGCTAGCCATGCCCGAGAACTCCGTCCTGCCCCAGCTGGGTGACTGGGACAGCATCGACGAGGTCCTGCGACTGCAGGAGAAGCAGCTGCCGCAGTTGCTGCGCGCAGCCGTGCGCTCGCCGTTCTACTCCAGGGCCCTCGACGCCTCCGCGCTGCCGCAGACCGTCGCCGACCTGGCCGACCTGCCGCTCACGGAGAAGGACGACCTGCGCAACGCCTACCCGTTCGGCATGCTCGCCGTCGACAAGCGCGAGCTGGCCACCTACCACGAGTCCAGCGGCACCGCGGGCCGGCCGACACCGTCCTACTACACGGCCGAGGACTGGGTCGACCTGACCGAGCGGTACGCCCGCAAGTGGGTCGGCATCACGCCCGAGGACGTGTTCCTGGTGCGCACGCCGTACGCCCTGATGATCACCGGGCACCTCGCCCACGCAGCGGCGCGCTCCCGGGGGGCCACGGTCGTGCCGGGGGACAACCGGTCCCTGGCCATGCCCTACTCCCGCGTCGTCCGGGTGCTCCGGGATCTCGGCGTCAGCCTCACCTGGTCCATGCCGACCGAGACGCTCATGTGGGCCGCCGCTGCCCGGGCCGCCGGGCTGGAACCGGGCCGGGACTTCCCGGGGCTGCGGGCGCTCTTCGTGGGCGGGGAGCCGCTCAGCGACGCGCGACGCCGGCGCATCAGCGAGATCTGGGGCGTTCCCGTGGTGGAGGAGTACGGCTCCACCGAGACCGGCAGCCTGGCGGGCGAGTGCCCGTCCGGCCGCCTGCACCTGTGGGCCGACCGCGCCGTCTTCGAGGTGCTGGACCCGGGCACCGGGCGGGTCACCCGGGAGGGCTCCGGCCAGCTCGTGGTCACCCCGCTCTACCGGA
Source organism: Blastococcus sp. KM273128 (assembly GCF_021698975.1). Classification (GTDB taxonomy): domain Bacteria; phylum Actinomycetota; class Actinomycetes; order Mycobacteriales; family Geodermatophilaceae; genus Blastococcus. Next base: position 36,801 of record NZ_SSXA01000016.1, on the reverse strand, counting down.
CGGCGATGCCGCTGCTCCGCTACAACCTCGGGGACGACGTGGAGGTCTCCTACGCCGGCTGCGGCTGCGGCTGGCACCTCCCCACCGTCCGCGTGCTCGGCCGGTCCGCGTTCGCCTACCCGGCTGGGCCGGCGCGGGTCACCCAGCACGACCTGGAGGAGCTCGTCTTCGGGCTGCCCGCGGAGTACCAGGTGGTGTTCTGGCGCGGGCGGGCCGAGCCGGACGGGCTGCGCCTCGAGCTGGAGGTGCCGCCGCGGTACGCCGACGCCGCGCGGGACGAGCTGGCGGCTGCCGTCCACCGGGTCCTCGGGGTCCGGCCCACGGTCGGCACGGTCCCGCCCGGGACGCTCGTGCCGGCCGACGTGCTGACCTCGGTCCAGGACGTCATGAAGCCCCGCAGCCTCTTCGGCGCCGACGAGCCCTGGGACAAGGGGCTCCTCTACTACTGATCACGGGCGGCCGGCCACGGCCCGCGGTGCGGGGCGGGGCGGGCCACCCACGGAGGGAGAACGGTGAGCACCGAGGGATTGCGCATCGGCATCGTGGGTGCCGGGATCGCCGGCCTGACGGTGGCGAACACGCTGATCGCCTCGGGCGCCGACTGCCACGTGTTCGAGCAGGCCGGTCAGTTCGCCGACGTGGGCGCGGGCATCCAGGTGGCGCCCAACGCCGCGCGCGTCCTGCACCGGCTGGGGCTCGGGCCGTCGCTGGACGCGGTGGCCGTCCGCCCCCGGCGGATCGAGATGCGCCGGTGGGACGACGGCGCGGTCCTGCGCAGCACGGACCTCGAGCCCTGCGCGGAGCTCTTCGGGGCTCCCTACTACACGGTCCACCGCGCCGACCTGCACCGCGTGCTCGTCGAGCACCTGCCGTGCGGGGTGGTGCACCTGGGCCGGCGCTGCGTCGGCGCAGTCGAAGGTCCGGACGGTGTCGCGCTCCGGCACTCGGACGGGAGCACCACGACGGTCGACGTCGGCATCGGCGCCGACGGCATCCGCTCCGTCCTGCGCCGCCTGGTGGCCGACGACGAGCCGACGTTCTCCGGCCAGCACATCGTCCGGGGCCTCGTCCCCGGGACGGCGGTGCCCGAGCTCGCGGCCGATCCGCGGGTGCAGCTGTGGCTCGGTCCGGGCCAGCACCTGGTCTGCTACCCCGTCCGCGGCGGCCGGCTGATCAGCTTCGGCGCCACCATCCCCGCGTCCACCGCGGGCGACGAGTCCTGGACCGCTCCCGGCTCCGCCAGCGAGCTCCGCGCCCGGTACTGGGACTGGCACCCCGTGGTCGACCGGATCCTGGCGGCGGCGGAAGAGGTCACCCGGTGGGCCCTGCACGACCGCGAGGTCCTGCACCGGTGGAGCACCGCCCGGACGACCCTCGTCGGCGACGCGGCACACCCGATGCTGCCGTTCCTGGCGCAGGGGGCCAATCAGGCCATCGAGGACGCCATGGTCCTCGCCCGGGGGCTCCGGGGTATCGCCACCGGGGAGGTCGCCCCGGCGCTCCTGGGCTACGAGGAGCTCCGGCGGGCCCGCACCGAGGAGGTGCACCGGACGTCCCGTCGGAACACGCAGATGCTGCACCTGCCCGACGGCCCCGAGCAGCGGGAGCGCGACGCGGTCCTGGGCCGCACGGCCGACGTCCGCACCCAGGCCTGGCTGTTCGGCCACGACGTCACCGAGGGGTGGACGGCGGAGGCCTCGATCGCCGGCTGAGGCCGCGCCGCGGCAGCGGGACCCCACGCGACGGACGGGTCCGCCTCGCCCGGGGCCTGCACCCCACCGACGTCACCGGAGAGAAGGACGCGGGAATGCTGAGCGCGGGATCGTTCCAACCACTGCCGCAGGTCGCGCACGCCGAGCTGCTGACGTTCCTGCTGCAGCTCGTCCTGCTGCTCAGCGTCGCGATGGTCCTGGGCAGGCTGGCGGTGCGGTGGTCGATGCCCTCGGTCGTCGGGGAGCTGCTGGCCGGTGTGCTGCTCGGCCCCTCCGTGCTGGGGGCCGCCTTCCCCGGCGCCTGGGACAGCCTGTTCCCCCACTCGGTGGAGCAGAGCCACATGCTCGACGCCGTCGCCCAGCTCGGTGTGCTGCTCCTGGTCGGCTTCACCGGGTCCCAGCTCGATCTGCAGCTGGTGCGGCGGCGGGGCGCGGACGCGCTGCGGGTCAGCCTGGGAGGGCTGTGCCTGCCCCTGGGACTCGGCATCGCCGTGGGCTTCTTCCTGCCCGCCGAACTCATGGGCACCTCCGACCGTGCCACGTTCGCGTTCTTCATCGGCGTGGCCCTGTGCGTGAGCGCGATCCCGGTGATCGCCAAGACGCTGTCCGACCTGGGTCTGATGCATCGGGACGTCGGCCAGCTGACCCTCACCGCCGGCATGGTCGACGACGCGGTGGCCTGGCTCCTGCTCTCGGTGGTCTCCGCCATGGCCACCGGGGCGGTGCACGGCTGGGAGGTGGCGTCGGCGGTGGGCGTGCTGGCCGCCGTCATCGCCGGGTGCGCCCTGGTCGGGCGCCCGCTGGTGCGTGCGCTGCTGCGCCGGGCGGATCGCAGCAGCACTGCCGGCGCGACGTCGGCCACGGCGGTGGCGGTCATCCTCGGCGGGGCCGCGGCGACCCAGTTCCTGGGCCTCGAGCCGGTGTTCGGGGCGTTCGTGGCCGGCGTGCTGCTCGGTAAGCCGCTCGCCGACGGCGTGGTGTCGCCGGTCGCGCTGGCCCCGCTGCGCACCTTCGTGATGAGCGTGGGTGCTCCCGTCTTCCTCGCGACGGCCGGGCTGCGCATCGACCTGTCGGCGCTGGCGGATCCGGCGGTCCTCCTCGCCGGCCTGGGCGTGCTGGCCGTCGCGGTGATCGGCAAGTTCGGTGGCGCCTACCTAGGTGGGCGGCTCTCACGCATCGGTCACCGCGAGAGCATGGCGCTGGGCGCGGGGCTCAACGCCCGGGGCGTCGTGGAAGTAGTCATGGCCCTGGCCGGTCTGCGTCTGGGGGTGCTGACCACCGCCTCGTACACGATCATCGTCCTGATCGCGGTGATGACGTCCCTGATGGCGCCACCGCTGCTCCGCTGGGCCATGGCCGGCATCGAGCACACCCCGGCCGAGCGCATCCGGGAGCAGGCCCACGCGATGTGGGTGCCCGGCGCAGTGGCGCCGGGCACCACCGCCGCCGAGCGGCCGCACCCCCCGGCGTCGTGAGACGGCGCGTCGGACGGTGACGTCCTCCGCCGGTCCCGTGCCGGCCGCACCTCCCGCCGTCAGATCCCGCGGATGCGGGATGTCGTGGGGGGTCGCCCTGAAAAAGCTTCCCAGCACGGGCCGGCGCTGCCGGCGCACCGGCAGCACCGCGCACGGGCCGCGGACCGACGAGAGGGAGCAGCGATGTCAGGCACGGAGAACGGTTCCGGCGCGGTGGACGTGATCATCATCGGAGCGGGGCCCGCGGGGGCCGTCGCCGCCTACCACCTCGCCCGGGCGGGGAGGTCGGTCCTGGTCCTCGAGCGGCGCTCGCTGCCCCGGTTCCACGTCGGCGAGTCCCAGGTGCCCTACACCGCGGAGCTGGTCCGGGAGATGGACCTGTGGCCGGCGATCCTGGCTGCCGGGTACCCCGTCAAGCGCGGCGCCGAGTTCATCTTCCCGAACGGGGACTTCCGGAGGACCGACTTCGCCGACCAGGGAGAGGGTCGGCAGCCGGCCGTCTTCCAGGTCGAGCGCGGGCACTTCGACAACCTGCTCATCAGGCACGCCGTCGCCGCCGGCGCGCAGCTGCTCGAACGGGCGGTGGTGGACGAGCTCTTCATCGAGGGTGAGCGGGTCGTCGGGGTGCGGTACGAGCACGCCGGCGTCGTCCACGAGGTCCGGGCGGGCCACCTCCTCGACGCGGGCGGCCGGGCCGCGAAGACCGCCAAGACGTTCCGGACGCGCCGGTCCATCCCGTGGCTGCAGAACGTCGCGGTCTTCCGGCACTACGACGGTCTCGACGAGTCGGCGAACCCGGGCCACGAGGGGGACATCCAGGTCGGCGGGCACCCCGACGGCTGGGTGTGGGCCATCCCCATCTGGTCCGACGTCATCAGCATCGGCGCCGTCATGCCCGCCACGGCGCTCAGGGCCGCCGCGAGCGCGGAGGAGGTGCTGGACGAGCACATCAGCCGGGTCCCCCGGATCGTCGCCCGGCTGGCGGGAGCGACCCCGCGCCGGGACCTCCACGTCGAGTCGGACTACTGCTACTTCTCGGACGTCGTGACCGGCCCCGGGTGGACGATGGCCGGCGACGCCGGCCACTTCATCGACCCGATCTTCTCCGGCGGCACCTTCCTGGCCATGCTTTCGGGCCGGGAGGCGGCCCGGGCCGTCGACGCGATCCTGCGCGGTCCGGAGCGCGAGGAGGAGCTCCAGGCGGCGTACGCGTGCCTGTACAAGACCGGCTACGACACCTACACCAGGCTGATCTCCGCCTACTACGAGTCGGACTACCGCCTGGGCGCCTACCTGCACCAGCGCGGCTTCTCCATCGAGGGCGACCCGCACTTCGCGCGGATCCTGAGCGGGGACTTCTGGAGCGACAACAACCCCTTCGGCGAATGGCTCCGCGCGCAGCCCCGCTGGGACACCTTCGCGCCCTACGAGCGGGTCACCACGTGCCCGGTCTACCCGCACATCGATGCGCTGGAGCGCGCGCCGGTCCTGCCGGCGCTCATCTGACCCGCACCGATCCACGAGGGAAGGAGACCCGGGTGTCCGAGACGTTGGCCGAGGCCGGCCGAGCCCCGGACGGGGCATCGCACGGTCCGGGGACGGCGACGCCGGTGGACGCCGACCGGAAACCCCGCGCCGGTGCCCGTCCCGCCTTCGCCTCCCGGATCGGATCACGGGTGGGACTGGGGCGGGCACGGCTGCGCGGCATCCCCGAGCCCGCCGTCGCGCGCCCGTCGCCGGCGCCGGCGCTCTGGGAGGACCCGCTGGCCGCGCGCGTCGCGGGGCCGGTCCTCCGCCCCGGTGACGGCGACGCCTTCCGCGCCGAGTGCGCCGCGGTGGGTGTCGATCCGGGCCACGAGCCCGCGGTCGTCGTCGGCGCCACCGGGGCAGCCGACGTGGTGGCCGCCGTGGCCCACGCCACCGAGCACGGCCTTCCGGTCGCGGTGCTCGCGACGGGGCACGCGGCGCCGCCCGGGACCGCCGGGGCGGTCCTCGTCGTGACGCGGCGCATGCAGGGCGTCCGCGTCGACCCGATGGCACGGACGGCCCGCGTGGACGCCGGCGTGCGGTGGGAACGGGTGCTGCACGAGGCCGCCGCCTTCGGGCTGGCCCCGCTCGCCGGGTCGTCGCCGGACGTCGGCGCCGTCGGCTACACGGTCGGTGGTGGGCTGGGGCTCCTCGGCCGCCTGCACGGCTACGCAGCCGATCACGTGACGAGCATCGACGTGGTCAGCGGCAACGGCAGCCTGCGCACGGCGACGGCGGGCCAGTACCCGGACCTCTTCTGGGGTGTGCGCGGGGGCAAGGGCAGCCTCGGGGTGGTCACGTCGATGGACATCGGGTTGTTCCCCGTGCCCCGCTTCTACGGCGGGGGCCTCTTCTTCCGCGGCAGCACCGCCGGCACGGTGCTGCACGCCTACCGCCGGTGGGTCCGCGACGTCCCGGAGGGAATGTCCTCGTCCGTGGCGCTCAACCGCTTCCCGCTGTCCGAGGACGTGCCCGAGGCCCTGCGCGGCCGGTTCACCGTCCACGTCCGCATCGCCTACTGCGGCAGTGCGGAGGACGGCGAGGCGCTCGTACGGCCGCTCCGTTCCGCGGCGGTGCCGCTCAGCGACACGGTCGCCGAGATGCCGTTCCGCGAGTGCGGCCGCATCCACGCCGACCCGCCCCTGCGCTCGGACGTCGTGGAGCGCAACGCTCTGCTCCGGGAGCTGGACGAGGACGCGGTGGACGCGCTGCTGGACGTCGTCGGACCGGACAGCGCCTCACCGCTGTCCTTCCTGGAGGTGCGCCACCTCGGCGGCGCCCTGGCCCGGCCGCCCGCGGTGCCGAACGCGGTCGGCCACCGGGGGGCGGGCTTCCTCCTCTACAGCGCCACGCCACCGGACCGGGACGGCGCAGTACTGGCGCACTCGGCGCTGCTCGCCGAGCGGATGGCGCCGTGGGCCGCCGGGACGGCGCTGAACTTCCTCGGTACGGACGACGAGTCCCGGGAGCGGATGCCCGCGGCGTACGAGCCCCGGGACCTCCAGCGGCTCAGGCAGCTCCAGCGCACCTACGACCCGCACGGCCTCTTCCGCGCCGACCGGCCGGCCGTGGCCGCCGGACCGGGCTAACCCGGTGGCGGTCGAGCGCTCGGGCCACGAGACGGCACACCCCGGAGGTGCGACGGTGATCCCCACGGCACGCGAGTTCCTCAGCACGTGGCTCCTCGACCGGGCGGTCGGTGGTGCCTTTCGGACGGTGGACGAGACCGGGCGCCGGATCCTCACCACCGACAAGCACCTCACCGACCAGTCCAGCACGCTGCTGGCGCTGGTCGACGGAGGGCAGGACGACGACGTCCGCACGCTGGTCGAGGGGCTGCTGCGGCTCCAGGACCGCAACGGGCACCCGGGCTTCGCGGAGTTCAGCGACCGCTACTGGCAGCCCTACCCCGCCGGCCGGACGAGGACGTTGCGCTACCAGCTCCACGGCGCCACGGCGATGCTGGCCGCGGCGGGGCGGCTGGACGTGGACGAGCTCCGCGTCCGGTCCGTGGACATCCTGAACCGCTGCTTCGCCCTGGCCGTCGACGGCGAGCTGCCGGACCGGGTCACCGAGGACTGGCGTCACCCGCTGCGCGCGATGCCCACCGTGCAGACGGCGATCGCGGCCGTCCGCGCGCTGGCGGCGGTGCGGCGGATGGGCGAGCAGGGGGTGGACGACACGGTCCTGCCCACGTTGGCCAAGCGCCTCACCGAGCTCGCCGGTCACGCTGCCGGGGGGACGGCTCCGGCGGCCGAACTGCGGCGGTGCGGCGGCAGCGCGCGCCTGTGCATGGCGCTGGTCCAGGCCGCCCGGCTGCTCGGTGACGAGGACTGCGCCTCCGCCGCGCACGCGGTGCTCGAGCTGATCGGGCAGCGCTTCCTCGACCCCGTCGAGGGTGGCTTCTGGGACCGGGTCGCCTCGGACGGTTCCACCGGCGTCGACTGGGTCGAGGCGCCGGCCCGCGGGGAGATGCCCTACCCGATCAAGCGGGCGGCCGACGCGGCCCAGGTGCTCGCCGCGGCGACCCACTTCGACCACGCGAACTGCGCCTGCCGTGCGGTCGAGGCGCACGCGCGCGCTGCCCTCGCCGGGCTGGCCGACGACCGGAACGGGGGCTACTACCTCGCGATCGGGCACGAGTGGGCGACGGCGGACGAGGTGGCCGCCCGCGCGGTGCAGATGCTGTGGACCCCTCCCTACCAGCCGGGCAGCCTCGTGCAGGAGGGTCCGCGCAGCGTCCCGCTGACGCAGAAGAGCGCCCACACGCAGGCCACGGTGGCGCGCGCGCTCGGCGACACCGAGATCCGGCAGCCCGGCAGCCCGGCGACGACCCGGGCCGGGCTGGTCGTCCGCGGGGCCGGCCGGCCGGCACGCCGGCACGCGCCCCGCATCGAGGTCGGTCCCGTCCCGGTGGACCGCGATGCCCACCTGCGCTGGTACGGCGACGAGGACCGGACGTCTGGCTGGCGCCTCACGACCGGCTTCCACGACGTCGCCAACATGTACGCCCTGGGTGCCGCCGCCCAGCTGCCGCCGTCCACCGCGGCGCGCGTCCTCGGCTGCCAGAACGCCGACGGCGGGTTCGGCCAGGCTCCCGGCTCGGGCAGTGACGTGCTGAGCACCTACCGCGCCGTCCTCACGCTGCGGCTGCTGGGCTCCGGTGCGCCGCGGGACGACGTGCTCGGGTACCTGCGGGGGTGCCAGCGGCCGGACGGCGGCTTCGGACCGGTCGCAGGCCTGCGCGGTGACGTGTGGCACACGAGCTTCGCCGTGGCTGCGCTGCACTGCCTGGACGCCCTCCCGGACGACCCCACGGCCTGCGCGGACCACGTCCTGGCCGCGCGCACCGACGACGGCGCGTACGCCGACCGCCCGGGCGGCCGCGGGAGCACGGTGCTGACGGCGCGGGCGCTCGCGACGCTCACCCTGCTCGGCCACCAGCCACCGGACGCCTCCCGGACGGCGGCCTGGCTCCGCTCGGCCCAGGTCCCGGTGGGTGCGTTCGCCCTCGCATCCGGCCGGGCACCGAGCCTGATGGCGACCCACCACGCGGTCGCGGCCCTCATGGTCCTGGGCAGCGAACCCCAGTCCCCCGAACGCTGCCGTCGCTGGCTGGCCGGCCACCAGACCCCGGACGGCGCCTTCGGCCGGCGCGGGGACGTGCCGCACCCCACGGCTGACGCCTTCGCCTGCGTCCAGACCCTCGCCCTGCTCCGCACCGGGACCGAGGTCGGGTGGGCCCTGCTCGTCGGGTGAACCGGTCACGTGCCAGGACACGTGGATACGGGATGCCCGCGTGCTCCGGCCACCAGAAGACTCCGACGCGCCCGGCCGGCCCCGACCGGTGACACCCCGCCAGAACGGTAGGAGGAGCCACGTGTCCGCTCCGGAGACGGTCATCAAGCTCGTCGCCCGACCACAGGTCCGCGAGGTCTACAAGAACGGTCCGGAGGAGGTGAACCTGGGGGACCGCAGCGTCTTCACGCACCAGGTGCTGCGGGACGGCGAGCCCGTCGGCTTCGACGGCGGCGTCTGCACGGTGGTGCGGAAGGAGGACGACGGCAGCTACTACATCCTCTGCACCGTCAGCATGATGCTCGACGAGGGCACGATCAGCTTCCAGACCTTCGTGCAGGAGGTCTTCCCCCCGCCGCCGTTCTACGCGGCGATCACCGGCGGGACCGGGGCCTTCGCCGGAGCCCGGGGCGAGATGCACATCGACCCGGCCAGCCCGGACACCCACTTCTACACGATCTACCTGGGTGCGGACGAGGGCTGATCGTGGCCCGTTCCCCGGCCGGCGAGTCCGCCGTCCGCACCATGGCCCGGCCGGGTGCGTTCCGGCTCGGGGTGGCGATCGTCCTGGCCGGGACCCTCCTGCACCTGCCGGACGTGTTCATGTCCGGCCACCACGACTTCATGATGAGCCACATGCCCATGTCGGCGACGATGGTCCTGGGCATGGTGCTAATCGGCGTCGGCACGGTGCTCGCGGGTTACGCCCTCGTGCCGCGGAGGTCCACCGCGCCGGCCCTGCCGCCGCTGCGCATCGTCCCCTCGGATCGGGACCGGCTCACCCCGGCCCACGCCGGGCTGCTCGCCGTGCTGCTCTTCGCCGTCGTCATCGACGTGGCGAAGCCGGCCACGCTCGGTCTGGTGCTGCCGGGGCTGCGCGAGGAGTACGGCATCAGCGCCGACCAGGCTGCGCTGCTGCCCCTAGTGGCGCTGACCGGCACGGTCGTCGGATCGCTGGCGTGGGGGGTCGCCGCGGACCGGATCGGCCGTAGGCCGTCGATCCTCCTCGCCGCGGTGCTCTTCACCGCGACGGCGGTCTGCGGCGCGATGCCGTCGTTCACGTGGAACCTGATCACCTGCTTCGCCATGGGCTCGGCCGCCGGCGGCATGGTGCCCACGCTGTTCGCACTCCTGGCCGAGTCCATCCCCAGCCGGCTCCGGGGGCGCTGGTCGGTGCTCCTCGCGAGCCTCGGGGCCAGCGGGGGGTACCTCCTGGCGACGGGGATGGCCGCTGCTCTGGAAGCGGTCTCCTGGCGGTTCCTGTGGCTCTCCGGTCTGCCGACGGGGCTCCTGCTCGTCGCGCTCAACCGCTACATCCCCGAGTCGCCGCGCTTCCTGCTGGCCCGGGGTGACGCAGCGGGGGCCGAGGCCGTGATGCGCACGTACGACATGAGGACCGAGCCGATGGCGGCCTCGGCCGATCCCCCGGGGACGGGGGCGGGCGGTCTGCGGGAGCTCGTCCAGCACCGGCCGTACGCGCTGCGCTTCGTGATGGTGGCGGTCCTGAGCCTCAGCTGGGGCCTGGTCAACTACGGGTTCCTCACCATGCTGCCGACCATGCTGGACAGCGCGGTGCAGGTCGACTTCGCGAAGCTGCTGTTCGTGGCCAGCCTGTGCGCGCTGCTGATCTCGTTCGCCGTGGCGTTCGCCTACGAGCGCCTGGGCAGCCGTCGGAGCTTGATGATCTACGCCGGCGGGAGCGCGGTGGCGTTGGTGACCATGAGCCTGGTGCCGGCCTCGGTGCAGGCGACCAGCCCCCTGCTGCTGGGTCTCCAGATCGTGGTCGTCCTCATCACCTGCAGCGGGCTGAGCGCCATGCTGGGGCCGTACACGGCGGAGGTCTTCCCGACGGCCCTGCGGGGGAGCGCCGGCGGTCTCGGCGCGGCGTTCGGCAAGGCGGGCGGGGTCGTCGGTCCACCGGTCGTCGCGGTCGTCGCGGCGTCGGGCGGGATGGGCCTGGCCGCGCTCGCCGTGGCCGTGCCGCTGGGAGCCTGCGTCGCCATGGTCGCCGCGAGGGGGATCGAGACCTCCGGCATCGCGCTCGAGGACCTGGCCGCAGCCACGTCCGCCCCGGCCGGCTCACGGGTCTGACCCGGGCGTCCCGGGGGCGGCAGCGGGCGGGCAGCGGCGGGGCCGCGCAGGGCGGTCATGGCGTGCGTCTCACAGCCGGTGCTGCGCTCCGGAGGCTAGTGACATCCAACACGACGTCGTGCAGGATCACGGCCGCAGCCATAAACGGAGCGTTGCACCCTCGCTTCCCAGAGTGGCCGCTAGGGGGAACACCGACATGTCTCGAACCATCACCGAGGAACTGCAGGGCCGCGCGCGGGCGCTGGAGACGCTGGACTCCGTGCTCGCCGCTGCCGCCGCCGGCACAGGGGGATGCGTCGTCGTCGAGGGGCCGGCGGGCATCGGCAAGACCAGCCTCCTCGCGGCGGCGCTCCGCCGGGCCGCCGACGAGGACCTGACGGTCGCGCACCGGACGGCCGCGGAGGCCGACCAGTGGGCCCCGTTCACCACCCTCCTCTCCGCCCTCGCCGGCGTGCACGAGCTCAAGCCGCACATCGCCGACCTGGTCGCCGCGCGCGGCGCCCCTCTGCTCCAGGTGGCGCGGCTGGAGGAGCTGCTGGAGAACTACTCGGCCGTACGGCCGCTCGTCGTCGTCGTCGACGACGCCCACTGGGCCGACGAGCTGAGCTCGTGGGCGCTGCGCGCCCTGGTCCCCGCGCTGGCCAGCTCCCAGGTGCTCTGGGTCCTCGCCCGGCGGACCTCGCCGGCCCGACGTCCGGCCCAGGACGCCATCAGCTGGCTCCTCGAGCGCGGGGCGCACCGCCTGCCGCTCGAACCCCTGGACGACCGGGCGGTCGCCCGCCTGTGCGCCGACCTCCTGGGTGCCCGCCCGGCCCGACCGCTGGTGGACCAGGCGCTCCGCAGCGGTGGCAACCCCTTCCTCGTCAAGGAGCTGGTGGCCAGGCTCGTCCACGAGGGGCTGGTGCACATCGACGGCGGGGTGGCCCAGCTCTCGGTCAACCGGCTGCCGTCCGGTTTCCTGCAGGCGGTGAGCCGGCGGCTGGGTGACCTCTCCGACGACGCCCGCCGGCTGCTGGAGGCCGGCGCGGTCCTCGGCCGGGCCTTCACCCTGCACGAGGCCGCCGGGCTCCTGGGCTGCGAGGCGCTGGAGCTCGCCCCCGCCACCACGGAGGCGATCGAGTCCGGTGACCTGGTCGACCTGGGTGCCGAGCTGGTGCTCCGGCACGACCTCATCCGGGAGGCCGTGTACGGAGCGCTGCCCGGCCCGGTGCGCCTGGCGTTGCACCGGGTGGCCGCCACGGTCCTGCAGGCGGAGGGCTGCAGCCCGCTGGAGGTGGCCGACCACCTGCTCCGCAGCCGCCGCGTCGGCGACCCCCAGGGCCAGCAGATCCTGCGGGAGGCCATCGAGCGGGTCGCGACCACCGCCCCCGGAACGGCAGCCGACCTCGCGCTGCGGTGGATGGCGCTGACCGGGAAGGCCCAACCGCCCTGCCCCGCGCTCGGCGCCCTGGTCGTGCGGTTGCTCGCGGCAGCCGGTCGTGTCGACGAGGCACGGACCGTCGGTGAGAGCGCGCTGCGGCTGGGGCTCGACGGGGCGACGGAGGCCGGCCTGCGGCTGGGGTTGTGCCAGGCACTGAAGCACGCGGGTGACGACCGGGGCGTCACCGAGCACGCCCGGCAGGCGCTGCGCCGCTCCGGCGTCCCCGACGAGCTGCGCGCCCAGCTGATGGCGGTGCATGCCCACGCCCTCCTCAGCGGCGAGGACTTCGCCGAGGCGGAGGACATCGGCGCCCGGGCGGCGGAGCTGGGACGGGCCCGTCTGCACTTCCCTGCCGTCGTCTTCGCCACCGTGGCCCGGAGCGGGGTGGCGCGCACCCGGGGGGACACCGGACGGGCGCTGGAGCTGGCGCGCGAGGCGGTGGAGCTGGCGGACAGCCGGGGCGGTGGGTGCCTGTCGTGGCACCCCCGGCTCTGGCTGGGCCGTGCCCTGATCGCTGCCGACCGGATGACCGAGGCGCAGGCTGTCCTCGAGGTGGGGCAGCGGCAGGCCGACCAGCTGGGCTCGGCGTGGTCGCAGCCGCTGTGGCACTACTACCGGGCCGAGCTGCACATGGCGGTGGGTCGGGTGGACGACGCCGAGGCCGAGGCGGAGGCCGGCGTCCGCATCGCCGAGCAGCTCAACGTGCTGGCGCTCGACGTGCCGCTGCTCGCCGTCCTCGGCCAGGTCGCCTTCAACCGCGGCGACGTGGAGCTGAGCCGGGACTACGTCGAGCGGGCCGAGGCGCTGGTGGCCAAGGGCGTGGGGGCCCCGCCCGGGATGCTCGCCTGGCGGCGCGCGCTGGTGCAGGAGGCGTGCGGCGACACCGCCGGGCTGGCGCGGTCGGTCCGCGAGGTCTGCCGGGACCTCCCGCAGCGCCTGAGCCTGCTGGTCCAGGAGCCCAGGGCCGCGGCCCGCCTCGTCCGCATGGCTCGTGCGGTCGGTGACCCGGCGTCGGCCGCCGTCGCCGTGGCCGCGGTGGGCGGCCTGGCCGAGCGCAACCCCGACGTCGCCTCCTACCGGGCCGCGGCCTGGCACGCGCGGGGTCTGCAGCAGGGCGACCTCGCCACCCTGCGACGGGCCGTGGCGGAGTACGCGCCGACGCCTCGCGCGCTGGACCGGGCGGCCGCGCTGGAGGACGCGGCACGGGCGGCGCAGGTCGCCGGGTGCGGCTCCGAGGCGACCCTGCTGCTGGCCGGGGCCGACCAGCTCCTGGGCAGCGGTCCGCGCCGTCGGCTGCTCCAGCCGCGGCCCGTGGCCTCGCGCGGGGCGCTCCCCGGTCCGCGGGCCGTCGAGGCTCCCAACGTCGTCGCCGGGGGAGTGCTGACCGAGTCCGAGGTGCGCGTCGTCCGGCTGGTGGCCGAGGGCCTGACCAACCGCGAGGTCGCCACCCGCCTGTACCTGTCGCCGCACACGGTCGACAGCCACCTGAGGCACACCTTCACCAAGCTGGGGATCCGCAGCCGGGTGCAGCTCGCCCGCGAGGTCGCGCGTCGACCGGAGCTCCTCCAAATCCCGTGACCACGTGACGCGGACGGCCCCGGTCCTGCCCGAGGGTTGACCCGCCCCGCGGAACAGCGCGTGGACCGGACAGCCGGCAGGGAGCCACCGTGGACGATCAGATCAGCACACCGGAGACCGACAGCCCCGTCCTGGTCGTGGGGGCCGGCCCCGTCGGAGCGGTGCTCGCGCTGGAGCTGGCGCGGCTCGGCGTCCCCTCCGTCCTCCTCGACCGCTCCACCGCACCGTCGGCCCACCCGAAGATGGACTACCTGAACGCGCGCAGCATGCAGCTGCTGGCCCGGCTGGGCCTCGCGGAGGAGATCCGGCGTCGAGGGGTTGCGCCCGAGCACCCGTTCACCTTCGTCTGGACGCGCGGTGCGGACGAGCCTCCGGTCGCGACCTGGGACTACGCGTCGGTGGAGGAGCTGACCGCCCGCATCGAGCGCAGCGACGACGGGACGTTGCCGTCCCAGGCCCACCAGCGGCTGCAGGGCTCGCTGCTGGAGGAGATCCTCCGGGCGGAACTCCGGCGCTCCCCGCTGGTGGACTTCCGGGAGGGCTGGGCGTTCGAGGGCCTGGTCCAGGACGCCGACGGCGTGACGGCGACCGTCCGGGAGGCAGGGGGGCCGGCGCTCACGCTGCGGGCCGGCTTCGTCGTCGGCTGCGACGGCGCCTCCAGCGACGTCCGCTCGTCGGCGGGCATCGGCGTCTCCCAGCTCGGGCCGACCACCCGCCACCGCGACGTCTACTTCCGCAGCGCCGACCCTGCGCTGCGGCGGCACGGCCGGGCCTTCCTCACCATCACGGGGCGCGGCCTGACCCTCGTCTCGCGCGACGAGGTGGACACCTGGACCGGCACCATGCTGCTGCAGGAGTCGACCGCCGAGCTGGACCCGGTCGAGGTCATGCGCGAAGCGCTGGGCGCGGACTTCGTCGTCGACCAGGTGCTCAGCGTCGTCGACTGGGAGGGCCGGTTGGCCGTCGCCGACAGCTACCGGTCCGGACGGGTCCTCATCGCCGGCGATGCCGCGCACCAGTTCTACCCGACCGGGGGCCACGGCGCGAACACCGGGATCGTCGACGCGGCCGACCTGGCGTGGAAGCTGGCCGGCATCGTGCGGGGGTGGGCCGGTGCCGCGGTCCTGGACGCCTACGAGCAGGAACGCCGCCCGGTGGCGCTGTTCAACCGGGAGATGTGCAGCAACCTCCTCGAGGTGTGGTTGCGCTTCTTCCGCCTGGCGGCGGCCGGGGCGAGCAGGGAGCACCTGGCCGGGTTCCTCCACCACGAGCGGTACCAGATGGACAACCTCGGGATCCACTTCGGCTACCGCTACGCCACCTCCCCGCTCGTCGTCCCGGACGGGACGCCGGCGCCCGCCTGGGACTGGAACCGGGTACCGGCCACCACCTGGCCGGGCAGCCTGCTGCCGGCCGCCAGGCTGCCGCACGGACCGTGGGTCGACCAGGCGCTCGGCCACGCGTTCACCCTCGTGGACCTCTCCGGTGACCACGCCGGCAAGGAGCTCGTCCGGCAGGCGGAGGACCGGGGGCTGCCCATGGCGCACCTCGCCGTCGACTCGCCCCGGCTGCGTGAGCTCTACGAGCGCGACCTCGTGCTCGTGCGACCGGACCACCACGTCGCCTGGCGAGGCGACGAGCCCCCCGCCGACTGGGCGGCGGTCCTCGACCGGGTGGCCGGGCGCTGACCTTCCCCCCGGCCCCGGACGCCGCCGCCGAGGCGGAGCCGGCGGATCCGAGCGACGACGAACTGGAGCAGCCGTGCACGGACACGTTCTCACCGACCTCGCGACCGGGCCTGCCCCCCGGCCGCCGGCTGCGCAGCAGCCGCTGTGGGCCGACCACCCGGCGTACGCCCGCACCTGTGCGGCGCTGGCCGTGGCGCCCGCGCTCGTCTCGTGGGAGGAGGTGGCACAGCTGCGGCGCTCGCTCGAGGCGGTGGCCGAGGGCCGGGCGGTGGTCGCGCAGGTCGGTGACTGCGCCGAGAGCTTCTACGAGATCACCCCCGCACGGACGGCGGAGAAGCTGTGCCTGCTCGACCAGCTCGGTGACGAGATGGAGCGGGTCGGCGGCCGTCCGGTCGTCCGGATCGGGCGTCTGGGCGGGCAGTTCGCGAAGCCGCGCAGCTCGCCCACCGAACGCCACGGGACCACCGTCCTGCCGTCCTTCCGCGGGCACCTGGTCAACTCGGAGGTGCCCACGGTCAGCGCTCGCCAGCACGACCCGCGCCGCATGCTGTGGGCGTACGAGGCCAGCGGCCGGGTGGTGGAACGGGTCCGCGGGCACCGGGAGCGGCAGGGGACCCCTGCGGCCGGTCAGGTGCACCGGGGCCCGTGGACCAGCCACGAGGCGCTGGTCCTCGACTACGAGCGCTCGCTGGTGCGGACCGGTGAGGCCGGCCCCTTCCTCGCCTCCACCCACCTGCCGTGGATCGGCCTGCGCACGAACGACCCCGACGCCGAGCACGTGGAACTGCTGGGGCAGCTGGAGAACCCCGTCGGCTGCAAGATCGGGCCGGGGTCCGACCCCGCCCTGGTGCGGGCCCTCTGCGACCGCCTCGATCCGCAGCGGACCCCCGGACGGCTGGTCCTGATCGCCCGCATGGGCGCCCGGGCGGTCGGCGACGTGCTGCCGCCGCTGGTCGAGGCGGTCCGCCGGGCCGGTCACCGCCCCGTCTGGCTGTGCGACCCGATGCACGGGAACACCGTCACCACCGGTACGGGGCACAAGACCCGCCACCTGCGGGACATCCAGGCCGAGGCCCTGGTGTTCCGGGAGGTCGTGGAAGGCCTCGGGATGTGCGCGGGTGGGCTGCACCTGGAGGTCGCGGCGGAGGACGTCACCGAGTGCGTCGGCGGTCCGGTGCGTGACGAGTCGGAGGTGCCCGGGCGCTACACGACGTTGTGCGACCCCCGGCTGAACCCCGAGCAGGCACGGCACCTCGTGGGTGCGTGGTCGTGACGACCCGGCAGGACGACCCGGGCCCGGTCGCCCTGGTCACCGGTGCCGCCGGCGGCATCGGCGGGGCGGTGGTGCGGGAGCTGGTCGCGCGCGGAGCGCGGGTCGTGGCGGCCGACGCCGGACGGACCGCCGGACGGGAGCTGGCCGGCTCCTTCGCGGTGGACGTGCAGGACGCCGCCGGGGTCGAGGCGATGGTCGGCGAGATCGAGGAGCGCATCGGTCCGGTCGGCATCCTCGTGAACGTGGCCGGGGTGCTGCGGGCCGGTCCGCTCCTGACCATGGCCGAGGACGACTGGGCGGCGATGCTCGGCGTCAACGTCACGGGGGTGCTGACGGTCTCCCGGGCGGTGGCCCGCCGGATGGTCGGCCGCGGATCCGGTTCGATCGTGACCGTGGCGTCGAACGCCGGCTCGGTCCCCCGCGTGGGCCTGGGCGGGTACGCGGCCTCGAAGGCGGCCTCGGTGATGCTGACCAAGTGCCTCGGCCTCGAGCTGGCGGGCCACGGCATCCGGTGCAACGTGGTGTCGCCCGGGTCGACGGACACGTCGATGCTGCGCTCCCTCTGGCCGGACGCCGACGGCGAACGCGCCACCCTGCGGGGTGCTCCCGAGCACTACCGGGTCGGCATACCCCTGCAGAAGATCGCGCGGCCGGAGGACGTCGCCGCAGCCGTGGCCTTCCTGGCGTCGGACGCCGCGGGGCACATCACCATGCACGACCTCTGCGTGGACGGTGGCGCCTCGCTGGGCGCCTGAGCCACCACCACCGCTGGATCCCGGAGGACGACGGACACCATGAGCATCGACCGCATCGACCCCTACCCGATGCCCGGAGAACCCGATCTGCCCCCGAACGTGGTGGCGTGGCGGCCGGACCCGTCGCGCGCAGCCCTGCTGGTGCACGACATGCAGCGGTACTTCGTGCGCTTCCTACCGGAGGGCCGGTCACCGGCCGTGGAGCTGATCTCCCGCGCCAGGGCGCTGCTCGACGCCGCCCGCGCAGCAGGGGTGCCCGTCTACTACACGGCCCAGCCGGGCGCGATGACGGCGCAGGAGCGCGGTCTCCTGGCCGATTTCTGGGGGCCGGGAATGACCCGCGACGCCGGGGACCGCGAGATCGTCCCCGAGCTGGCGCCGGGTCCCGGGGACGTCATCCTGACCAAGTGGCGCTACAGCGCGTTCGTGCGCTCGGACCTGCACCGCCGGCTGGTGGACGGAGGTCGGGACCAGCTGATCGTCTGCGGGGTTTACGCCCACGTCGGCTGCCTGGTGACCGCCAACGACGCCATGGCCCGCGACATCCAGCCGTTCTTGGTGGCCGACGCGGTCGCGGACTTCAGCGCCGACCACCACCGGCTGGCGCTCGAGTACGCCGCCGAGCGCTGTGCCGCGGTCGTGACCACGGACGCCGTCGTCCGGGAGCTGGGCCGCGTCCGGCAGCCGCTCGCCGCGGCGCCCGGCGAACCCGTGACCCCCCGGCCTCGCGGTGGGTTGCACATTTCCTAGTCGGGGAGGAGGACGCCGGGGTTGCAGATGCCCTGGGGGTCCAGCCGCTGCTTGACCGCCCGCAGCACCTCGACGCCGAGCGGGCCCACCTCGCGCTCCAGCCACGGCCGGTGGTCGGCGCCGACGGCGTGGTGGTGGGTGAGGGTGCCGCCCGCGGCCAGCAGCGCGTCGGTGGCGGCGCGCTTCGCGGAGAGCCACTGCTGGATGGGCAGGGCGTCGTCGCGGTCGGCGAGCACGGTGAAGTAGAGCGAGGCGCCGGTCGCGTACCCGTGCGAGACGTGCGCCATGACCAGCGGCCGGTGCCCGCCGCGGGCCAGCGACTGCTGCAGCGCCCGGCGGGTGGTGTCGTACACGGTGGGCAGCGCGGTCCAGGTGGCCGCGGTCTCCAGCGTCTCGACCAGCAGGCCGCCGTCCATGAGCCGGTCGCGCAGGTAGGGCGCCTCGAACCGGTGCCGGCGCCAGGAGTCGCCCACCCGGCGGCCCAGCCGGACGGCGCCGCCGTCGCGGAGCAGCGACGACGCGGCCCGCACCCGGGCGCGCACCAGGTCGGGCACGCCCTCCCAGCCGACGACGAGCATGCAGCCGTCGGCGCGCCCCCGCGCCCGCAGGCTGCCGCGCAGCGCCGTGGCGCCGGCCCCGGCCGCCATGAGCAGGTTGGCCCGCGTCTCGTCGGCGTCGGAGAGCCGGACGACGTCGGGCAGCAGGTCGTGGCGGGCGAGCTGCTGGAGCGCGGCCAGCCCGGCCGCCCAGGTGCGGAAGGACCAGCCCTCGTAGGCGCTCGCCGTGGGCTTGGGGCGGACCCGCAGCGTCAGCTCGGTGATGACGCCGAGCGTCCCCTCCGAGCCCAGCGCCAAGCCCAGCAGGTCCGGCCCGGCGGCCGACGCCGGCGGGTGGCCGAGCTCAAGCACCCCGGACGGCGTGGCCAGCGTGAGGCCGGCGACCAGCTCGTCGAACCGGCCGACGCCGGTGGAGGACTGGCCGGCCGAGCGGGTGGCGGCGTACCCGCCGAGGGTGGCGAACTCCCAGCTCTGCGGCAGGTGGCCGAGGGTGAGCCCTTCGCGGGCCAGCGCCCGCTCGAGCGCCGGCCCGCGCATGCCCGGCCCGACGGTGACCAGCGAGGAGTGCCCGTCCAGCGCCTGCACCGACGCCATGCGGGACAGGTCGACGACGAGCACGGGCCGGTCGTCGGGGTCGACGCCGGCCAGCCCGCCGACGACGCTGGTGCCCCCGCCGAACGGCACGACGACGATGCCGCGCTCGCTGCACAGCGCCAGCAGCGCGGCCGTCTCCTCGGTGGTGCCGGGCAGCGCGACGGCGTCGGGGGCGTCGGAGGCGTCGCCCTCCCGCCGGCGCAGCAGGTCCAGGTAGCTCTTGCCCCCGGCCCGACGCAGCCGCGACTCGCGGTCGGTGCGCACGTGGTCCTCGCCGAGCAGGGCGGTGAGCGCGGCGCGGTCCTCCTCGGGCAGCCGGCAGGGCGCCAGCCGGATCTCCTCCACCGGGGCGGGGGGCGTGGCGCGCGGTTCCCAGCCCAGCTCGCGGGTGAGGTAGCGGCGCGCGGCCTTGGTCAGGACCCCGTCGGGCCCCTCCTCCCCGGGGGTGGCGGGGCGCGGGCCCCAGCCCTGGATCGTCAGTTCCGGCTGCTCGGGCACGGCTACAGTCTGCCGGTGCCGCAGCGCTGGAGGACCGGGTGATCGGTTCCCTGTCGCCCACCCGGCGGGCCCGTGACCTCGCCGCGGTCGCCGGGGCCGCCGTCGACGTGGTGGTCGTGGGCGCCGGCGTCACCGGCGCCGGGGTGGCGCTGGACGCGGCCGCCCGCGGGCTCTCGGTGCTCCTGTGCGAGCGCGCCGACCTCGCGTCGGGCACCAGCCGGTGGTCCTCGAAGCTCGTGCACGGCGGGTTGCGCTACCTGGCCCACGGCGAGCTCGGGCTGGCGCGGGAGAGCGCCCGCGAGCGCGCCGTCCTCATGGGGGCGACGGCGCCGCACCTGGTGCGCCCGCTGCCGTTCCTCGTCCCCGACGCCGCCGGCCGCGACGTCACCGCCCTCGCGGGGCTGGGCGGGCGGCTGGGCGACGCGGTGCGCTTCTCGGTGCCCGGGGGGCGGCGCTCGCTGCCCCCGACCCGGCGGGTGGGCGCCGCGGAGGTGGGCCGGCTGGTCGCGGGGGTGCGGCCCGGCAGCGGTGGTGTCGTCTTCTGGGACGGGCAGCTGGTCGACGACGCGCGCCTCGTCGTCGCCCTGGTCCGGACGGCGGCCGCGCACGGCGCCCGCGTGCTCACCGGGGCCCCGGTCACCGCCGTCGACGGCGCGGAGGTGCACGTGGCCACCGAGGAGGGGCCGTTCACGGTGCGGGCGGGGGCGGTGGTGAACGCCGCCGGTGTGTGGGCGCAGCGGCTGGCGCCCGGCCTGCGGCTGGTGCCCTCCCGCGGCTCGCACCTGGTGGTGCCCGGCGTGCGGCTGGGCTCGCCCTCGGCGGCGCTGACCGTGCCGCTGCCCGGGTCGCGCTCCCGCTACGTCTTCGCGCTGCCGCAACCCGACGGGCTGGTCTACCTCGGGCTGACCGACGAGCCGGTCGAGGGGCCGGTGCCCGACGACGACGCGACGCCGTCCGACGCCGAGGTGCGGCAGCTGCTGGGCACCGTGAACCGGGTGCTCGCCGAGCCGCTGACCCCCGCCGACGTGGTGGGCGCCTACGCGGGCTACCGGCCGCTGGTGCTGCCCGCGGCGGCGGCCCCCGGCAGCGCGACCGCCGACCTGTCCCGCCGGCACCTGCTGGCCTGGGACGGACCGGTCCTCTCCGTGGTCGGCGGGAAGCTCACCACCTACCGCGCGATGGCCGAGGAGGCGGTCGACGCCGTCGTGGCGCGGCTCGGGCGGGGGGCGGCGCGGTCGGTCACCGCGCGGCTGGCGCTGGCCGGGGCCGCGCCGCGGGTGGCGCTGGACCGGCTCACGGCGTCGCCCCGGCTGGTGGCGCGGTACGGCACCGAGGCGCCGGCGGTCGAGGCGCTGGGCCCGGCGCTGGTCGTCGCGGGGCGGCCCGAGACGGTGGGGGAGCTGCGCTTCGCCGTCCGCCACGAGGGGGCGCGCACCGTGGCGGACCTGCTCGACCGGCGGACCCGCATCGGCCTGGTGCCCGCCGACCGGGAGCGCGCGGTGGCGGTGGCCGAGCAGGTGCTCGCCGAGGGTTGATGCCGCCGTCCCAATAAATGAGAAGGTCGTATCGCTCGATGGGACGGCGGGTGTAGGACCTCACCGTGGACACCTACACGCACGGGCACGCCGAGCCGGTCCTGCAGTCGCACCGGTGGCGCACCGCCGAGAACTCCGCCGCCCACCTCCTGCCCGCGCTGCGCCCCGGCCTCGACCTGCTCGACGTCGGGTGCGGGCCGGGCACGATCACCGTCGACCTGGCCGCGCGGGTGGCCCCCGGCCGGGTGCTGGGGCTGGACGTCTCGGCCGATCCGCTGGGCGAGGCGCGGGCCGCCGCCGAGCGGGCCGGGGTCGCGGTCACCTTCGCCGTGGGCGACGTCTACGCCCTCGACCTGCCGGACGCCTCGTTCGACGTGGTCCACGCCCACCAGGTGCTCCAGCACCTCACCGACCCGGTGGCCGCGCTGCGGGAGATGGCGCGGGTCTGCCGGCCGGGCGGGCTGGTCGCCGTCCGCGACGTCGACTACGCGGCCACCACCTGGTTCCCAGCGGACGAGGGGCTCGACCGCTGGCTGGCGCTCTACCAGCAGGTGGCGCGCCGCAACGAGGCCGAGCCCGACGCCGGGCGGCGGCTGCTGTCGTGGGCGCACGCGGCGGGCCTGCGCGACGTCACGGCGACGACGTCCTCCTGGTGCTTCGCCACCCCGGCCGAGCGGGAGTGGTGGGGGCGTTCGTGGGCGGGGCGGGCGACGGCGTCGGCGTTCGCCGAGCAGGCGGTCGCCCACGACCTGGCGACGCCGGAGGAGCTGCGGGGGATCGCGGACGCGTGGCTGCGCTGGGCAGCCGCGGACGACGGCTGGCTCGGCATGCTGCACGGGGAGCTGCTCGTCCGCGTCTGACCCCTCCTCAGGCCACCTCCTGCCGCTGGTGGTGGGCACCGAGGGTCGCCAGGCTGCGGCGGAGCCCGACGGCCACCGCCCCGAGGGCGAAGAAGCCCTGGTCGTCGCCGATGGCGGAGTCGCGCACCAGTGCGGTGAGCCGCCCGGCCGCGGCGAGCGCCTCCTCGACGGCCCGGTCGCGCGCATCCGGCCCGGTCCCCGGGGCGTGGTACGGGGTGCGGACGACGGCGGCCAGACCGTCGAGGGCGTCGGCCAGCACCCAGCCGGTCCCGTCGTCGACGCGGTCCAGGCTGCGGCGGTGCGGCTCGAACTCGACGACCAGGGTGGTGAGGTCGTCGATCAGGACGGCGACGCGGTCCAGGGACCGGGACTGCTCCCGGATGCTCGCGGCGGTCCCGTGCCACTTCCGCGCCCGCGGGTTTGCCCGTCGCGCGCGCTCGACCACCAGTTCCGCGTGCCGCATGCGCTCGAGGGCGCGGTCGAGCTCCGTCCCGCGGGCGTCCCACTCGTCGGGCGCCGGCACCCGGCCGCTGCGCAGCGCCGCCGCCATCGTCGCCAGGTGCTCGGCGACGAGGGACCGGGCCGCCTGGATGCGCTGGACCGCCGTGGTGAGCTGCAGCGGCGGGAAGAGCACGGTGGTCACCAGGACGCCGATCGCCGCGCCCAGGAAGGTGAGCCCGGCGTAGCGCACCGCGTAGTCGGCCGGGTCGGCCGTACCCACCGTGAGCATGAGGACGGCGGCGAAGCTGACCCAGCTCGCCTGCTCGCGCAGGGCCCGCCACTGCTCGACCACGATCGCCAGCAGCACGATCAGCGCGATGGTCAGCGCGTCGGGCACCGCGCGGGTGAGCTCGTAGACCGCGACGGCGAGCGCGAAGCCGAGCAGGATCGCCAGCAGGCTGCGCCACGCCGCCGACGCGGAGTCCGCCACGGTCGGGCTGACCGCGATGACCGCGCCGAGCGGGGCGTAGTAGGCGTAGTCGGAGAGGGTCCCGGGCAGCAGCAGCGCCACCTGCCACGACAGGCCCGCTGCCAGCGCTGCCCGGACCGCTCGCTGCACCCACGGCTGCTGCAGCCGCGCGACCACCCATCCCACCCCGCCAGGATGCGCTCCGCCCCCGGCGTCCCGTCCCCGGGGTGGGGGACGCTGCGCGCACCCGGCGACGGGCGCACGCGATGTCACGCAACCGTCATGGTCGTCGGGTCCGCCGACCCGGCGAGCTGTGCAAGAGTTGACGACCGCGTGTCGTGGGTCGCTGCCTGCCCGGAGGGTAGGGCCGCCTGACCACCCTGCCCGGGGAGGTGGCTCGCAGAGCCGGACGACGAGGACATGGCCCCGCCGCGGGCCCGGAGAGGTGCGGCCCATGTGGGAGTACGTGACCGAGCGTGCCGACCTCATCGCCTTCCAGGCCGTCCAGCACGTCAGCCTCGTCGTCCAGTGCGTCCTGCTCGGCTCGCTGATCGGCGTCGCGCTGGCCGTGCTGGTGTACCGCAACCCGAAGGCGACGGCCCTGGCCAACGGGATGTCGGCGGTGGGCCTGACCATCCCCGCCTTCGCGCTGCTGGGGATCCTGCTGGCCCCGTTCGGGTTCGGCATCACCCCCGCGGTGCTCGCCGTGACCTTCTACGCCGCGCTGCCCGTGCTGCGCAACGCCGTGGTGGGCCTCGCCGGCGTCGACCGGGCCACGGTCGAGTCGGCGCGGGGCATCGGGATGACCCGCATGGCCACCCTGCTGCGGGTGGAGCTGCCGCTGGCCTGGCCGGTCATCCTCGCCGGGGTCCGCGTCTCCACCCAGATGGTCATGGGTATCGCAGCCATCGCCGCCTACGTGCTCGGGCCCGGCCTCGGCGGCTTCATCTTCTCCGGGCTGTCCCGGCTGGGCGGCGCCAACGCCCTCAACTCGGCGCTCACCGGGACCACCGCGATCGTCCTGCTCGCCCTCGTCCTCGACCTGCTGCTCGTGCTGGCCGGTCGGCTCACCACCCCCAGGGGGATCCGTGTCTGAGACAGCACCCGCACCCTCGGCCGGACCGGTGGCCGCCGGGGACCGGCACATCAGCGGTGTGCCGATCCGCCTGGACGGCGTCACCAAGCGCTACCCGGGGCAGGAGCAGCCGGCCGTCGACGACGTCACCCTGGAGATCGCCGCGGGCGAGACGGTGATGTTCGTCGGCCCGTCCGGCTGCGGGAAGACCACCCTGCTGAAGATGCTCAACCGGCTCATCGAACCGACCAGCGGGCGGATCCACCTGGGCGACGAGGACGTCACCGACCAGGACGCCGACCAGCTGCGCCGGCGGATCGGCTACGTCATCCAGGCGGGCGGGCTGTTCCCGCACATGACCGTCGGGACGAACGTCGGGATGGTCCCCCGCATGCTCAAGTGGGACAAGGAGCGCACCGCGGCCCGCATCGACGAGCTGCTGGACCTGGTGGGGCTGGACCCGGCCGTCTACCGCGACCGGTACCCGCGGGAGCTCTCCGGTGGCCAGCAGCAGCGCGTCGGCGTGGCCCGCGCGCTCGCCGCTGACCCGCCGATCCTCCTCATGGACGAACCGTTCGGTGCCGTCGACCCCATCACCCGCCAGCGGCTGCAGGACGAGCTGCTGCGGATCCAGGAGGAGCTGGGGAAGACGATCGTCTTCGTCACCCACGACTTCGACGAGGCGGTGAAGCTGGGCGACAAGATCGTCGTCTTCGACGTCGGCGCCCGGGTGGTCCAGTACGACACGCCGGAGCGGATCCTCGCCGAGCCGGCGGAGGACTACGTCGCCGACTTCGTCGGCGCGGGCGCCACCCTCAAGCAGCTCACGCTCACCCGGGTCGGCGACGTCGACCTCGTCCAGGTGACGACGGCGGTCGCCGGCTCCCCGTCGGCCGAGGCGGTGGCCGCGGCGCGGGCCGCCGGCGACGACTTCGTCGTGGTCCTGGACGCCCGGGGTCGGCCGATCAGCTGGCCGACGGTCGCCGAGCTCACCCGGACGGCCACCGTGCCGCAGACGGTGGACGAGCGGCTCCCGGTCGTCGGGCTGCGCTCCACCCTGAACGACGCGCTGGACACCATGCTCGCGGCCAGCCAGGGCGGCGTCGTGGTGACCGGGCGGCGGGACGGCCTCGCCGGGGTGATGGCGGTGGAGACCGTCATGGCCGCCATCCAGCGGTCCCGCACGGAGGCCGCGGGATGACCGCCGCCCCCGAGGTGCGCGCCGGTGATGCGCCGGAGCCCGCGCCCGCCGAGGAGACCGCCCGGCACGCGGACCCCTCCGCCGCGGGTGGGGGAGGCTGGCGGGCACTGCTGCTGCAGCCCGCGCTCGTCGTCCTCGGCGTGGTCGCCTTCCTGGTGTGGCGGCTGACCGCCGACCTCAGCGACACCGAGGCCCGGCAGCTCGGCTGGGCGGTGCTCGGCGACAGCATCCGCGAGCACCTGGCCCTGACCGCCGTCGCCGCCGTCATCGTGCTGCTCATCGCGATCCCCCTCGGCATCGCGCTGACCCGGCGCCCGCTGCGACGGCTCAGCCCGCTGGTGGTCGGCATCGCCAACACCGGGCAGGCCGCGCCCGCCATCGGGCTCTTCGTCCTGCTGGCCACCTGGCTCGGGTTCGGCTTCGGGACGACGGTCGTCGCGCTCGTCGTCTACGCGGCGCTGCCGGTGCTGCGCAACACCATGGTCGGCATCGAGGGCGTCGACGCGCGCCTGGTCGAGGCGGGCCGCGGCATGGGGATGAGCGCGCTGGCGGTGCTGCTGCGGGTGGAGCTCCCGCTCGCCGTGCCCGTGCTGCTCGCCGGCGTGCGCACCGCCCTCGTCCTGCTGGTCGGGACGGCCACGCTGGCCACCTTCATCGACGGCGGCGGGCTCGGGGTGCTCATCAACACCGGGATCACCCTCTCGCTGGACTCGCTGCTGATCAGCGGGGCGGTGCTGGTCGCGCTGCTGGCGCTGGCGGTCGACTGGCTGGGCAGGCTCGTCGAGCACGTCGCCCGGCCGAAGGGGCTGTGATGCGCGCCCCCGCTGCCGCCGCCGCGGCCCTCCTGTCCACCGCCCTGGTGGCCGGGTGCGGCCTGCAGAGCGCCAACACCTTCACCCCGGAGGCCGCGCCGGGCGCGATCGAGCCGGTCGCGGACGAGGGCGCGCAGGTCGTCGTCGGCACCAAGAACTTCACCGAGGCGCTGGTCCTCGGCAAGATCGCCGTGATCGCGCTGCAGGTGGCGGGCTTCGACGTCGTCGACCGCAGCGGCATCCCCGGCGCCGCCCCGGCCCGGGCCGCGATGCTCGACGGCGAGGTCGAGGTGCAGTGGGAGTACACCGGCACGGGGTGGCTGAACTACCTGGGCATGCCCGAGGGGATCCCCGACCGGCAGGAGCAGTACGAGGCCGTGCGCGACGCCGACGCGACGAACGGGCTGACCTGGCTGCCGCCGGCGCCGCTGAACAACACCTACGCGTTCGCCGTCCGCTCGGAGGCGGTGCCGGAGCTGGGCGGGGTCGCCAGCCTCTCCGA
This sequence comes from Blastococcus sp. KM273128, assembly GCF_021698975.1. Classification (GTDB taxonomy): domain Bacteria; phylum Actinomycetota; class Actinomycetes; order Mycobacteriales; family Geodermatophilaceae; genus Blastococcus. The sequence goes on along the minus strand of NZ_SSXA01000016.1, from coordinate 10,190 downwards.
CATCGCGGAGCTGCCCGTGGAGCAGCGGACGTTCTGCGTGGAGTCGGAGTTCGCCACCCGCGGTGACGGCTTCGAGCCGATGCTCGAGGCGTACGGCATCCCGCTCGGCGACCCCCAGGGCGTCCCCCGGGAGAACGTCCGCGTCCTGGACACCGGCGCGGTCTACACCGCGACCGACGACGGGGCGTGCAACTTCGGGGAGGTGTTCACGACCGACGGGCGCATCGCGGCGCTGGACCTCACCGTGCTCGAGGACGACCGCGGGTACTTCCCCGCCTACAACGCCGCCCCGGTGGTGGTGACCGACGTCCTCGAGGAGAACCCCGCGATCGCCGACGTGTTCGCGCAGATCGCGCCGCGGCTCACCGACGAGGTGATGATCCAGCTCAACGGCCGCGTCGACGTCGGCGGGGAGCAGCCCGCCGACGTCGCGCTGGACTGGCTGGTCGCCGAAGGGCTGGTCACCCGCGGCTGACCCGCGCCCGACGAGGGAACGCTCAGCCCTGGCGGGCAGCGTTGGCCTGGACGGCGGTGCTCACGTACTGCGCCAGGCCGGGCGCGATCCGCTCGTAGTAGGCGGTGAACCGCTCGTCCTCGACGTACATCCGGCCCAGGCCGGCGTGCATCTCGGGCGGGCAGTCGTAGAAGTTCCGGCTGATCTGCTGCCGGTGCTCCTCGGCGAGGTCCATCGCCCGCTCCGAGTCGGCCCCGGCACCGGCGGCCAGCGCCTCGGCGAAGCGCCGCTCGACGTCGTCGGACTCCGCCTTGACCCGCAGCCAGTCCTCCTTGGTCATCGCGCGGGTCCGCTGCTGGGACTGCGCCCAGGCCTCGGTGTCGCCCCACTTCTCCTCGGCTTCGGCGGCGTACTCCTCGGGCAGCCAGTCGCCGAACACCTCGAACCGCTCCTCCGGTGTCAGGTCGATCCCCATGTTCCGTGCCTCCATCTCCTTCTCGACGGCCGCGACCATCGCCGACGTCCGCTCCAGCCGGTCCCGCAGCAGCCGGTGCTGCCGGCGCAGGTGCTCGGCGGGGTCGGCGGACGGGTCGTCCAGCAGGGCCGCGACCTCCTCGAGGGGGAACCCGAGCTCGCGGTAGAGCAGCACCCGGTGCAGCCGGTCGAGGTCGGCCGGCGCGTACTGCCGGTAGCCGGCCGACGTCCTCCCGGACGGCCGCAGCAGGCCGATCCGGTCGTAGTGGTGCAGCGTGCGCACCGTGACCCCGGCCAGCGCGGCCACCTGACCCACGTTCATCGGGTCCCTCCTTTCTCTGACGAGGAGAAGGCAACAGCCTGACGTTGCGTCAGCGTCAAGCCTCTATGGTCGGCCTGGTGAGCGGGGGAGCGGAGGGCCGGGGCGCGGTGCTGCACGAGGCGGTGCTCGACGCCACCGCGGTGACGGCCGGCACCCGGCTGCTCGACCTGGGCTGCGGCGCGGGTGGGCTGGCCCGGCGCGCGGCCGGTCGCGGTGCACGGGTGACCGGCGTGGACACCGATCCGGACGCCGTCGCGCAGGCGGCCGCGGCCGTCCCCGGCGGGACGTTCCTCGTGCGGCATGCGCAGGACCCGCCGCCCGGGCCGTTCGACGTCGTCACCGCCGTGCAGCTGCTCGGGCACGTGTCCGACCCGGTCGCGGTGCTGCACCGGGCGGGGCGGGCCGGCGGCGTCGTCGCCGCGACGGTGTGGGGCCGGGACCGGGAGTGCGACCTGCGGGTGCTGCAGGAGGCGCTGGCGACCCGTCGGCCCGGCCGGGGGCCCGCGGTGAACGAGCCGGCCCGGCTGCGCGCGATGGCGGAACGGGCGGGGCTGGCGGTCGAGCTGCTCGACGAGGTGGTCGTGCCCTTCGACTACGCGGACGCCGCGGAGCTGATCGGGCCGCTCCTGGCCACGCCGGTCGGTCGCTCGGCGGCGCGCCGGACCCAGCCCGACGACCTGCGGGACGCCGTGCTGGAGCACCTGGCGCCCTACCGCACCGGCGACGGCGGCTACCGGCTGCACAACCTGTTCCGGGTGCTGGTCGCCCGGACGGCCTAGGGGGTCGTCGCTGCCGGACCGGCCGGTTCCGGCGCCACGCCGGCGACACCCGGCCGCCAGGTGATGTCCGCCTGGTCCATGCGGGGCCGCCAGGAGCGCATGGCGGAGCGGTGCGGCTCCGCGTGGGCGAACGCCCGCGCCGCCTCCGCGTCGTCCCACCACGACACGGTCGTGAACCGGCGCGCCAACGGCTGGGCGCGCAGGCGCACCGAGCGGGCGCCGGGGCTCCGCACGGCCTGCCGGTGCACGGCGAGGGACGTGCGGAGGAACAGCGGCACGTCACGGAGCCGCCGCACGTGCAGGCGGGTGTCGACGACGACGCCGGGACCGGGGCCGGGAGCGGGCGCGGTCCAGGCCAGATCAGGGATGACTGCCATGTCCCCTCCTTCCACTTAACGGGTGTAAAGCAGCGTAGGACTGGTACTTAACGCCTGTAAAGTGCCGGTGTGCCCGCTCGTGACCTCCGTGCCGACCTGGTCGCCGCGGCGACCAGGCTGCTCGAGCGCGAGGGCTCGGTCGCCGCCGTGAGCCTCCGCGGGGTCGCGCGCGAGGCCGGCGTGAGCGCACCCGCCGTCTACGGGCACTTCGCCGACCTGGACGAGCTGCTGCGCGCCGTCCTCGACGAGGGCTTCGAGCAGCTGCGGGCGGCCGTGCTGGCGGCCGTGGAGCGCGAGTCGGACCCGGTGCGGCGGCTGCTGGCCGGGTGCCGGGCCTACGTGCTGGCCGGCCTGGCCGCACCGGTGCGGTACCGCGCCATGTTCGGCCCGAGGAAGCCCGACAGCGCCGACCTCGCCTTCGGCGTCCTGGTGCGGGGCATCGAGGCCTGCGTCGTGGCGGGCCGGTCGCGCAGTCCCGACCCGCGCGAAGAGGCCACCCTGGTGTGGACGGCGCTGCACGGCGTGGTCACCCTGCGGTCCGCGGCGCCCGCACCGGGCTGGCCGGACCTCGACGGGCAGCTGTCGGCGCTGGTGGAGCGGCTGGCGCTGCTGACCCCGCCGCCCGGGTGACGGCGGGCGCCACCTCCACGACGGCGGGCACGGGGAACGAGCCCGCGGTGCCGTCCGGGCCGGCCCGGCGGACCGGCCGTGGTGCGTGTGAGGATCGGCACATGCCCGATGCCATCTCGCCCGAGGACCCGTTCCCCCGCACGCGGATCACCGTCGAGGACGCCGAGATGGCCTACGTCGACGTCGGCACCGGGGAGTCGATCGTCTTCCTGCACGGCAACCCGACGTCGTCCTACCTCTGGCGCAACGTGATCCCGCACGTGCAGCACCTCGGCCGCTGCATCGCCCCCGACCTCATCGGCATGGGGGAGTCGGACAAGCTGCCCGACGCCGGCCCCGGTACCTACTCGTTCGCCATGCATGCCGCCTACCTGGAGGAGTTCCTCGACCGCGTCTTCGTCGGCGACCGCGTCACGCTGGTCCTGCACGACTGGGGGTCGGGCCTGGGCTTCGACTGGGCCGAACGCCACCAGGACCGGGTCCGGGGCATCGCGTTCACCGAGGCGATCGTCGCCCCCGTGACCTGGGACGACTGGCCCGCCGCCGCACGCAACGTCTTCCAGGTCATGCGCGGGCCGGACGGCGAGGCGGCGGTGCTGGACAAGAACGTCTTCGTCGAGCGGGTGCTGCCGGCGTCGGTGGCCCGCGGCCTCACCCCCGAGGCGCACGACCGCTACCGGGCCCCCTTCGCCCGGCGGGAGGACCGCTGGCCGACCCTCGAATGGCCCCGCCAGCTGCCGATCGAGGGTGGGCCGGCGGCGGTCGTCGAGGTGGTGGAGCGCTACGGGGCGTGGCTCGCCGGCAGCGACGTCCCCAAGCTGTTCATCGACGCCGACCCGGGGTCGATCCTGGTGGGGCGGCAGCGGGAGTTCGTCCGCAGCTGGCCGGCGCTCACCGAGGTCACCGTCGCGGGCAGCCACTTCGTCCCGGAGGACTCCCCGCACGAGATCGGCCGCGCCGTGGCCGACTGGCTGGCGACGCTGCCCTGACCGCCGATCAGGTGAGGGCGCGGACCGTCTCGACGGCCGCCACGACGGCGAACGCGAGGAACAGGCCCGCGGCGACCCGGCGGATGAGCGGGATGGGCAGCCGGTCGGCCAGCTTCTTGCCCAGGAAGACGGCGAGACCGGAGACCACCAGCAGCGCGGCCCACGCGCCGACGAACACCGACAGCGGGGCTTCGTAGCGCGCGGCCAGCCCGGCCGTGGCGAGCTGGGAGAGGTCGCCCCACTCGGCGGCGAACAGCACGCCGAAGGAGATCGCGGCGACGCGGAGGAAGGAGGATCCCTCGCGGCCAGCGACGACGTCGTCGGCGTCCTCGGCGCCCGCGGTGGCGCTGCGCCAGAGGATCACCGCCCCGACCAGGAACAGCAGCGCGACGACGCCGGTGACCAGCGCCTCGGGCAGCAGCGAGAGCAGCGACCCCGCGGTGACCGCGATCGCCACCTGCAGGCCGAAGGCGGTGCCGACGCCGACGAAGACCGGCAGCGGCGGGAAGCGGGTGGCCAGCACCAGGCTGGCGAACAGCGTCTTGTCGGGCAGCTCCACGGGGAGCACCAGGACGAACGCGGCCAGCACGACCGACCAGATCACGGGGGACCCTCCTCGCACGGCTCTGCCGGGCGAAGCTCGGGCAGGCGACCTCTCGGCGGTCCACGGTAGCGGCCGCCGTTGGGGCGGTCCGGTCAGGGAGCGGGGACGGCGGGGTCGGCGACCGCGCGCGGCGCCGGCAGGCGGGCGGCCCGGCGGGCCGCCTTCACCCGGTACATCGCGGCGTCGGAGGCGGCCAGCGCGGAGTCGGGGGTCTCGCCGGGCCCGCAGAGCGTCACCCCGATGCTGATGCCGACGGCGTGCTCGTCGCCGTTGGCGCGGCGGAGGGGCAGGTCGAAGGCGGCGGTGATCCGGTCGGCGATGACCTGGGCCGCCCGCTCGGAGCCGGCCTCCGGGCAGAGGACGACGAACTCGTCGCCGCCGATCCGCGCCACCGTGTCGCCGGGGCGGATCGCACCGGCCAGCCGCCGGGCGGCCTCCACGAGCACCTCGTCACCGGCGGCGTGCCCGGCGGTGTCGTTGACCGGCTTGAACCCGTCGAGGTCGCAGTAGAGGACCGCCATCGGCCGGCGCGCCCGCTCGGCGGCGGCGAGGGTCTGGTCCAGCCGGTCGAGGAGCAGGTTGCGGTTGGGCAGGCCGGTGAGCGGGTCGTGCAGCGCGGCGTCGCGCAGCGCGTCCTCGAGGGCGCGCTGCTCGGTGACGTCGGAGAGCGTGACGACCGCACCGAGCAGGTCGCCGTCGGCCTCTCGCACCTGCACGCCGGAGCAGGAGATGCGGCGGAACGGACGCCCCGGGAGCGTGATGCCCATCTCGACGTCGTCGATCCGCCCCTCGTCGTAGATCCTGCGCAGCGGCACCTGCTCGGGAACCAGCGGCTGCCCCGTGACGTCGGTGAGGCCGAAGGTGCCCGGGATGTCCTCCGGCTCCACCGTCGGGTCGGCGTCGAGGCCGTGCCAGCGGCGGCTGGCTGCGTTGAAGAGGGTCACCCGGCCCGCGGCGTCCGCGCCCACCACGCCGACGGGCAGCACCTCGAGCAGGGAGCGGGTGAACGCCGTCGAGCGGGCCAGCTCCTGGTGTGCCCGGGCGGTCTCGGCGCGGGCCAGCTGGCTGGCGGCGGCGAGGTCCGCGAGCTCGCGGGCCTGCTGCGCGGCGCGGACCATCGCGGCCACCGCGGCGGCGACGTCGGCCAGCCGGGCGCGCTCGGTGTGGCTGAAGGCGTGCGGCACGGTGTCGAGGACGCAGAGCGCGGCCACCGTGCGGCCGTCCACGACCACGGGGACGGCGCCGAAGGCGCGCATCCGCGCGCGGCGCCCGTCCAGCCACGGGCTGCCGGCGAACGCCGGCTCGAGCGCCAGGTCGTCGCAGGTCTGCACGCCCGGCCCCCGCGCGAGCACGGTCGCGACCATGGAGCCCTCGCGCGGCCACGGAACGCCGCGGAAGCCGTGCACCGCCATGACGTGCATGACGGCGGTGTCCATCGTGATCACCGAGGCGTAGGGCATGCCGGTGACCGCGGCGGCCACCCGGACCAGGCCCTGGAGCGCGGGGTCGGCGTCCATGACGGGCAGCTCGGGCTCTCCCTCGCGGGCGTCCGGACGCGCGGGCACCGGCGCGGGCTCGGCCGTGCTCGTCATCGCTGTCCCTCCGCGGGCGGCACCGGCGGCTCCGGTCCGTCTGGTTTCGCAACGGCGCGCACGGTACGGCGGTTGAGCACCTGGTGGCCACTTCCCCCGCACGGGTCATCCGCGGTTCGAGGTTTCCCGTGGAACAGGGGTGCGCCGGAGCCGCGCCGGGTCTACCGTCCGGGTCATGCGCCGACATTGATCCGCACCGCCCCCGCTGCCCCCGGCGGCCAGGCCGCTCGCCCGCCTGGGCATCGGCTGGGCCGCGCTCTCCGAGTGGGTGCCGCTGTACCCGCTCTACGCCCTGCTGTTCCTCGACGCCGGGGTCTCCGCAGCCGAGCTGTCGCTGCTGTTCGGCCTCTGGTCGGTCACCGGTCTGCTGGCCGAGGTCCCGGCCGGGTTGCTCGCCGACCGGTGGTCCCGCCGGGGTGTGCTGGTCCTCGCCGGGGTGCTGCAGGCGGCGGCCTTCGCCCTGTGGACGGCGGCCCCCTCGACCGGCGCCTTCGCCGCCGGGTTCGTGCTGTGGGGCCTGGCGGGCGCCGGCACGTCCGGGACGGCGGAGGCGCTCGTGCACGACGGCCTGGCCGCGGTCGGCGCGGCGGGCTGCTTCGCCCGGGTGAACGCCGCGATGACCGCCGCCGAGCTGCTCGTGCAGGTGCCGACGGCGCTGGCGGCGACCGCCCTGCACGCCCTCGGCGGCTTCCCGCTGGTGGGCTGGGCCAGCTCCGCGGCCTGCCTGGCCGCCGCCGGTCTCGCGCTGCGGTTCCCCGAGGCCGCGGCCGACGGGAGGGACGACGACGAGGAGCCCGCCGTGCGCCCGGGCGCCGTGCTGCGGCGCCCCGCCCTGCTGGCCGCGGTCCTGGCCGTGGCGCTGGTGGGCGGGCTGGACGGTGTGGAGGAGTACTTCCCGGTGCTGGTGGCCGACCGCGGCGTGCCCGCGGTGGCGGTGCCCGTGGCGGTGCTGGCCGTCTCGCTGGCCGGGGCCGCCGGCGCGGCGCTGGGCGGCCGGCTGGTCCGGCCCCCGGGGCGGCTGCTGGGCGCGCTGCTCCTGGCGGCCGGCGCGGGGTTGCTGCTCGTCGCGGCGACGGCGGGCCTGCTGGTGGTCGCCGTGCTCGCCGCGGCCTACGGCGTGTACCTCGCGGTGCTGGTGGCCGCGGAGGCAGAGCTGCAGCGGCGGATCACCGGGCCGTACCGGGCGACGATCACCTCGGTGGCCGGGGTGGGGGTGGAGCTGTCGTCACTGCTGGTCTTCGCGGCCTGGGCCGTCGCCGGCAGCAGCGCGGTCGGCCTGCTCGTGCTCGTCGTCGCCCCCGTCGCGGCCCTCGGGCTGGGGCGCCGGGTCTGAGCCGGCCAGGGGGAGCGAGAGCCGCGGCAGCAGCACCTGCACCAGCGGGCCGATGCCCAGCGCGTAGACCACGGTGCCCAGGCCGAGGGTGCCGCCGAGCAGCCACCCGGTGGCGACGACGCCGACCTCCAGCGAGGTGCGCACCCGCCGCACCGGCCACCCGGTGCGCCGCACCAGGCCGGTCATCAGGCCGTCGCGCGGCCCCGGGCCGAGGTGGACGCCGATGTAGGCCGCCGTGGCCACGGCGTTGAGCAGCACGCCCGCGACCAGGAACCCCGCCCGAGCCACCGCCGCGTCCGGTGCGGGCAGGACGGCGAGCGTCGCGTCCACGGCCACGCCGATCACCAGGACGTTGCTGACCGTGCCCAGCCCCGGGCGCTGCCGCAAGGGGACCCACGCCAGGAGCACGAGCACTCCCACGGCGATGGTGACCGCCCCGATCGACCAGCCGAGCCGGCCCGCGAGCCCCTGGTGGAGCACGTCCCAGGGCATCACGCCGAGCGCAGACCGGACGAGCAGGGCCATCGAGGCGCCGTACAGGGCCAGCCCGGCGTAGAGCTGGAACAGCCGCCGCCCGGTGCCACCGGCGGTGGCGGGGGCGCCGGCGAGCAGGAGACGGCGGTCCACGCGGAGATCATCGGCCACGGCGCGCGCCGCGGGCGCAGGCCACTCGGGAGAAATGGCTCGCCGCGCCGCCGACTTCTCCGAAGGAGGGCTCCGTCGCGGCGATCGGAGGCCGACTTCCGAGAAGTTGCGTACCGACCGGACCGGCGACGGGCTTCAGCGCCAGAGCGGGGGAGCCTCGGCCCGCGGGTCCACCGGGTGGGCCGCCTCCGCGGCGGCGGTCGCGGCCCGCAGCACCTCCTTGACCGGCAGGTCCCGGGCGCGGGCCAGCGCGACGACGTCCTCGTACTCGACGCTCACGTTGACCACCCGCCCGCCGGAGACGGCGAGCTTCACGCCGACGGGGGCGCCGAGCACCTCGACGGTGGCGTGCGCCCGCTCCAGGGCCACCTTGCCGACCTCGACCACCCGCAACCCGATGGTCGACGTCGTCGCGAAGACCACGGCCTGCACGGCGGGCACGACCTTGGGCCGGCACAGCACCGACAGGGTGTGCGCCGGGCGGCCCTTCTTCATCAGGATCGGGGTGAGCCACGCGTCGGACGCCCCCGCGGCCAGCAGGCCGTCGAGGACGCCCGGCCAGAGCCGCGGGTCGAGGTCGTCGACGTTCGCCTCGAGCACCACCGAGCGGTCCGGCGCGGGCTCGGCGGCCTCGCCCAGCACGAGGCGGACGACGTTGGGCAGCTGCTCGGGGTCGCGGCCACCGGCGCCCACGCCCACCCGCTCGACGCGGAGCGCGGGCAGCGTCGTCCACTCCGCCACCCGGGCGGCGAGCAGCGCGGCGCCCGTGGGCGTGCACATCTCCGCCGGGACCGCCCCCGCGTGCACCGGCACCCCGGCCAGCAGTTCCAGCACGGCCGGGCCCGGTACGGGGACGACGCCGTGCGCGCCGCGGGCCGAGCCGCTGCCCAGCGCGACGGGGGAGGCGGTCAGCCGGGACAGCCCCAGGTGCTCGAACCCGGCGACCACGCCCACCACGTCGGCGAGGGCGTCCAGCGCGCCGACCTCGTGGAAGTGCACCCTCTCCGGGGTGACGCGGTGCACCCGGCCCTCGGCGACCGCCAGCCGCTCGAACACGGCCAGCGCGCCGTCGCGGACCGCCGGCGCCAGGGCGGCGGACCCCAGCAGCGCCCGGACGTCGGCCCAGGTGCGCAGCACGTCCGACGGCGGGGCGTGCACGTGCACCCGGGTGGCGCCGAGGCCGTGCCGGGTCACCTGCTCGGTGGTCAGCCGCACCGGCTCGACCGGCAGGGCGGCCACCGCCTGCGCCGGTACGTCCAGCGGCACCCCGGCGTCGACCAGCGCGCCCAGCAGCATGTCCCCCGACGCGCCCGCCGCCAGGTCCAGCCACCCGATCACGGCCGCCGCGCGCTCCTCCGGGCGACGCGGGCGGCGAAGATGCCCGCCGAGCAGCCGTCGTCGACCGCGGTGACCACGACGCCGGAGCCGGCCGGGTGCAGCATCGACACCAGCGCGCCCAGGCCGCCCAGCCCACCGGGGTGCGCGGCCGACGTCGGCACCGCCACCACCGGCACGTCCGTGCGCGCGGCGATCGCGGAGACCTGCGCGGCGTCCGCGCCGGCGACGACGACCAGGCAGTCGGCGTCCTCGGGGAACGGGTCGCCCTCGACCAGCACGACCCCGGTGCCCGCGACCCGCGCCACGAAGGCGGCCTCGGCCGCGGCGACGGCGTCGGCGCCGTCGGTGCGGAGCAGGGCGGTGCGGCCGGCCGGCGCGGGCAGCGGGCCGACGGCGGCGGCCGCCGCGGCGCCGTCCACCGTGCTGGCGGGGCCGTGCTCGGTGGCCAGCGCCACGAGCAGCTCGGGTGCGGCCCGGACCACGAGCACCGGGCGGTCCGGGGTGTCGCGGCGGGCGTCACGGACCAGGGCGAGCACCTGCTCGGTGCTGCGGCCCGCGGCCCGCACGACCGCCGGGCCGACCTCCTCGGCGGGGCGGGCTGCCACGGGGCCGGGTGCGAGCAGCGGCTCGCCCGGGTGGGCGCGGCCCAGCGG
>NZ_SSXA01000149.1 GCF_021698975.1 Blastococcus sp. KM273128 | reverse complement strand
ACCGTCGACGCCCCCACCCTCGTCGAGCGCCTCGGCAGCAGCTCCCACCCGGACCCCACGCTGATCGACGTCCGGACCCCGGCGGAGTTCGAGGCCGGCCACATCCCCGGCGCGGTCAACGTCCCCCTCGACGAGCTCAAGGGCTCGCTCGACCAGCTCTGCACGGTCCTGGACGACCACCACGACGTCGTCCTCGTCTGCCGCTCCGGGGCCCGGGCGGGACAGGCGCAGGAGGCGCTTCAGGCGGCCGGCCTCACCTCGCCCAGCGTCCTCTCCGGCGGCATCGTGGACTGGGAGAGGACCGGTGGCGCGGTGAACCGCGGCCGGCAGAGCTGGGAGCTCGAGCGCCAGGTCCGCCTGGCCGCCGGGTCCCTCGTCGTCGCCGGGATCCTGGGCAGCACGGTCGCCCCCAAGGCGAAGTGGCTGTCCGGCTTCGTCGGCGGCGGGCTGGTCTTCGCCGCCGTCTCCAACACCTGCGCCATGGGCATGGCACTGGCGAAGATGCCGTGGAACAAGCGGGGCGCCCGCGCCACCGGCTCGGCGCTGGACCAGCTGACCCGGAAGCGGTGACCCGATGCTGATCGCGCTCACCGTCGCACTGGCCGTCGTCGTCGGAGTCACCCTCGGGCTGCTCGGCGGAGGCGGCTCGATCCTGATGGTGCCGCTGCTGGTCTACGTGGCCGGCATGGACGCCAAGGAGGCGATCGCCGCCTCACTCGTGGTCGTCGGCGTCACCGCGGCGGTGAGCGTGGTCGGCCACGCCCGCGCCGGGCGCGTCCGCTGGCGCACCGGCCTGCTCTTCGGGGCGGCCGGCATGGCCGGCGCGCTGGCCGGCGGGTTCGTCGGCGGCCACCTCCCCGGGCAACTGCTGATGATCGCCTTCGCCCTGATGATGGTCGCCACCGCGGTGGCCATGCTGCGCGGCCGCCAGGACGTCGACCCGGCCAAGGCGCACGCCGAACTGCCCGTGGGTCGGGTACTGCTCGACGGCGTCGTCGTGGGACTGGTCACCGGCCTGGTCGGCGCGGGTGGCGGTTTCCTCGTCGTCCCGGCGTTGGCCCTGCTCGGCGGGCTGCCGATGGGCGTGGCCGTGGGCACCTCCTTGCTGGTCATCGCCATGAAGTCCTTCGCCGGGCTGAGCGGCCACCTGGCCACCGTGTCGATCGACTGGGCCCTCGTGGGTGCGGTCACCGTCGCCGCTGTCGTCGGGAGCCTGCTCGGGGCGCGGCTGGTCGACCGCATCCCGGCCGATGCGCTGCGCCGGGCGTTCGGGTGGTTCGTCCTGGCCATGGGCGCCTTCGTGCTCGTCCAGGAGGCGCCGGACGGTGCGCGGCTCCCGGCACTGATCGCCGTGCTCGGCGTGGCCGCAGCGATGGGGACCTGCACGGCGTTCGTGCCCCGGTGCCCCCTCCGCAACGCCGGGATCGCCCGGCCCGGAACCGGGCGGCGGCAGGGACGCCGGGGAATGCACGCGCACCGCTCGGTGCTGACTCTCCCGGTACCCGGCGGGGTATCGCTCCCGGGACTCGCGAGAGGATGAGGCCATGCAGCTCGAGAACACCCAGGTCGTCGGCGACGTCGTCAAGCGGCTGCGCCGCGCCGAGGGTCAGCTCGCGGGCGTGATCCGCATGCTGGAGGCCGGCCGCGACTGCGAGGACGTCGTCACGCAGCTGGCCGCCGTGTCCCGGGCGCTCGACAAGGCCGGGTTCGCCATCATCGCCACCGGCCTCGAGCAGTGCATCACCGCCGGCGAGAACGGCGACGCCCTCGACCGCGCGCGGCTCGAGAAGCTGTTCCTCTCCCTGGCCTGAGCACACGCCACCGCGGCCCGC
>NZ_SSXA01000148.1 GCF_021698975.1 Blastococcus sp. KM273128 | reverse complement strand
GGCGTCGTCAACCCGCGGGCCGGATCCGTCCGGAACGATCAGCCGACGCGGCGCAGGATCTCCGGGCCGAGCTGGTCGACGGCGGTGTGGCCCGTCAGGCCCAGCGTCAGGTCGAACTCGCCGACGACGTCCTCGACGACCTGGCGCACGCCCGCCTCGCCGGCCAGGGCCAGCCCCCAGGCGAAGGGGCGCCCGAGCAGCACTGCGCGCGCCCCCAGGGCGACGGCGGTGAAGACGTCGGCACCGCTGCGGATGCCGCTGTCGAGCAGCACCGGTGCCCGGTCGCCGATGGCCGCGACGACGTCGGGGAGCGCGTCCAGCGCGGCGATCGACCGGTCGACCTGCCGCCCGCCGTGGGTGCTCACCACGACGCCGTCCATGCCCTCGTCCAGCGCGCGGCGCGCGTCGTCGGGGTGCAGCACCCCCTTGAGCAGGATGGGCAGCTCCGTGCGGGAGCGCAGCCAGGCGAGGTCGTCCCAGCTGATGGAGGGCCTCGAGTAGATGCCCAGGAAGGTCTCGACGGCGGCGGCCGCGCGCTCCTCGACCAGCCGGCGGAACACCGGGTCGGAGGTGTACTGCGCGATGCCCTTGCCGAGCGCGAACGGGAGGTGGCCGAGGTCGAGGTCGCGCGGGCGCCAGCCCAGCATCGTCGTGTCGAGGGTGACCACCAGGGCGTCGCAGCCGGCCTGCTCGGCGCGGTGGACCAGGCTCTCGACGAGCTCGTCGGAGGTGGACCAGTAGAGCTGGAACCAGCGCGGCGAGCCGTCCATCGCGGCCGCGCACTCCTCCATCGAGCGCGAGCCCTGGTTGGAGAAGACCATCGGCACCCCGGTGGCGGCGGCGGCCCGCGCGACGGCGAGGTCGGCCTCCGGGTGCACCAGCTCCAGCGCGCCGACCGGCCCCAGCAGCAGCGGGGCGGGCAGCCGGCGGCCGAAGAGCTCCACGGACGTGTCGCGGACGCTCGCGTCGCGCAGCACCCGGGGGACCACCGCCCACCGGTCGAAGGCGGCGCGGTTGGCCCGCTGGGTGGCCTCGTCGCCGGCACCGCCCGCGACGTAGGCGTAGGCGCGGGCGTCCAGCGCCCGCTTGGCGCGCTCCTGCAGCCGGCGGATGCCGACCGGCACCCGGGGCGAGCGGCCGTACACGCCGGCCCGGTACACCTCGTTCTGCCGCCGTCGGCCGGCGCCCGCTTCGTCCACGCGGCCACCGTAGTGACCGGCCTCACGGCCGACGAGGCAGGGCCGGGCGGTCGCCCCGATCGGGGGGTGGGATCGCGGATCGCGGGTACGGCGACGGGATGAGATCGCGCGGCACCGTGCCCTCCCGGAAGGAGGGCGGGACGGGAATCTGGCGACACGCCGCACGACACGCGCGACACGCCCGTAACGGGCTGGCAACGAAGCGTCACTTCCCTCATCCTCGGAACTCAGGTGCACCAGAAGCAGGGGGAGCAGGGCTGAACAGCGGTTCGGGGCAGATCGTCGAGCCGGCGTGGGCGACGTCGGCGCGGGTGGCCCGTGGCGCCCTCCCCGCCGGTGTGGTGACCGGTCTCCTCGTCGTCCTCCTCGGCCTCGCCGTCTCCGGGGCCGCGCCGGCGCGCGCGGTCGACGACCCGACGCGCCCCGACGCCCGGGTGACCCACGGCCCCAGCTGCCGCCCCGGCGGCATCGTGGTCGAGGTCGTCGCCGGCAACGCCCCCTACGCCGTCGTCCTCACCACCGGGCGGACGCCGTCCGGTGAGGACGCGGCGGTGCTGGAGCCCTACGGGAGCGTCGTGCTGCGCACCGGCGACGTCGCCCCCGGCGAGACCATCGACCCGGGGCTGGAGTTCACCGCCCGCGACGGCTCGGGGGTGACCTTCGTCGACGAGCTGGCGGACTACACGCTCACCCGGCCCACGGTCGAGGACTGCGAGGCCGCGATGTCCCCGCCGCCGTCCCGGGGATGCGCACGTCGACGCGGATCTCGCCGTCCTGGTCCGCGGTCAGCACGCGCGTCCCCCTCGAGGTCGCGGCCGCTGCCGAGGAGGCCGCGCCCGTCCGCGGGGTCGTCTCGCTCGCGTCGCTCACCAGCGC
>NZ_SSXA01000147.1 GCF_021698975.1 Blastococcus sp. KM273128 | reverse complement strand
GGGCGGGCGCCGGGGCGGGACGCTCCGACCGGCTGGCGGCCTCGGGCACCGCTCCCCCGCCGCTCAGGGCGAGCACCTGGCCGACGCGCAGGACGTTCGCGTCCGGCCCGATGACGCCGAGGTTGAGGGCGTGCAGGTCCTGCCAGGTGGTGCCGTGCCGGGCCGCGATGCGGGCCAGCGTGTCGCCGGCGACCACGGTGTAGGAGCCGGCGTCGGCCGCGGGGGCCGCCGCCGGTGCCGGGACGGCACCGGAGCCGCCGATGGTGAGCACCTGCCCGACGCGCAGCAGGTTGGGGTCGGCGCCGATGGTGCCGCGGTTGGCGTCGTAGATGCTCTGCCACGTGGTGCCGTGGCCGGCCGCGAGCTTGCTGAGGGTGTCGCCGGCGCTGACGGTGTGCTCGCCGGTGTGCGCGGCCGCGGGGCTGATGGCCCCCATGGTGAACGCGGACGCCGCGGCGATGACGACCGCCGGGTAGGACACGGCGGCCATGGTGCGGTTGCGGGAGGGACGACGGTGCCGCCCCACGGTGCGGTTGCTCTTGGGCATGGAGTTGTGCGCCTCTCACCGCCTGCGGGGTTAGCTGTCGGGTTCGGGCGAGAGCTGCCCGGCCGCGCGAGACGCGGCTTCACCCCGAGATCCCCGGAGGACCACTGAACGGTGGGTCCCCCGCCCTGCCCGTCGTGTTCGCTGCCGGGCGGCCGTGGGCAGGTTCGGCGGGCGGCCACCCGGGTCCGCCGATCAGCGGACGAGCGAAACGGTAGGCAGCGCCGTCGGCGTGCCTGAAGCACCGACCCGGCCTTTTCGCGGACCCTCCGCGAAGCGCTACTCCGAGTCACCGACCCCGCGCGCAGCGCCCACGTTCACCCGTTCGGGTGACGCTCCCGGACGCCGGCGCGGGGGGCGACGGACGAGTCGGCCTGTACGCCGGGTTCTGTCCACGGGCGCCTCACGGCCTCCCGATGGGCGGTCATCCATCTAGGCCTGCCGTTGCCGGCAGGCTCCAGCGGTCTACCCGCAGGCTCGGGCGGGCCGCCCTCGAACGCCTGCGCGGAGCGGTGGCGCACCACCGCTCCTTCTTGACCTAGCTCCGGGTGGGGTTTACCGAGCCACGCCGGTCACCCGGCGTGCTGGTGGTCTCTTACACCACCGTTTCACCCTTACCGGCGCGAACGCCGGCGGTCTGTTTTCTGTGGCACTGTCCCGCGGGTCACCCCGGGTCGCCGTTAACGACCACCCTGCCCTGTGGAGCCCGGACGTTCCTCGGCGACGGGGTCTCCCCCGCCGACGCGACCGCCCGGCCGACTCGTCCGTCGTGCCAGGAAGTGTAGGGCGTCGCGCACATGGACCCCCTGGTGCTCGGGTACGGGACGTCGATCACCGCACCGGACGAAGGAGGAGGACGACATGGGACTGATCTCGGGACTCGTGAAGGCCAACCTGCTCAAGCGGCTGTTCAGCCGGTTCAGCCGGCGTACGCGCTGACGCCCTGCGGAGGGGGCGTACCCAGCCCTTCCTGACCGTGGGTGCACCGCGGTCTTCTCCCCCTGCGACACCGCCGTCGGGATGTCGGACGCCCGCCGGCCCGTACGAGGGCGGGCGGTCCGGCAGCCCGCGCCGGCACCCCGGTTCCGGGAACCCGCGCTCGCCTGCGCTCCCAGCCACTGCGGCCCCCCCGGCCCTCCCGGCCGCTGCGGCGCGCCGGCGCTCCCAGCCGCTGCGGCGCCACCGGCCCTCCCGGCCGCTGCGGCACCCCCGGTCCTCCCGGCCGCTGCGGCGCCCCCGGCCCTGGTTGTTGTGCCTCGTGGGCACCCCCTTCTCCGGTGGGCCGGAATTGTCGCACCCCCGGCCTAGCCTGCGGTTGTGTCGTCGGCGGCGAGCTTCCAGGTGGGGGTCGGGGTGTCCCTGGTGGACCCGCTGCCCTCGCCCTGGGAGCTCGAGGACCCCGATCCGCAGCGGTGGGACGAGCCGCTGTCGGCCTGGCTGCCCGCCCAGCGCAGCGCCGCGGAGGCGGTGGATCTGCTGGGGCAGATCGTGGCCGCCGAGGCGCGGTTGGCGGCGTTGCGGGTGGAGCTGGTGATGGACCTGGCCGCCGCCCGGCCCGCGCCGGCCGATCCGCTGCCCGGTGGGGAGCGGGCCGGGGAGCGCGGCCCGGCCGGTACCAGTGAGTTCGTGCCCGATGAGCTGGCGATGGCGCAC
>NZ_SSXA01000146.1 GCF_021698975.1 Blastococcus sp. KM273128 | reverse complement strand
AGGAGGTGACCGGCCAGCCGACGATCCCGGCGCTCAGCGCCTGACCAGACATGAAGATCACGCGGTAGCCGTCACACACCACGCCAGCGGGCTTGACCCTCGCTGGAACTGTGTCGGGTGTTTGAGCGCGCCTGCGCCCACCGTGGTCAGGCCCGTCCGCTCCTCGAAGACGATGTTCCCGCCCTGGAACTCGCTGCGCGCACCGCCGGCTGTCCGCAAAGTGTCGCTGGTCGGGAAGCCGAGCCAACCCGCCTCCCACCCGAGCCCTCCCCAGGCCGTGCGGATGGCGCCCTGGACGTCGTGGGCCCCGGTCGCGGGAGACCAATAGACAGAGCCGCCGGCGAAGTGGTTGTAACACCCTCCCGGCGGACACACGTCATCCGTCGTCGGGAACCCAAGAGGGCCGGCCTCGGCACCGAGCTCCATCCACTTGTCGCGGATGGCCCCTCGCACGACGTGGGCTCCGCTGGACGGCGACCAGTAGATGGAGCCGCCTTGAAAGTGGTTATAGCAACCCCCGGGTGGGCACACATCGTCGGTCGTCGGAAAGCCCAGCCGGCCGGACTCCCAGCCTTGCGAGCCCCACTTGTCCCGAATGGCGCCTCTGACGATCTGCGCTCCCGTCGAAGGCGACCAGTAGATCGACCCACCCTGGAAGTGGTTGTAGCAGCCGCCCGGAGGGCAGATCTGGTCGGTCGTGGGAAAGCCGAGGCGTCCCGTCTCCCAGCCCTGGTAGGCCCACTTGTCCCGGATATCGCCAGTGACGACGTGCGCACCCGTGGAAGGCGACCAGTAGATCGATCCGCCTTCGAAGTGGTTGTAGCAGCCGCCGGGCGGACACGCCTCGCTCGTAGTCGGCAGACCCAGGGAGCCGTACGGCCCACCCGAAGAAGCGTACTTGTCTCGAATGGCTCCACACACCCGATTGCCGAAATACTGATCACAAGCGCCGTCGTAAGTGAACTCCAGTCTCGGCACATTCGTCGCCGAGTTGTCGGAAGCGAACTTCTTCCAAGAGTAGGAGTCGTCCTCCGGTTCCGGTGCGGTGATCGCCAACGGCATCACATTGCCCGTCTGGCTCCGACTGTCGGCGTAGTACTGCACCCAGTCGGTCATGTTGAAATCCACCCAGCGAGCAGGGCAGGCAGAACTGTACCCGGCCGCGGCGTGCGCGTTGGCAACGATGCCGTAGATATCGGGCTTCGAGTACCACGTGACCGTATTCGGGTCGAAGTCATCAGCGTCGCGAATATCGACCCACCGCGGGCTGCACGAGGGGGCGTAGGTCTCGAACAGGGCCAGCTTGGCCGACTGCACCACCCGGTTCTTCACTGCGCTCACCTCGAAGCGCAGCAGGGAACGCGCAACGGTGTAGCCGCCGTCGTAGGTACCGGCGCGCAGCTCAGTTGAACCACCCTGCGGCGTGTTCACGATGCTGGACTGCACGAAGGTGGCACCGAGCATGCCCAACGCCTGCGTAGGGTCGATAGTGACCGGATAGACGGTGTCGCTCGCGGTGAGAAGAGACTGGTCGGGCGTCAGGACCAGCGTGGCATCGGTCCCCCGCTTGGTGCTATCGACGAGCTCGAGACCGACCTCGCGCAGAGCGGCCGGCTCGTCGCTCTCGGAAATCGTGCGCGCATCCCACATGACCGGCGCGATCGCCGTCCCGACCACCGTCTCGCCGCGCTCAAGGGTGAGCCCGCCGTCGGCGCTCTCGACGACGTCTGCACCATTCGCGGCGATGGGGAAGTGCAGTTCGCGCAGCGCCGCCAAGGTCTTCGAGTCGGGCCGCTGCTTGACCACGACGTGCTGCTCGAAACCTACTCGAGTCGCTGTGAGAACGAGATCGACATTCGGCAACACATCGCGGTAGGTCGCCGTGTTGCTCTCCAGCACAGGCACGGGCAGCGGGCCGTCCCAGTCCAGGCGTAGGGTCGCCGACTTGGCATCGCTCAGTCGCGCCATGGCCTGGGTGCCACCCGAGGAGAAGGTCAGTTCACCTGTCAGTGCAACTGGCTGGACACCGGCGTCTGTGAATTCGAGGGTCGTGTCCACGTCGACCCACTCACCATCGACTTGCGTGCGGACCGGGCCCGCGGACACCTCGACTCGAACCGTGCCGTCCGGCTGAGCCTCGATCCACCGTCGATCTTGGTCGGCTCGGTCGGCCTCTGATCTGATCTTGGTCAGCCGGTGCGGGCGTGAAGCAGCCGCCGGTCTGTCCG
>NZ_SSXA01000145.1 GCF_021698975.1 Blastococcus sp. KM273128 | reverse complement strand
GACGTCAACAGCAACCGCACCGGGCTGGCCCAGGAGGCTACGGCCGGTGCGCCGGCGGGCACCTGCCCGGCGACGGTGGCGGCGTCGGCCTCCTACGCCCTCGACACCGCCGACCGGCTCAAGGTCGATGCGTCCCGGGGGACGTTGCGGTATGACGCGCTGGGCCGGACGCGGGTGCTGCCATCGACCGACACCGTGGACGGCGGCGGGGATGTGGCGCTGGACTTCCTCGTCGATGACCTGGTGGCGGGCATGAGCCAGGGCGGGCGGACGTCGACGTTCGGGTTGGACGCCGCCGCGCGGCGGGTGGTGCGCACCGACACCGACCCGGCCGCTCCGGGTACTCGGCGGACGGTCAGCCTGTACGGCGGGGATGACGACAACCCCGACGTGGTGCAGGAGCCGGACAACAGCTTCACCCGCAACATCACCTCCTTCGGTGGGCTGGCCGCGGTCGTCACCAAGAACGGCACCACCGGGGCCGAGGTGGTCCTGCAGCTGGCCAACCTGCACGGCGACATCGCCGCCACCGTGCCCGCCGACGCGCAGACACCGGTGGACCTGCGGGTGACCGAGACCACCGAGTACGGCCTGCCGTGGGTCAAGCCCACCGCCGGCACAACCCAGGCCCGTTACGGCTGGCTGGGCACCCACCAACGCGACGCCTCCACCATCGGCGGCCTCACCCTGATGGGCGTCCGGCTATACGCACCCACCCTCGGCCGCTTCCTCAGCGTCGACCCAATCGAGGGTGGTAATGCCAACCCGTACATCTATCCGGCAGACCCGGTCAACATGTTCGACCTCGACGGACGGTGGGAATGGGCCAAGAAGGCTTGGAGAGCAACCACTAGGTTCGTGAAAAGGCACAAGACCGCGATCGTCAATACAGTCGGAGTACTTGGAGTGATTGGCTTGGCCGCAACAGGCGTCGGGTTGTTCGCCGTAGCAGGCTCGGGTCTCGCCGCCGTCGCTGGGACCGTTGCCTGGGGTGCTGGAACCGGCGCGGCACTAGGCTCGGCCGCGCTTTGCGGGACTGGGGCCCGTCGCGGTTGGGGTCGTGCCGCAGACTGCTTGGGGGCCGCTACTGGTGGCATTGGGTCGGCTCTGGGGATTGCCGGACGGTCGGCGCGGATATCGGGCTACGGCCGGCACGCGTACAACGGTGTCCGGTATGCGGCCAGAGCAAGAGCGGCTAGAGGCATGGGTCTATTGGTCAGTTCCTACGACGCTGTATGGGCTTGGAACAACAGGCGCAGGTGAAGCGGACGTACCGTAGGCAAGAAATCGGTACATCGGTGCGGCGAGGAGTGACGGAGTGTCAAGGGAACGTGGTGCCGACAGATCCGACCTTCGGGCGCGGCGAAGCGTGCATTGGCGAATAGTCAAAGGCAGGCCCATTTCACCTAGAGAGATGCCCCTGGCTCTGCAGACTGCAGAAGAGCTTAGTGGCCGACTCTGGCGCGGCATACTCACGGGATTTATGTTCGGCATCATTATGGCGATCTACATACCCGAATCAATGCCGCCCACTGACCTGTTCTCCTGGAGCTTGCTGATCGGCGCGTTCTTGGCCATCGGCATATACATCTACGGACTGTGGGTGGTTCTCCGGGCGCGGAGATGGCTGAATCGGCACCGCGCCGCTGGCTAGTGTTGCGTGATGCGGTATGGAGTTTGGCGGCGCTGCCGTCCAGCAGAGCACGCGGCGCTGGGGGGTGGGTTCGCCGGAGCGGCCGGAAGATCATGTGTGGCGCGGCATCGCCTGTAGCGCGGTCGGTCGGTGTAAGAGATCGCGCGGATAGGGGCGTGTCGGTGACGCCAGACAGGCACGAGCCTCGGTAGAGGGAGGGGTATCTGACGCCACCTTCTTCCCCGAGGTGCTCGTGCCTGCGCTGCCATCTTCTGTCATCGACCCGCTCTGGGACCAGTTCGCCGCGCTGCTCCCCGAGCGCGAGGATGCCCACCCGCTTGGCTGCCACCGGCCCCGGATCCCCGACCGGATCGTGTTCGACAAGCTGATCCAGGTGCTGGTGCTGGGAGCGGCCTACGACAGGATCGCCGACTCGGCCTGCTCGGCGACCACGATCCGCACCCGCCGCGACGAGTGGATCGACGCCGGCGTGTTCGCCGCCTTGGAGCAGTTGTGCCTGCAGGCCTACGACCGCATCGTCGGGCTGGACCTGGCCAACGTGACCGTCGACGGGTGCATCACCAAGGCGCCCTGCGGCGGCGAAGCTGCGGGAAAGTCCCCGGTCGATCGCGGCAAGCAGGGCACGAAGCGCTCGGTGCTGACCGAGGCAACCGGGATCCCGCTGGGCTGCGTGGCCGCCCCAGCCAACCGCCCGGACTCCCCGCTGCTGCGCCCGACCTTGGAGAAGCTGCGCCGGTTCGACGAGGGCCTGGGGTTCGGCCTTCCCGAGGACATCACCGTGCACCTCGACGCCGGGTACGACAGCACCAAGACCCGCGGGCTCCTCGAGGAGCTGGGCTGCGATGCGGTGATCAGCGCCAAGGGCTTCCCGCTGCAGGCCGGAGCCCGCTGGGTGGTCGAGCGCACCAACTCCTGGCACAACCGCGGCTTCACAAAGCTCGCCATCTGCACCGAACGACGCACCCGCGTCATCGACGCCTTCATCGCCCTGGCCAACGCGGTCATCATCGTCCGGCGACTACTGCGCACCGCCTGGACCACCCACCGCTGGGACACCCGACCCGCACGCCGCCCATGACCTATCCGCGCGATCTCTAACCCGGATCTTTCGCCCGCCCATCGGTGATCATCGGGATGCGACTCGGTGGGCCGCCGGTGCGTGATTCTGGCATTGGGGTGTGACGGTTCGGCCG
>NZ_SSXA01000144.1 GCF_021698975.1 Blastococcus sp. KM273128 | reverse complement strand
ATCGAGCCCGAGGGCCCGATCGAGACCGAGGCCGCTCGACGCCTCGCCGAAGACCTCAAGGACCAGAAGTAGTCAGCCGGTTACCCAACACCCTCTCAGCCGGTGGCGCTGGCAGCCGGGCGCGCGGGCGGGCGGGCGTGCCGCGTCGCAGTGACGTCCGCCGCACGCCGGCGGTGCGGTGCGCGGTCGGCCGGGCAGGTCCCACCGCGCCGGGCCGGGGCGCCGGGGTGGGCGGTAGCCTGAGCACTTCCCCTCGACACCGGGCCCGGCCAGCGACGCAGGTCCGCGGCGCCGGGCCGCAGAACTGCGCGCACGGCACCGTGCCGCCGACGAGCCTGAGGAGGCCACCGTGTCCGCCTCTCGCGGAACCCAGCGGAGCGACCCCGCCACCGACCGGCTCGCCGGCTGGATCCGGCCGGTCGTCACCGAGGCGGGGTACGACCTCGAGGAGCTGGTCGTCACCCCCGCCGGCCGGCGCAGCGTCGTCCGCGTGGTCGTCGACCGCGACGCGGGCATCACCCTCGACGACATCGCCGACGTCAGCCGCGCGGTCTCCGACGCGCTGGACCGCAACGACGACGGCATGGGCCGCACCCCCTACGTGCTCGAGGTGACCAGCCCAGGGGTCGACCGCCCGCTGACCGAGCCGCGCCACTGGCGCCGGAACACCGGGCGGCTGGTGGAGGTGGCCGCCGGCCCGGCCGGGGCCGCCGAGCAGCTCACCGGGCGGATCACCGCGGTGGACGGCGACGGCGTGACGCTGGCCGTCGAGGCGAAGGGCAAGCCGGGCGCGAAGAAGCGCCCCCCGCAGCCCCGCCGGGTGCCCTGGGCCGAGCTCGGGGCCGGGCGGGTGCAGGTCGAGTTCGGCCGGGCCGACGACCTCCAGGACAGCACGGACGACACCGCGGACGACACCGCGGAGCACGACGCCGCCGAGCACGAGGACCTGGACCAGGCCGGGCTCGCGGACGACGACGGAGGAGAGAAGTGAACATCGACGTCACCGCGCTGAAGGCGGTGGAGCGGGAGAAGGGCATCCCGGTCGACACGGTCATCGAGGCGCTCGAGACCGCCCTGGTCACCGCCTACCGGCACGCCGACGGCGCGGCCAAGCACGTGCGCGTGCACGTGGACCGCAAGAGCGGTGAGGTCGCCGTGCTCGCCCAGGAACTGGGCCCCGACGGCGAGGTCGTCCGCGAGTGGGACGACACCCCGTCGGACTTCGGCCGGATCGCCGCCAGCACGGCCAAGCAGGTCATCGTGCAGCGGCTGCGCGACGCCGAGCACGAGCAGACCTTCGGCGAGTACGCCGGCAAGGAAGGCGACATCGTCAGCGGCATCGTCCAGGCCGACCAGCGCCGCAACGCCAGCGGCATCGTGATGATCGACATCGGCAAGGTCGAGGCGGTGCTGCCCGCCGCCGAGCAGGTGCCGGGCGAGTCCTACCCCCACGGCAGCCGGCTGAAGGCCTACGTCGTCACCGTCTCCCGCACCTACCGCGGGCCTCAGGTCACGGTCTCGCGCACCCACCCCAACCTCGTGCGCAAGCTCTTCGCGCTCGAGGTGCCCGAGATCGCCGACGGCAGCGTCGAGATAGTCGCCGTCGCCCGCGAGGCGGGGCACCGGTCGAAGATCGCCGTGCGCACGTCCGTGCCCGGGCTGAACGCCAAGGGCGCCTGCATCGGGCCGATGGGCCAGCGCGTCCGCAACGTCATGAGCGAGCTGCACGGCGAGAAGATCGACATCGTGGACTGGTCGGCCGACCCGGCGTCCTTCGTCGCTTCCGCGCTCAGCCCGGCCCGGGTGTCCAGCGCCGAGCTGGTCGATCCGCAGGCCAAGGCCGTGCGCGTGGTGGTGCCCGACTACCAGCTGTCGCTGGCGATCGGCAAGGAGGGGCAGAACGCCCGCCTGGCCGCGCGGCTGACCGGCTGCCGGATCGACATCCGCAGCGACGCCCAGGACGACGAGGCCGGCGCGACTCCCTCACCGGGGGTGGGCCGCCCGCCGCTGCGCTCGGGCCTGCCGCCCTCCGCGGGCGGGTCGCGCGCCGGCGCCCCGGGGGGTCGCGGGCAGGCTCCCGCGGGCGGTCCGCGATCGGCTCCCCGGCGCGCGGAACAACGCGGACCGGCCACGCGCTAGAGTTGCGGATGGCCGAGACGTCGAATCCGGTCCGCACCTGCGTGGGGTGCCGGGCGCGCGCTTCGGTCGACGACCTGCTGCGTGTCGTCGTCGTGGCCGGGGACGTGGTCCCCGATCCGCGGCGGCGCCTCCCCGGCCGAGGTGCCTCGCTGCACCCGACGGCGGAGTGCCTGCGCGCAGCGGAGCGACGCCGGGCCTTCCCGCGGGCGCTGCGCACCAGCGCCCCGGTGGAGGTCGGTCCGCTCCGGGCCCACGTCCTGGGTGCCTCTCCGGAGGCCGCCGGGAACGGGCCGGGAGAGGGCAGCAGCACTACCCAGTCGGGCCGGCACCAGGCCGGTCCGCACGTCGACAGGACACCGTCGGATGACTCAGCCGTGAAGTTCTCACGATGACCATGCGCCACTGACGACGAGGTCGAGCGGGCAAGCCGCCGGCCTCACGAAGAGGAGACCCGTGCCAGGCAAAGCCCGCGTACACGAACTCGCCAAGGAGTTCGGTGTCGACAGCAAGACCGTGCTCGCCAAGCTCAAGGAGCAGGGCGAGTTCGTGAAGTCCGCGTCCTCCACCGTCGAGGCCCCCGTGGCCCGGCGGCTGCGCGAGGCGCTCGGCGCCGCCACCGGTGGCGGTGACGGGGCGGCTGCCCCGCGCCCGAGCGCTCCCGCGCCTCGCCCGGCGGCCCCCGCGCCGCAGGCGACCCCGCGGGCCCCCGCGGCCC
>NZ_SSXA01000143.1 GCF_021698975.1 Blastococcus sp. KM273128 | reverse complement strand
GGAGAAGGTGCTGCCGACCATCCGGTCGCGCACCCACCACTACCCCTTCCGCCTGGTGCCGCCCACGACGCTGCGCACCCTGCTGGAGCGGACCTGCGACTTGCGGACGAACTCCCGCCGGGTCCCCGAGTGCGCGGCCGCCTCCTGGTCGGGAGCCGGGGGCTCGGCGACAGCGGCGGGGGCGCCCTCCCGGTGGCCGATCTCCTCCCGCGGCCGGCCCGCGTGCTCGCCGGCGATCGACATCCGCCGCTCGAGCCGCTCGAGGCGCTGCAGGGTGGCGGCGGCCGACCCGTCCGTGGCCGGCAGCAGCATGCGGGCGCAGACCAGCTCGAGCAGCAGCCGCGGCGCCGTCGTCCCGCGCATCTCGGTGAGCCCCTCGTGCACCGTGTCGGCCATCCGCGACAGGGTGGCCGAGCCCAGCGCCTGGGCCTGCTGGTTCATCAGGTCCAGCCGGTCGGGCGGGCAGTCGAGCAGGCCGTTGCCGCCGGCGTCGGGGACGGCGTCGAGCACGATCAGGTCGCGCAGCCGGTCGAGCAGGTCGGTGGCGAAGCGGCGGGGGTCGTGCCCGGCCTCGACCACCCGGTCGACCGCCCGGAAGACACCCGGGGCGTCGTGGGCGGCCAGCGCGTCGATCGCAGGTCCGCTCCAGCAGGGTGCGCAGCGTCGTGGGCGGCACCAGGCGGAAGGGGTAGTGGTGGGTGCGCGACCGGATGGTCGGCAGCACCTTCTCCGGCTCCGTCGTCGCGAAGACGAAGACCAGGAACTCCGGCGGCTCCTCGACGACCTTGAGCAGGGCGTTGAAGCCCTGCGTGGTCACCATGTGCGCCTCGTCGACGATGTAGACCTTGTAGCGGCTGCTCACCGGCGCGAAGAACGCCCGCTCGCGCAGGTCGCGGGCGTCGTCGACACCACCGTGGCTGGCCGCGTCGATCTCGATGACGTCGAGCGAGCCCGGCCCGTCCGGCGCCAGGGCGACGCAGGAGGCGCAGACCCCGCACGGCGTGGACGTCGGCCCCTGCTCGCAGTTCAGCGAGCGGGCCAGGATGCGTGCCGACGACGTCTTGCCGCAGCCGCGCGGGCCGCTGAACAGGTAGGCGTGGTTGATCCGGCCGCCGTCGACCGCGTTGACCAGCGGAGCGGTGACGTGCTCCTGACCGACCACCTCGGCGAAGGTCGCCGGGCGGTACTTGCGGTAGAGCGCCAGTGCCACGGGGCGAGGTTACGTGCCGGGACCGACACCACGGCCGACCCGCTCCCCAGCCCGTGCACGGACGTCGGATCCAGCGCCCCGGAGCAAGAAAAGGACCCCTCGCGCACCCGCCAGAGCCCGCTTATCCTTGCTGCCTTCCGGCCCTGGGGAGGTTCACAGGGTGACGCCACACGAGGGGTCGGCACCCACTGTAGAGGAACCCCCCGGGCTGCGGGCGCGCGCCCCGCTAGGCTGCCGCGCATGACCCCCCGGTGCTCCCTGGTCCTCCCCCCGCCGCGCTCCTGAGCCGGAGCCCCGCGGGCTGATCCGCCCCGCGCTCCGGCCGACGAGCCCCGTACCGGCCACCGTCCTGGAGCACCATGACCACCCCGAGCACCGCCGCGTCCACCCGCGGCTTCACCTTCGTCGTCCTCGCCGCCCTCTGCTGGGGCACCTCCGGCCTCAGCGGCTCGATCGTCGCCCGCCACAGCGACCTCGGTCCCCTCGACATCGCCTGGCACCGCATGGCCATCGGCGCGGTCGCCCTGCTGGTCCCCTGGGCGGTCACCCGGCGGCGGGCCGGCCCGCTGCCCCCGGTCGGGCGCGGCACCGCCGCCCGCCTGGCGCTCGTCGGCGCGGGGCTGGCCTGCTACCAGCTGGCCTACTTCGCGGCGGTGGCCACGGCCGGGGTGAGCATCGCCACCCTGGTGGCGCTGGGGCTGGCGCCGCTGCTGATCGCCGTGGGGGCCACGCTCCTCGGCTCCGGCCGCCCGGATGCCCCCACGGTCGTCGCGCTCGTCGTCGCCCTGGTCGGGCTGGTGCTGCTCGTCGGCGTGTCGGCGGGAACCGGCACCGGGACGGCGGTGCTGCTCGGCGCCCTCCTCGCGGTCGGCTCGGCGCTCGGCTACGCCGTCGTCACGCTGGCCGGCGGCGGGGTGCCGGCCGGGGTGCCGGTGACGCTCGTCGGCTTCGCCGGCGGCGCGCTGCTGCTCACCCCCGTCGCGCTGGTGGCCGGGCTGCGCCTGACCGCCGACCCGGTCGCGCTGGGCGTCCTGCTGTACCTGGGCATCGTCCCCAGCGCGCTGGCCTACGCCCTCTTCTTCACCGGGCTGCGCAGCGTGCCGGGTGCGGTCGCCGCGATCGTCACGCTGCTGGAGCCGCTGACCGCCACCGCGCTGGCCACGCTGCTGCTGGGCGAGCGCCTGGCCCCGCTCGCGCTCGTCGGCGGGCTGCTCGTGCTCGCCGCCGTCGCCGGGCTGTACCTGCGCCGGTTGCGGCAGCCGGTGCCCGCGGCGGGCGCCTGAGGACGGCGCGGACGCGACGGGCCCCCGGCAGCACGCCGGGGGCCCGTCGACCTGCGGAGGATGGGAGATTCGAACTCCCGAGGGGTTGCCCCCAACCCGCTTTCCAAGCGAGCGCCATAGGCCACTAGGCGAATCCTCCAGGTACGGGCTAGATGGTACCGGGCGCCGTCGCGCGGCTCGCCGGGAGACCGCGGGGAGGCCACGCGCGGCGTCGTGCGGCATCCTCACCGCAGAGCGGTTGACCGGACGGACGGCGGGGAAGGCCTGCACCCGCGGGCCGCACGGAGGAGGCGCAGGACATGGGTGAGCACAGCGAGGTCCGGCCGGACGTCGTCGATGCGATCGTCGGTGTGCTCAAGGGCGGCGACGCCGCGGCGCTGCCGGCCGGGGCCACGGCGGCGGAGAAGACGGCGGCGAAGGACCGCTACCTGTCCGAGTTCGCCGCCGAGCGCAGCAAGCGCGACCGCCAGGCCCAGGCCTGGGAGCTGCTCCTCACCCGCAGCTACGACGAGCCGCCCACCTGGCAGCGGATCTTCGACGACCTCGACGCCGGCGTCCACGACGAGCTCGGCGAGCTCTACGACGTCCTGCCCGCGGGCGCGCAGGAGGAGTACGCACGCCGGTACGGCGTGCCCTCCACCGTCTGACCCGGCGCGCCGCCCTCGATGACCCCACCCGGTACCGGGCCCGGCCGCCTCGTCGCCGGGCGATACCGCCTGGAGGAGCAGATCGGCGGCGGCGGCATGGGCACCGTCTGGCTGGCGCGCGACGAGCGGCTGGGCCGGCAGGTCGCGGTCAAGCAGGTCCTGATGCCGCTGGGGGCCGACGAGGAGCAGATCGACGAGCAGCGGCAGCGGGCGCTGCGCGAGGGCCGCATCGCCGCCCGGCTGACCCACCCGCACGCGATCTCGGTCTACGACGTGGCGGTCGAGGACGGCGTGCCCTGGCTGGTCATGGAGTACCTGCCCTCCCGCAGCCTGGCGCAGGTCCTCGG
>NZ_SSXA01000142.1 GCF_021698975.1 Blastococcus sp. KM273128 | reverse complement strand
GGCCCCGGCCCCGACCACCCCGGTCGCGACCACTCCGGCCGCCCCGAGTGCGACCACGGCCCCGCGCGCGACGACCCCGTCGACCGGCGCCCTCAGCTGGGCCCCGCCGACCGGCTGGCAGAACTACCCGGTCCACAACGTCACCCCGAGCAACTCGGTCACGACGATCAGTGCCCGCAACGGCGACGTCCTGATCAAGCTGCCCGCCGACCGCCCGGCCGGGCCGATCACCATCGCCAACTGCCGCAACGCCGTCATCATGGGCGGGCAGATCACCGTCGCGCCGACCGCCCGCTTCGGCAACGACGACCAGCGCGCCATCTACGTGCACAAGTGCACCGGCACCGTGCACATCGAGGGCGTCCTCATCAACGGCAACGTCCCGGGCTCGCAGGCCGACGGCATCGCCGTCAACGCCCCCGAGGCCACCCTGCAGATCCAGAACGTCCGCATGGAAGCCCTGCGCGGCACCTACTCGGTGAACCACGCCGACGTCTTCCAGCCGTGGGGCGGCGTGCGCGAGTACCGGATCGACCGGCTCAGCGGCACGACGAACTACCAGGGCATCCAGGTCCGCCAGGACCTCGGCGCCATCGGCAAGGGCACCATCCGGAACACCAACGTCGGCAGCTCCGGGGTGAACCCGATCGAGCGGGGCGGGCAGTTCATCCGCATCGACTGCAACACCTACCCGCTGTCGCTGGAGAACGTCTTCATCGACCCGCGCGCCGGCCGCGACATGGGCTACAGCGTGTGGCCGCAGACCGACGACCGCAGCTGCCCCGCCCGGATCAGCAACGGCGTCGTCTCCTGGCCCTCGATCGGGAACCTGAGCGGCACGCTCACCCAGGGCAAGCCCGCCTCGGGTGACTTCGTCCCGGCCGGCTCCGTCGGCATCGGGTACGTCAGCCCCGGTTACCGCTGACCCGACCACCCCTGAGGGGCGGGTGCCGCGCGATCAGCGCGGTGCCCGCCCCTCCGTCGTCTCCAGCCGGGACGGTGTGCGCCGATGCTGCGTTCCCGAGCCAGGAACCCGGCGTCAGCGCACTCCGTCGGCCGGTGAGCCCTCCGTCGTCCTAGTAGGCGCCGCGGCCGGTGAACACCGCCCCCACGGTCCGCCAGAGGATCATCAGGTCCAGCGTCAGGGACCAGTTCTCCACGTAGTGGATGTCCAGCCGCACCGAGTCGGTCCAGGAGAGGTCCGACCGCCCGCTCACCTGCCACAGCCCGGTCAGGCCGGGCTTGACCACCAGCCGGCGGTGCATCTCGACCCCGTACCGCTCGACCTCGGAGGGCAGCGGGGGGCGCGGGCCGACCAGCGACATCTCGCCCCGCACGATGTTCAGCAGCTGGGGCAGCTCGTCGACCGAGTACCGGCGCAGCACCCGGCCGACCCGCGTCACCCGCGGGTCGCGGCGCATCTTGAACAGCACGCCGTTGCCCTCGTCGACCGCGGCCAGCCGGGCGACCTGGCGCTCGGCCCCCACGTGCATGCTGCGGAACTTCAGCATCGGGAAGCGGCGGCCGTCGCGGCCCACCCGCTCCTGGCGGAACAGGATCGGGCCGGGGCTGTCGAATCGGACCGCGACCGCGGCCGCGACCAGGACCGGCGCCAGCAGAAGCAGGAGCAGCACGGCGGCGGTCCGGTCGAAGGACTCCTTGACCAGCCGGTGCAGGCCGCGCAGCTCGGGGCGCTCCATCTGCAGCAGGGAGAGCCCGCACACCGGGCGGACCCGGATGCGCGGCCCGGCGACCTCCGAGACCGACGGCGCGAGCAGCAGGTCGGCCTGGGTCTTCTCCAGCTCCCAGCCCAGCCGGCGCAGCGCCGCCCCGTCCAGCTCCGGGGAGGGCAGCACGGCCACGGTGTCGACCTCGTGGCGCTCGACGACGTCGACCACCTCGCCCAGGTCGCCGAGCACCGGCAGCCCACCGGGGCCGACGCGCAGCCCCGAGCCGTGCGGCAGGCAGTAGCCGATGACGCGATACCCCTGGTCGGCCTCGCGGTGCAGCTGCGCGCGCAGCGCCTCGACGCCGTTGCGGTGCCCGACGAGCAGCGTCGTCTGCTGGAACCGCCCGTGCGCCCGCTGGCGGCGCAGCCAGAGGCGGTGCGCCTGGCGATGGGCGAGCGTGAGCAGCGTCGCCAGCGGCAGGGCGACGACGACGAAGCCGCGCGCGACCTCGAGCTTCAGCCCCCAGGAGACGGTGCCCACGATGGCGAGCAGCAGGGCGGCGGCGAAGAAGATGCGGCGGAACTCCTCCGGGCCCTCCCAGAGGTAGCGGCTCTCGTAGCTGCGGGCCACCACCATGGCGAAGAGCCACACGGCGGGCAGCGCCACGGCGATGGCCAGGGAGGCGGTGGTCACCCCGACGTCCGGCGGGGCGTAGCGGACGAGCAGGCCGCTGCCGGCGGCCGCGCTCGCGCAGATCGCGTCCCACACGACGAGCCGGCGGACGTAGGGGCCGCGCCAGGCCCGGCGCGCGGCGGTGCCCTCGCCGCGCACCGGATCGGGCCGCGGCAGCCGCTGGAGCGGGGCGGCGCGCTGCTGGGTCAGGTGGTCGGACGGAACGGCTTCACTGCTCATCGCGGAAGTTCCCTGCGGTGCGAACGGCGCTCCGGCGCCCGGGGCGGGGGAGTGCCCGGGGGCGGTCGCGCGCGTGCGAGGTCATGGACTGGTCGACGAGCCGATCGGTGGACCGGCGGGGCAGGACGGAGGGGGTGCGCCCGTCAGTCGGGGCTGGCACCCGGGTCGTCGACGCGGCCCACGAGGACGGCGTCCTGCCCGCGGGCGATCCGGATCGAGCCGGCGAGGAAGGCGGGGAAACCCGCGTCGAGGACCGCCAGGTCGGCGTCCGCGTGGTCGGTGTGGCCCGCGCTGCAGGAGCTCCCGCCGGAGGCCGAGGCGGAGGCGGGGCCCACGGGTGCGGGGG
>NZ_SSXA01000141.1 GCF_021698975.1 Blastococcus sp. KM273128 | reverse complement strand
CCACCAGCCGAGCACGAAGCGGCTCATTACGCTGCGATCACCGCGTCCCAACCGGAGCCGCGGCCCGTGTGAGAGCGGCACCGAACCCGTGACGGTTCACGTCGCTGTTCTGGGCGGTGGTGATCCGGGTGATCCGCCCGGCGCTGTCGTAACTGGTCCGGGTGTGGCTGGCCCAGGTCGTGTGGGCGGGGTTGGTGGCGTTCCAGGTATCCACGCGGCGGCCGTTGCTGTCGTAGCCGAAGTCGGTGGCCGACCCGTCGGGCAGGGTCATCCGGGTGACCAGGTTGCGGGTGTCATACGCGTAGCTGGTGGTGCCGCCGGGGTCGACCTCGGTGGCCAGGTTGCCCACCTTGTCGTAGCTGTAGTCGACGGTGATGTGCCGCTGGATGGAGTGCACCCGGGAGGTGAGCCGGCCCAGCGGGTCGTAGGCGTAGGTGGTGGTGCCGGAGTTGTCCTGCCGGGAGGTCTGGTGGCCGCGGTCGTCGTAGCGGTAGTAGATGGTGCTGCTGCCGGCGGAGAAGTTGATCTGGGTGGTCCGGTCGCCGGCGTCGTAGCGGTAGGTCTGGGTGATCCCGTTGCCGTTGGTGAAGGTGGCCAGCCGGCCGAACCCGTCGTAGGTGTAGGTCCGCTGGGCCAGGCTGCTGTCGGCCGGCGGGGTGATGGCGGTGACCTGCTTGTCGGCGTTGTAGGTGTAGCTGGTGACCGCACCGGAGGGACTGGTGGAGTCCTTGACCGTGCCGTCGGCGTTATAGGTCACCGAGGCGCTGCTGCTGCCGGCGTCGGTGGCCGACAGGCCGTTGCCGGCGCCGTCATAGGTGAACACGCTCTGGTTGCCCTGGCCGTCGGTGGCGCTGTCGGGCAGGTACTGGGCGGCCCCGGTGTTGCCGTAGGTGAAGGCCGAGGTGGCGCCGGTGGCGGCCTGCACGCCGGTGAGGGATTCCCCGCCGTTGGCGTTGTAGCTGGCGGTGGTGGTGGCCCCGGCGGCGTCGGTGGTCGAGGCAACGTCCAGGAACGGCGTGTAGGTGGCCGACCGCTGCTGCCCGGCCGGGTCGGTGACCGAGGCGATGAGCTTCATGCCGTCGCCGGTGAGCTCATACGTGCTGTGCGGGACGGTGGTCACCGCCTGCGCCGGGTCGGTGTTGGCGTCGGCGAGGTAGGTGTGCGCGTCGTCGTAGGCGAGGCGGGTGACCGCACCGGAGGCGCTGGTGCCGGTCGGCTGGTCGACCGAGAGCACCCGGCCCAGGTCGTCGTAGGCGAAGCGGGTGACCACGTTGCCCGGGGCGGTGATCGAGGCCAGCCGGCCGGCGGCGTCGTAGCCCAGCTCGGTGGCCCGGCCCAGCGCGTCGGTGACGGTCTGCAGGCGGCCGGCGGTGTCGTAGTCGTAGGTGACCGAGCGGCTGCTCAGGTTGGAGGAGGCGGCCGGGGTCTGGGTGAGCTCGGTGATCTGCTTGGAGCCGCCACCGGCGGTGCTCACCTGCAGCGTCCGGGCGGCGGCCGGCCCCTGGTCGCTGACCACCTGGGTCAGCGCGGACCCGCTGTAGGCGAAGGTGGTCTGGTTGCCGTTGCGGTCGGTCAGCGTGGTCAGCTGACCGGCGGTGTTGAAGGCGCGGACGTCGCGGGAGGTGTGGTCGGTCAGCGACCAGCCGCTGGCGGCATCGCCGGTCAGGTCCATCTTGAACCCGGCCGGGGCGGTGTAGCTGGTGCCGCCGGCGGGCTGGAACACCCCGGTCAGCCCGTTGGGCCCGTAGTAGGTGATGACGCCGCTGGTGGCTTCCCGGCTCAGGTAGACGTCCGAGCCGGTGGAGAGCCGCCAGCCGGAGCTGAGCGAGGTCTGGAACCCGTCCCCGCCCCGCCACTCGCTCAGGCTGTTGTAGACCGCACCCACGGACAGGTCGCCGGCCACCCGCGACAGGGTGAGCCCGGGCAGGGACACCATGAGGTTGCCGCTGCCGGTGTCGACGGTGGCCTGGGCGGTGTCGCTGATCGTGAAGGGCACCGTCGTGGCACCCGGCCGCGGTCCGGCACCCAGCGTGCCGGCCACCTGGCCGGTCTCGACGGCCGAGGAGGTGCAGCCGGTGGTGTCGCACAGCTCGGCCCGGTACTCGAACGTCTCCTGGATGCTGAGCTCACCGGCCGGGATCTGCGCGGTACCGGTCGAACCGCTGACCGTCGTGCCGTCGAGCAGGTTCCACGTCGAGGAGCCGACGGTGCGCGCGTAGAACTTCAGCGATTGCCCCGACACCCCCGCCGGCGCGCTGGCCTTGAGCACCGGCTGCAGCGTGGCGGAGACGACCTGGTCGACCTCCGGGCCGCTGGGCGGAGCGGCGAGCACCCCGGTGACCTGACCCATCACTACCGCGGCCGCCACCGTGCCGACCGTGGCCATCTGGGAGGCGCGCCGGCGCCCCCGCCTTCTGAACGCTGACGTGCTCGACGACTGACTGAGCACGGACATGCAGACCTCACCGGGACGCAGGGGGAGATGGACGGTGATCGCCCCGGGGTGAAGGCGGTCACAACCAACCCTGTCCGTGGCGTTGTGTCAGCACAAGACCACGGTGCGTTATCGATCGAGTGAATCCCTGACCTGCTGATGACGCCTAGTCGCGTGTGGACAGAATTGCCGTCCCGCATTAGACGACGACCTGGACTAGGGCCGTGTCTGTTGAACTTGACGCGCAGGATGGCGAAGCCACATCTTGATCGAGGCGAAGCCAACCGATCCGCGGAAGACGAATTCGCGTTCGTCGGTGCGCATCGCGACCATCCTGAAGTTTTTGGGCTCGTTGGTCGCACGCTGCCCGGTGTTGCCATTCCTATATGGCTCGGCGTCGAAGGCCTGTGGCCTGTCAACGACGGCCCAAAGTTGACCCCCTAGCGACGGCCGAAAATTGACCCCCTCGTGGTCATGCGTCTTCGGTGGCGGCCGCGGAGCGGCCGAGGTC
>NZ_SSXA01000015.1 GCF_021698975.1 Blastococcus sp. KM273128 | reverse complement strand
CCCGCCTCCCCCGCCGGGCCCGCGACCACCTCCCCTCCGGCGGAATGTGCACACACCGCCCCGGGGTCGGCGGCGCCGGCCCGCACCGGCCGTGCGCTCCGCCGCGCGGTGCTGGCCGGCGCGCTCTCCTCCGCGGCGGGGGTCGCGCTGACCGCGGCCTCGGGCTGGCTGATCGTGCGGGCCGCCGAGATGCCCCCGGTGCTCACGCTGCTGGTCGCGACCGCCGGTGTCCGCTTCTTCGGCCTGGCCCGCGCCGTGCTGCGCTGGCTTGAGCGCCTCTCCGCCCACGACGTCGCGCTGCGCCGGGCCGCCGACCTGCGGGTGCGGGTCTGGCAGGCGCTGGCCGCCCAGGGGCTCGCCGCCGACCGCACCCCCGGTTCTGCGCTGGCCCGCGTGGTCGGCGACGTCGGCGCGGTGCAGGACCTCACCGTGCGGGTGCGGCCCCCGCTGCTGGTGGCCGCCGCCGTGCCCACCGCCACCGTCGCGGTGCTCGCGCTGGTGGACCTCGCCGCCGCGGGTGTGGTCGCGGCGGTGCTGGCGGCGACGGTCGCGGCCGTCCTGCTCGCGCACCGCGGCCTGGGGGCCGCAGCAGCCCGCGCCGAGAGCACCGCGCGGGTCGCGGCGCTGCGGGAGACCACCACCCTGCTCGAGGGGCTGGCCGACCTGCGCGCCCACGGGCTGGCCGGCCGGGCCGCCGAGGACCTGCACGCGGCCGCCGCCGGCCGGGCCGGGGACGCCCGCACCCGCGACCGCGCCGCCGCCGTGGGCAACGGGCTGGTCGTGCTGGGCACCGGGGCGGCCGCGGTGCTCGGCACCCTCGCGGCGTGGGCCGGCGGGCTCAGCGGCCCCGTGCTGGCCGTGGTCGCGCTGGCCCCGCTGGCGCTGGTGGAGCCGCTGACCGGGCTCGTCGCCGCGCTGCAGCGCCGCGGCGCGCTCGCCGACGCGCAGGCCCGCATCGACGCCGTCCTCAGCGCACCGGTCGCCGCCGAGCCCGCCGACCCGCTGCCCGCTCCCGACGGCGTCCGCTCGCTGCGCGCCGAGGGTCTGGTCGCCGGCTGGCCCGGTGGGCCGGACGTGCTGCGCGGGCTCGACGCCACCGCCCTGGCCGGGGACGGCTGGCTGGTGGTCCGCGGGCCGTCGGGCACGGGCAAGTCCACGCTGCTGGCGGTGCTCATGGCCGCGCTGCGGCCCCGCGCGGGCAGCTACGACGTCGACGGCGTCCCGGCCGACCTGGTCCGCGGCGACGACCTGCGCGCCCGCATGGCGTGGCTGCCGCAGGAGGCGCACGTCTTCGCCTCGTCCATCCGGGCCAACCTGGCGGTGGCCGCCCCGCGCGGCGAGCTGGCCGGGCCCGCCGGGGAGGCCCGGATGCGCGCGGCCCTCGCCGCGACCGGGCTGGCCGGGCTGGTCGCGGCGCTGCCCGACGGCCTGGACACCCCGGTCGGCGCCGGCGGCACGGCGCTCTCCGGTGGCGAGCGCCGTCGCCTGGCCGCGGCGCGCGCCCTGCTGGCCGACCGGGACGTCGTGCTGCTCGACGAGCCGACCGCCCACCTCGACGCCCCGACCGCCGCGGCGCTGGTGCGCGACCTGCGGGCGGCGTTCGCCGGGCGGGTCGTGGTCTGCGTGACCCACGACGACGACGTCGAGCGCCCCGGCGACACGGTGCTGGACCTCGGGGAGACGGCGGTCCGGGCGGCCCGCTGAGGGGTCGGCGGGAGTAGCCCGCTGCCCACCCCCGCAGGGCAGAGCCCTACTCCCCCGGCCCATGGCCACCCGGTGGTCCAGCCGGCGCCCTACCGATTGGTTCCGCCACCCGTAGCGCTCTGCCCACCCCCACGGGGCAGAGCGCTACTGCCCCGGCACCTCCTCTGCTCGTCGGTCATCCCGCTGCACCGGCGGGCGTGGGACCGGAGAGCTGCCGGGCGGGCGGTGCGGGGGCGGTCCGGCGGTGGCCGGTCGGCGCGGCGGGTCAGGCCGCCGGGACGTCCACCGGGATCTCCGGGCCGAGGCGGGCGCCCTGCAGCAGCGGCAGG
The DNA here is from genome assembly GCF_021698975.1 of Blastococcus sp. KM273128. Taxonomy (GTDB): domain Bacteria; phylum Actinomycetota; class Actinomycetes; order Mycobacteriales; family Geodermatophilaceae; genus Blastococcus. Next base: position 59,135 of record NZ_SSXA01000015.1, on the reverse strand, counting down.
TCGTCGCCGGACCAGAAGCTTCCCGGGTCGTAGGCGTTCAAGGGGCGGTCGCCCGGCAGCAGGCCCATGGCGGTGTAGGTGGCCGCGACCAGCTCGGCGCAGAAGACGGTCTCCGCGGAGGTGTGCCGCCGCAGCCGGCCGTTCACCCAGCCGCGCACGAGGCCGCGGGTGGTCGGGAACGGCCGCCCGTCGAGGCGGGCGACCGTCCGCAGCACGGCGTCCTCCATCGCGGGGGTCACCCCGCCGTCCTCGGCCGGTCCGACGAGCTGCCGCAGCCAGGCGCGCTGGCCGTACCGCCCGCGCCAGGTGAGGACGGCGTCGCGCAGGTCGTGCAGCTGGACCCCGCGCTGGTGGGTGCCGCTCCACGCGTCCGGCAGCGACTTCCCCAGCTCGGCGTGCCACAGCAGCGGCGGCAGGTCCTCCAGCACGACCGCCATGCCGACGTGGTTGACCGGCGCGTTGGTCAGCGCGCGGATGGCGCGGTCGGCCAGCGAGGGGCCGCGGAAGACCCAGACGTCGCCGGTGCGCGTGAGGTCGACCGCGGCGTCCAGGGAGAGTTCGGGCACGGGCCGCTACGTTACGGAGGTGCGCGTCTGGAAGCTGCTCGGACTGGCCGGCCTCGCGGGGGTGACCGCCGGCGGTGTGGTGCTCGCCCGCAACGAGCGGCAGCGCCGCGCCTACACCGCCGACGACGTGCGCGCCCGGCTGCACGAGCGGGCCGCGGCGGCCCCGGAGCCGGAGGCACCGACCCCGGCGCCCGCCGCCGAGCTCACCGCGGGCCGGAAGCACCGGCTGGCCCGGCTGCTGCGCCGCCCCTGACCCACGCGGACCCGTCGTGCGCGACCGGCATGCCACCGGGCGCCCGGGGTAGGGACGGTCGACCACCCCCTCCCCGAGGAGCCGACATGGCGCGCAACACCCTCTCCCGCTCGCTGCACGACCTCGGCCTGTCGGCCTGGTTCGGCGGCACCCTGGCCAACGCCGTCGCCCTCAACGCCGCCGCGGGCGAGGCCGGGGACGACCGGGCCACCGGGCGCGTCGCCAACGCCGGCTGGGACCGCTGGACCCCGGTCAACGCCGCCGCCATCGGCGCCCACCTGGTCGGGAGCGTCGGGCAGCTGCGGGCGAACCGGCAGCGCGTGGCCGCCCAGCAGGGCGTCGCCGGCATGTCGACGCTGAAGACGCTCGTCACCGTGGCGGCGCTCGGCGCCACCGCCTACAGCCGGGTGCTGGGGCAGCGGCTGTCGGACGCGGGCGGGGTGCCGTCGAAGTCCGGCACCCGGCCCAGCCGGCTCACCAAGGCCGCCCGCGCCGACCTGGCCGCCGCCCAGCAGCAGCTGGACACGCTGCAGTGGGTCATCCCCGCCCTCACCGGCACCCTGGTGGCGATCAGCTCCTACGCCGGTGAGCAGCAGCGCCCCGGCGAGGTGCTCACCGGCGTCCGGAACCGCTGACCGCGCCCGGCCCGGCCGCCGCCGGTCGGCCGGGCCCGTCGGCCCACGTTTCGCCGCCGCCCACCCCGCACATGCACCGGGGGTGGCCGACGACCAGCACGCCGACGACCAGCACGCCGACGACCAGCACGCCGAGGAGCAGCACGCCGAGGAGCAGGGCCCCACGGCCGGGTTCCGCGACCGGGACGACACCGCCGTGCGCGAGGAGAGCCTCGGCGAGCGCGTCCTCGGCTCGCTGCTCGACCGGGCGCACCTGATCCCGCCCCGGCTGGTCGGCCCGCTGGTGGCCCAGGAGCTCGCGGGCCTGGGCTGCCGCGACGTCGCCATCCACCTCCAGGACTACGACCAGCGCACGCTCCAGCCGCTGCGCGGGCGCGGGCTTCACGCGGAGGTGCTGCCCATCGACGGCAGCCCCGCCGGCCGGGCCTTCGCCACCGAGGAGCCGGTCGAGACCGACGAGGGCGGCGGCGCGGTGCGGCTGCACCTGCCGATGCTCGACGGCTCCGACCGGGTCGGCGTGCTCTCCTTCACGCTGGACCGGGTCAACGCGCACGACCGCCGGCTGGCCCAGCGGCTCGCCGGGCTGGTCGCGGACCTGGTCGTGACCAAGAGCGAGTACACCGACGCCTTCGCCCAGACGCGCACCACCCGGCCGATGAGCCTCGCCGCGCAGCTGCAGTGGCAGAACCTGCCGCCGCTGTCGATGAAGACCCCCGAGCTCGACCTCGCCGGCGTGCTCGAGCCGGCCTACGACGTGGGTGGCGACTGCTTCGACTACGCCTACGACCACCACACGCTGCACCTCGCGGTCTTCGACGCCATGGGCCACGGCCTGGAGGCCGCGACGATGTCGACCGTCGTCACCGCCGCCTACCGCCACGGCCGGCGCGCGGGCGTGGAGCTGGCGCCGCTGTGCGCGGACATGGACCGGGTGGTCGCGGCCGCCTACCCGGGCCGGTTCGCCACCGCCCACGTCGGGCAGCTGGACACCCGCAACGGCGTGCTGACCTACGTCAACGCCGGTCACCCGGCGGCGCTGCTCGTCCGCGACGGCCGGGTGGCCGACGAGCTGCCCGGGCCCACCGCCCGCCCGCTGGGCCTCGGCGCCGGCGAGCCCGGCGTGGAGAAGGTGCAGCTGCAGCCCGGGGACCGGGTCCTGTTCTTCACCGACGGCGTCGTGGAGGAGCGCCTCGACGACGGCGAGCAGTTCGGCGAGCACCGGCTCCGCGAGGTGCTGGAGCAGAGCAGCACCGACGGCCTGCGGGTGCCCGAGACGGTGCGCCGCCTCTCGCACGCCCTCATGGACGCCCGGCACGGGCGGACCAGCGACGACGCCTCGCTGCTGCTGGTCGAGTGGAAGCAGCCCCCGCACGACGACGAGCTCTCCCCCGACATCCCCGAGGCGCGGCCCACCGGCGGGCGGGAGGGCTAGGCGGGTGGGAGCGCCGGCCCCTCGTCCTTGAGCGCGACGCCGGAGGCGCCCAGCTCCCGGGCGGACGCCAGCAGCCGCACCACCACGTCGGCCGCCTCGGCGTACCCCAGCCCGTGCGGCGGCCGGACGTTCGAGACGCAGTTGCGCTCGCTGTCGGCCCGGCCCGGCCGCGGGTCCCAGGTGAGGTAGACGCCGAGGGAGTCCGCCGAGGAGAGGCCCGGGCGCTCGCCGATGAGCACCAGCACCACCCGCGCCCCCAGCTGCGCGCCGATCTCGTCGCCGAGCGCCACCCGCGCCTGGGTCGCGATGACGACCGGGCCGACCGACCAGCCGTCCAGGCGCTCCAGCAGGGCCCTGGCCAGGGCCGCCCCGTGCTCGTGCACCGCCCGCGGGGAGAGGCCGTCGGCGAGCACGACCGCGACGTCGGCGCCGTCCCGCGGCAGCGTGCACCCGGGTGCCAGCCGCCGGCCGAGGTCGGGGCGCTGCAGGTACTCGGCGCGGTCGGCGGCCGCGGACCGCACCTCCAGCACCGGCACCCCGTCGAGGCCGGCCCGCACCACCGCCGGATCCAGCGGCGTGTGCACCGCGTCGCGGGCGACGGCGTGGGCGAGCCGGAACTCCAGCTCGCGGGCGGTCGGCAGCCCGTCGCCGGCCCGGCCCAGCGCCACCCGGGCCCGGGTCGCCGCCCGCAGCACCGCCCACGGGTCGCTCCCGGTGACGGTCACGGCCGGGCCGCCGCGAGCAGCGCCCTGGCCGCGGGGGCGTCCGCGGCGAGCGTGCGCACCCGCCCGTCGGCGTCCAGGAGGTCCATCCGGGTCAGCCACGCCTCGAACTCCGGGGCCGGGCGCAGGCCGAGCACCCGCCGGGTGGTGAGGACGTCGGAGAACGAGAGCGACTGGTAGTGCAGCATCACGTCGTCGGACCCGGGGACGGCGATGACGAACGAGCAGCCGGCCGCGCCGAGCAGCAGGGTGAGGGTGTCGGTGTCGTCGGCGTCGACCTCGGCGTGGTTGGTGTAGCAGACGTCGACGCCCATGGGCAGGCCGAGCAGCTTGCCGCAGAAGTGGTCCTCCAGCCCCGCCCGCACCACCTGCTTGCCGTCGTAGAGGTACTCCGGCCCGATGAAGCCGACGACGGTGTTCACCAGCAGCGGCTCGAAGTGCCGGGCCACCGCGTAGGCGCGGCACTCCAGGGTCTGCTGGTCCACCGGCACCCCGTCGATCCCCCGGTGCGCGTCGGCCGACAGCGCCGACCCCTGCCCCGTCTCGAAGTACGTGACGTTGCGGCCGACCGTGCCCCGGCCGAGCTCCAGCGCGCCCGCCCGGGCCTCGGCGAGCAGGTCCAGCGTCACGCCGAAGCCGCGGTTGGCCGCCTGGGTGCCGGCGACCGACTGGAACACCAGGTCCACCGGCGCCCGCTGCTCCAGGGCGCGCAGCGTGGTGGTCACGTGGGCGAGCACGCACGACTGGGTGGGGATCTCGTAGCGGCGGATCACGGCGTCGACGAGCTCGAGCAGCGCCACCGTCCGCGCCGGGGAGTCGGTGGCGGGGTTGATGCCGATGACCGCGTCGCCGGAGCCCTGGAGCAGCCCGTCGACGATCGACGCCGTCACCCCGAGCGGGTCGTCGGTCGGGTGGTTGGGCTGCAGCCGGGAGGCCAGCCGCCCGGGCAGGCCCAGGGTGCTGCGCAGGCCGGTCACCACCCGGGCGCGCCGGCCGACCGCGACCAGGTCGGCGTTGCGCATCAGCTTCGAGGTGGCGGCGACCATCTCCGGTGTGAGGCCGCGGGCCAGCGAGCTGATCGCGGTCTCGTCGCCCTCCGCGGCCCAGGTGAGCAGCTCGTCCCGGAACTCCCCCACGGTCAGCCCGGCCACCGGCGCGAAGGCGACCGGGTCGTGGGTGTCGAGGATCAGCCGGGTGACGTCGTCCTCGTCGTAGCCGACGACCTGTTCCTCCAGGAAGGTCGCCAGGGGCAGGTCGGCGAGCACCACCTGCGCGGCGACCCGCTGGGCCGCGGACCCCGCCGCGCACCCGGCCAGCACGTCACCGGAGCGGGCCGGCGTCGCCTTGGCCAGCAGGTCCGCGAGCGACGCGAACTCGTAGGTGTGCCCGCCCAGCGTGGTGCTGCGGACGGTCATCGCACCTCCTCCTCGGCCGCGGCGAGCAGCTCGAACTCCTCCTCGGGGGCCGAGGCCACCAGGTGGTGGCGGCTGTAGACGGCGAAGTACCCGAGGAATGGGGCGTAGGCGCCCAGCGTCCAGAACGCGGCGACCTCGTCGACCAGGAAGGTGGCGATGACGGCCGCGGCGGCCAGCACCAGCGCGACGCCGGTGGTCGCCGTGCCGCCCGGCGTCCGGTAGGGGCGGTGCAGGCCGGGCTCTCGGCGGCGCAGCACGATGTGGCTGACCATCATCAGCACGTAGGAGACGGTGGCGCCGAAGACGGCCATGTTCAGCAGCATCGCGCCCTGGCCGGTCAGCGACAGGACGAAGCCGATCGCGCCGGGCACCAGCAGCGCCAGCACCGGGGCCTTGCGGCCGTTGGTCACCGACAGCGCCCGCGGCAGGTACCCGGCGCGGGAGAGCGCGAAGGTCTGCCGCGAGTAGGCGTAGATGATCGAGAAGAAGCTCGCCACCAGGCCGAAGAGGCCGGCGTAGTTCACCACCGTGACCAGCGCCGAGGGCGAGCCGGCCACCTCCAGCGCCTCCACGGGCGGGTTGCCGCTGGCCGACATCGCCGCCGAGCCCCCGGCGCCCGCGGTGAAGACCAGCATGAGCAGCGCCAGCACCAGCAGCAGGCCCATGGCCGCGACGATGCCGCGGGGCATCGCCCGGGCGGGGTCGCGGGCCTCCTCGGCGGCGAGCGGCACGCACTCGACGGCCAGGAAGAACCAGATGGCGAACGGGAACGCCGCCCAGATGCCCATCAGCCCGAAGGGCAGGAAGTCCGAGGCGCCGGCGGCGACGGTGGGCGCGATGTCGAGCAGGTTCGACGAGTCGAACGCCGGGATCGCCCCCGCCAGGTACACGACCAGGCCGGCGACGGCGATGCCCGCGATGACCAGCATGACCGAGAGCGCCTCGCCGACGCCCATCAGGTGGATGCCGATGAACAGGGCGTACACCGCCAGGTACACCCACCAGCCGTCGGTGATGCCGAACAGGCCCAGCGACTCCACGTAGGCGCCGATGAAGGTGGCGATCGCGGGCGGGTGCGATGGCGTACTCGATCAGCACCGCGACACCGGTCGCGTACCCGCCCCACGGGCCCAGCGCGCGGCGGGCGAAGGTGTAGCCGCCCCCCGCCGTCGGCAGCGCGGAGCCCAGTTCGGCGAGCCCGAGCACCATCGCCGAGTACATGACCGCCATGAGGACGACGGCGATCAGCAGCCCGCCGAAGCCGCCCTCGGCCAGCCCGAAGTTCCAGCCCGCGTAGTCACCGGAGATGACCGCGGCGACACCGAGACCCGCCAGCAGCACCCAGCCGGCGGTGCCGGTGCGCAGCTGCCGCTTTTGGTGGTAACCGGCCTCCACCGCCTCGGCCTCGACGCCGTGCCGGGCGACCGGCCGGGGGTGGTGTTCCTGCGGTTCCGCGGTCATGGGCCGGCCTCCGGGTGAGCCCCCGCAGGTCGGGTGGGGTAAGCCTGGCCCTGCGCCGTCGCCGGGGCAATGCCCTGCGACGGGACGGAACAGGCTGTTCACGCGCCCGCCTCAGATGCTGCGCCAGCGCCCCTCGACGGCGTTGCCCTCGGGCCGCGACCGGAACACGTTGCCCTCGGTGGGCGGCGCGTCGTCCCCGGCCAGGGCGAAGGTGCGCAGCAGCGGCTCGACGAGGCGGTCGTACAGCCCGGGCAGCAGCCGGAACCCCGCGGTGACCACGTGGTTGAACGCGCCGGCCTGCACGGCCCGCCGCGGGCGGTCCACCGTGGCGAGCACCCGGCGGGCCACCCGGGCCGCGGAGTACACCGGCGGGGGCGGGCGGCCGGTCGAGCCGGCGTACGAGGCGCCCTGGTAGTAGATCGGCGTGTTCACGCCGCCGGGGTGCACCACCGAGACCGAGATGCCCGGCTCGTCCCGGGTCTCCTGCTGCAGCACCCGGGCGAGCGCCAGCTGCCCCCACTTGGCGACGGCGTAGCTGCCCAGCACGGGCGTGGTCACGGTGCCCAGCAGCGAGTTGACGATCACCAGGTGCCCGGCGCGCTGGCGGCGGAAGACCGGGAGCACGTGCCGGGCCAGGGTGGCGGTGCCGTGCAGGGAGGTGTCGACGACGCGCTCGTAGACCTCCTTGGGCACGTCCTCGATGCGGCCGTAGGCCATGACCTGGGCGGAGTGCACGACGACGTCGAGGCGGCCGTGCTCGCGGACCGCGGCGTCGACGACCGCGGCGATCCCCTGCTCGTCGAGCACGTCGGCCGGGCACACCGTCACGGCGGCGGCACCGGCGGCGCGCAGCTCCTCGGCGGTCTCCTCCAGCGCCGACCGGCCGCGCGCGACCAGGACCAGGCGCGCGCCGCGGCCGGCCAGCCGCAGCGCCGTCGCCCGGCCGATGCCGCTGGACGCGCCGGTGATCAGCACGGTGAGGGGTGACCCGCTGGGGTCGGGGATCGGCACGGGGTGCTCCTCGCTGCGGCGGCGGCCGGTGCCCGAGGACACCGGTTGTCCGCAACCGGCTACCCGACCGGCCACGTGGTCATGCGGTGCGCCGGTCCAGCTCGGCGAGCAGCCAACCCGGCCCGGTCACGGCCACGCCGCCGGGCAGCCGGGCGCGGAGCCCGCGGTCGGCGGTCACGACGAGCACCTCCTCGCCGGCGCGCGCGTGCTCGGCGGCCGTCGCGGCGAGGGCGTCGTCCCCGCTTCCCGGGGCGCGCACCACGTCCACGCCCTCGGGCGCCGGCACGTCCCGCGCGCGGCCCTCGACGACGGCGACGACCCTGGTCCCGGGTAGCTCCCCGCCGTCGGGGCCGGGCACCGTGGTTCCGGCGAGGCCGGCCAGCCGGTCCAGCAGGCGGGTGGCCGCCCCGGCCCGGTCCCGCCACCAGCCGTCGGGGCGGGCGCCGACCACGTTCGCCACGTCCACCAGCAGCACCGCCATCGCGCCGTCCTCCTCCGTCTCACCGACCGTGCTCCGCGCCCGCCCCGCCGGGCGGCTCCACCCCTACGCTGCCCGGCATGTGCCGGAACATCCGCCCGCTGGCCAACTTCGCACCCCCGGCGGCCGACGAGGAGATCCACGCCGCGGCCCTGCAGTACGTGCGCAAGATCAGCGGCACGACCAGGCCGTCCCGGGCGAATGCCGAGGTCTTCGAGCAGGCCGTCGCCGAGGTGGCCGCCGCCTCCGCCCGCCTGCTCGACGCCCTGGTCACCGCCGCGCCGCCCAAGGACCGGGAGGTCGAGGCCGCCAAGACGCGCGCCCGGTCCGCCGCCCGCTACGCCCCTCAGGGCCTTTAGTGCACATACCGCCCGGGAGGGGCCTGCCCAGGGTGGGAACGACGCAACCGGGTTGCACACCATCGGCATGACCGGCCGGCGGGCGGGTACCCCCGCACGACGCCCGTCCGCCGAGGAGCCGCTCCTCGCCGCCTCCGAGGAGCACTCCGTGGGAGCCCCCGTGCCGTCCACCCGCACCGCCGACCACCGGTTCACCGGCAACCGGGCGGCCGAGCCGCCCGCCGGCGCGGGCAGCACCCGGTGCGCGCACTGCACCGACGGGCTGGGCCGCCCGCGCGAGATCGAACCCGGCTCCTTCCGCGCGCGGGTGCACGGCAACCCCAGCGTCGCGATCGCCTACCGCGTCGCGGTGTTCACCGCCGGGCTGCTGCTGGTGCTCCTCGGCCTCGCCCTGACGGTGCTGCCCGGGCCGCTGACGATCCCGCCGGTCCTCGCCGGCCTGTGGGTGTGGTCGACCGAGTTCGCCTGGGCGCGCCGCTTCTTCACCACCTTCAAGCGCAAGGCGCAGGAGGCGTGGCAGCACGCCCGCCAGCACCCGGTCAGCTCGGTCGCGGTGACCGTGGGCGGGCTCGTCCTGGCGGGGGCCGCCTTCTGGGCGGTGGGCCACTTCCAGCTGGTGGACCGGGCCGTCGCCGCGCTGGGCGGCTGACGGCCCGGCGGGGGTCAGCTCTCCGAGGCCGGTCCGACGTCGTGCGGATCGGGCGTGCGGAAGGGCGGGTCCTCGGCCTGGTCGGCGCTCCCGCCCGCCCCGGCGCGATCGGTCTCCGGCGCGCGGTCGGGCTCCTCGCCGCCGATGCCGAACCCGTCGGCGGTCGGCGGCGCACCGGCGCCCGGGTCGGCTGCGGGGATGCCGTCATCGGCCTCGCGGCCGGAGAAGGGGTCCAGGGGGTCCATCATCGACATGCCGTGCCCCTACCCCGCGTCGGTGGCCCACTCCCGGGCACCGCGGAGTTTTCGCCGACCACCCCGGGCGCTCGGGCGGCCGGGTGCCCCGGCTACAACTGCTGCATGACCTCCGCCGGGACCGCCCCCGAGCCCCTGCTGCGCCGCGCCCGGTTCGCCGACCTGACGCCCTTCGAGGTCTACGCGCTGTGCCGGCTGCGCGTCGACGTCTTCGTGGTCGAGCAGGAGTGCCCGTACCCGGAGCTGGACGGCCGGGACACCGAGCCCACCACCGAGCACCTCTGGATCGAGGAGGACGGCGCGGTGCTGGCCACCATCCGTGTGCTCGACGACGGCGGGACGCGGGCCGTCGGCCGGGTCGCCACCGCCGCGGCGGCGCGCGGGCGCGGGCTGGCCGGCCGGCTCATCGAGGCCGCGCTGGCGAGCTACGGCGACGGGCCGCTGACGATGGGCGCGCAGGCCCACCTCGAGGAGTGGTACGGCCGGTTCGGCTTCCGCCGGAGCGGGCCGGGTTACCTCGAGGACGGCATCCCGCACGTGCCCATGCGGCGGGAACCCGCCTGACCGGCCGGACCGCAGCCCGCGGTGCCGTGGACGGCGGTCCGGTCAGGGTCGCCTAACCTGCTGGGGTGCCGACGGTGACGGAGCGCCCCTCCCCGACCACCGCTGCCGGCGTCCGGGATGCCGGGCCGCAGCGCTGGTCGCCGGTGGAGCTGCTGCCCGCCGTCCTCGTGGCCCTCCTCGGGGGCCGGCTGCTGCTCCCCGGCCACGGCCTGTGGTTCGACGAGCTGTTCACGGCAGAGGTCTCCCGCCTGCCGCTGGGCGACATCGTCACCGCCATCGCCACCGGCGAGGGGACGACCAGCTACCTGGCCGGGGTGCCGCCGTCCTACAACGCCCCTTACTACCTGGTCACGCACCTCTGGACGTCGGTGCCCGGGCTGGGCGGCGACACCTCGCTGCGCGTGCTGTCCCTGCTGGCGACGGCCGGGGGCCTCGCGCTGATCACCCGTGCGCTGACCCGGCTGGCGGATCGGGCCACCGGGGTGCTGGCGGGCCTGGTGCTGGCCGCCAGCCCGCTGCTGCTCGAGCACTCGGTGGAGGCGCGCAGCTACGGGCTGGCGGTGCTGGCCACCGGCGGCGCGGTGCTGGGGTTGGTGCGCTGGCTGCAGGAGCCGCCGCGCGGGCTGCTGCTGTTCGGCCTGGCCGGCGCCGGGATGGGCCTGGCCCACTGGTACGCGGTGACCGTGCTGGCCGCGTTCGTCACCGCCGCCGTGGTCCTGCGCCGCCGGCGTGCGCTGCCGGTCGTGCTCACCGGCGCGCTGGGCGCGCTGCCCGCGGTGGGGTTCGTGGCTCTGGCCGTGCTCAACGGCACCGGCGCGCGCAACGCCGAGCACCTGACCGACTCCGACGGGGAGTTCGTCGTGCGGGCCGCCGAGGCGTGGGCCGGCGGCAGCAACCCGCTGCTGTACCTGGCGGTGGGGCTGGCCGTGGTCGGCGCCGTCCGGTCCACCGGCGCGCGGGTGGTCGGCACCTGCTGGCTGCTGGTGCCGCTGGCCCTGCTGCTGGTCGCGGAGCTGGTGCGGCCGGTCTACCACCCCCGCTACCTGCTGGCCGGGCTGCTCGGCCTCGGCGTGCTCGCGGCGGCCGGCGCGATGTCGCTGCCGCGGCCGGCCCGGGCGCCGGTGGGCGCCCTCCTGCTGGCCTGCGCGCTGCTGGCCTCCGCCCCGCTGGCCGACCGGGGTCCGCGGGAGCGGGCCGACGACCTGGTCGCGGTGCTGGCCGGGGTCCACGAGCCCGGCCAGCCCGTCGTCGCCGCCGACCAGCGGTCGGCCACCGGCCTGGACCACTACGTCCGCGACCTGGCCCCCCGGCTGCGCCCGGACGTCGTCCTGCCCCCGGACGACGCGCCACCGGGTGCGGACCGGGTGTGGGTGGTGCGCCGCCTCATCGACGGCGAGCCCGAGCCCACCGACGACGACGAGATCCTGCGGACGGCGGGCCTGCAGATGGTCGAGCAGCACGACTTCCCGGCGAGCAGGACCCACCTGGTCCTGCAGCTCTGGACCCGCTGACCGCCCGCCGTCAGCGGCGGGCCCGCGCCGCCCAGGCCAGCGACCCGAGCGACTGCCGCACCCGGGCCCGGGCGGTCCACGCCGACCGGCCCACCGGTCTCCGGTCCCGGACGACCGGCACGCTCGCGACCGGCCGGCCCGAACGGCCGACGGCGAGCACCACGCTCGGCGCCCCCTGCTCCCGGACGGCCGGGACGACGGCGGCCCGCACGGCCGGGCCCATGGCGAGGAAGGCGCCGGCGTCCGGCGGCAGGCCGGTCAGCCGCCCCGCCACGCGCCGGTGCAGGGTGCCGGTGAGCCGCCGCAGCGGCGACTCGTAGCGGCCACGCCGCCCGGCGAAGACCGCCGCCACGTCCCCGGCGGCCAGCCGGTCGAGCAGCAGCGGCACCGCCTCCGGCGGGTCCTGGAGGTCGGCGTCCAGGCAGACCCAGACGTCGGCGGCCGCCTCCTCGTCGAGCCCCCGCGCCAGCGCCGCGTGCTGCCCGACGTTCACCGCCAGCTCGGTGACCGCGATCCGGGCGTCCCGCGCGGCGAGTGCGCACGCCACGGCGGCGCTGTCGTCGGGCGAGGCGTCGACGACCAGCCGCAGCCGCCACGGCCGGCCGGCGAGCGCGACCGCGAGCCGGTCCGCGAGCTCCGCGAGGGTCGCCTCGTTGCCGTGCACCGGGACGACCACGGCCACGCGGGGACCGGCTCCCCCGCCGTCGGTCACGCCGCCGCCCAGGTCCGGGCCAGGCCGTCGGCCAGGTCGACCTCGGGGGTCCAGCCCAGCAGCCGCCGGGCCAGCGCGGGGTCGCACACCCAGTCGGCGGTGTCCCAGCCACGCCCCGGGTGGGCGCCCGGCGCGGTCGCGATCGGGCGGCCGGTCACCCGCTCGGCGAGGGCCACCAGCTCGGCGGTGCCCGTCTGGACACCCGTCCCGATGTTCAGCACGGCGCCGGGGGGCAGGTCGTCGGCCACCGCTGCGCGGACGCAGGCCTCGACGACGTCCCCCACCCACACCCAGTCGCGCCGGCTGACGTGGGCCGGCAGCGGCACCGTGCCGCCGGTGCGGGCGGCGGCCATCACGACGGGGACCAGCCGGGTGGGGTGGTCACCGGGCCCGTACACCTGGAAGGCGCGGAGCACCGCCGCCCGGACCCCGCGTTCGGCCGCCGCCGCCTGCAGCAGCAGCGAGCCGGCGGCCTTGGTGGCGCCGAAGAAGCCGCGTGGCTCCAGCGCCGCGTCCTCGGCCAGCGGGTGCGGGGCGGCGGCGTACTCGGTGGAAGAGCCCAGCCGGACGACGGCCCGGCACCGGTCGGGCAGCGCGTCGACCAGCCAGGGGCTGGTGTTGACCGCCGTGGTGGCGGCGCGCTCCTCCGGCGTGGCCTTGGCGCGGCCGGCGGCGAGGGCGAAGACGACGTCCGGCTCCGCGGCCCGCACGGCGGCCGCGCCGGCGACGGGGTCGGCCAGGTCGACGTCCCGGCGGGTCAGCCCGGTGACCTGCCAGCCGTCGCGTTCCAGCCGCGTCACCAGGTGCCGGCCGACGAACCCGCCGGCGCCGGTCACGAGCGCTCTCACGCCGGTTGCGCGACCCGCGCTGGGACCTCCTGCGCCACCGCCCCGACGGCGTCGACGAACGCCCGGCGGGACGCGGCGGCGCGCTCGGCACCGGCCCGGCGGAGCCGGTCGAGGCCGTCGAGCAGGCGCGGCACCTCGACGAAGGGGTCGCGGCCGGCCATGTCCGCGGTGAACGAGCGGCGCAGGAACGTGAACTGCGCGTCGATCCGGACCAGTTCCGCGGCCAGCAGGTCACCGGGCACGGGGAACCCACCGCCCGGCAGCGTCAGGCCGCCCACCCCGAACGGCACGGTCACCTGCGCCCGGACCGCGTCCACCGTGCCGTCCACCAGCGGGGCGAACAACGCGGTGGACCGGCGGTCGATGCGCAGGTCGTTGAGGCCGACGTAGATCCGCGAGAGGGGACGGCGCGCGAGCTCCGCGATCCGGTCGACCGCGTCCTGCGTCTCGACCAGGATCCCCAGGCCGCACCGCCCGGCGACGAGCTCGAGCGCCCGGTCGACCTCCTCCGCGTCCCGCACCATGGGCAGCAGCAGCTCGTCGGCCCCGCGGGCGACCGCGTCGGCGACCTCGTCGGCGGTCCACGGACCGAACCCGTTGATGCGGCAGACCACGCGGCCCGGGGTCGCCGCCCGCATCCGCGACAGGTCCTCCGGGGTGTCCTCGTTGACCTGGGTGCCCTCCCCCGCCTGGCGACGCAGCTTGCCGCGCCGCTCCCAGTCGACGACGATCCCCGCCGCACCGGCGGCCACGACGTCGTGCCCGAAGCGGGGGTCGACGGTGAAGAGGAACAGGTCCATGCGCGGTAGCTTAGGCTTTCCTAACCAGCACGCGCGGCCGGGGCGCGGCGCGTCCCTCGGATCGCCGGATCAGCGACGACGACACGGCCGGCACGCGCGGGGTCCGGGTAGGCCAGCGCCGCGCCGGCCACCTCGATCGCGACCTCCTGCCCGGCCACGGGCAGCTCCGCGCCCTCCAGGCGGGCGGTCACCGTCCCCCCGTCGGGCAGCGTGAGCCACACGCGGGAGTCGTGCCCGTAGAAGTCCACCGCGTGCACCCGCGCCCGGGTCCCCGTGCCCAGCGGCGGGCCCAGCCGGAGCTGCTCCGGGCGGAGCAGGACGCGGGCCGGCCCGTCGGCCACCGCGCCGGCGACCGGGAGGTCGCCCAGGACGCAGCGCGCGCTGCCGTCCCGGATCTCGGCGTCGAGGACCACCGACTCGCCGACGAACGCGGCCACGTCGAGGTCGGCCGGGCGCCGGTAGAGCGTCCGCGGGTCGGTGAGCTGCACCAGCCGGCCGCCGCGCAGGACCGCCACCTGGTCGGCCGTGGACAGCGCCTCGGCCTGGTCGTGGGTGACCAGCACGGCGGTCGCGCCGGCGGCCGCGAGCGCGGTGACGACCGCCCGCCGCGTGTCCTCGCGCAGCGCGGCGTCCAGGGAGGAGAACGGCTCGTCGAGCAGGACGAGCGCGGGCTCGGGAGCCAGTGCCCGGGCGAGGGCGACGCGCTGCTGCTGCCCGCCGGAGAGCTGGTGCGGCGACCGGTCGGCCAGCCCGGCGTCCAGGCCCACCAGGGCCAGCAGGTCCGCCACCCGGCCCCGGTCGCCGCGCCGGCGCCGGGGCAGGCCGAAGGCGACGTTGCCGGCGACGCTGAGGTGGGGGAAGAGCCCGCCCTCCTGCGGCACGAAGCCGATCCCCCGCTGCCGGGCCGGCACGCCCCGCCCGGCGCCCGCGACGACGCGGTCGCCGAGGGCCACGGTGCCGCCGTCGGGGTCGTCGAACCCGGCGACGAGGCGCAGCAGCGTCGTCTTGCCGCAGCCGGACGGGCCGAGCAGCGCGGTGAACCCGCCGGCCGGCACGTGCAGGTCCACCCCGGTGAGCACCGGGGTGGCGCCGAAGGCCTTCGTCAGGCCGGTCACGGTGAGGGAGCTCATGGGGTCGGACCTCGTCGGGTGTCGCGGGAGAGCAGCACGGTGGCGGGCGCGGAGAGCAGCACCATCACGGCCGCGTAGGGGGCGGCGCCCCCGTAGGACAGCGCGCTGCTCGCCGACCAGAACGCGGTGGCGAGGGTGGCCGTGCCGGTGGGCGCGAGCAGCAGGGTGGCGGTGAGCTCGGTGACCACCGCGAGGAAGACCAGGGCCGCGCCCGCGCCCAGGCCCGGCGCGAGCAGCGGCAGGGTGATGCGGCGCAACCGGTCGAGCCCGGAGGACCCGAGGGAGGCGGCGACGTCGTCGTACAGGGGCGGGGACTGCTCGACCGCCGCGCGGACGGGGACGATCGCCCGGGGGAGGAAGAGGATCGCGTACGCGGCCAGCAGCACCGGGACGGTCTGGTAGAGCCACGGCGTCGCCCGGATGCTCAGCGTCACCAGGGCCAGCGCCACGACGATGCCGGGCAACGAGCTGCCCAGGTAGGTGGCCCGCTCCAGCAGCGTCGCCGTGCGCCCGCGGGCGCGGACGGCCAGCCACCCGGTGGGCAGCGCCATGGCCGTGGTGACCGCGGCCGCCGCGGCGGCCAGGGCCAGCGTCGTCCCGGTCGCAACGGCGAGCCCCGCCCAGTCCGCGCCGGCCGACGTGCCCTCGGCCAGCCAGTAGGCCAGCGCCCCCAGGGGGACCAGCAGCGCCAGGCCGACGAGCCCGGCGAGCGCCAGCAGCGCGGGGGTGGTCAGCGCCCGCAGCGGCACCGGCCGGACCGGGCGGGCCGCCCCGCGCCCGCTGCCGGCGTAGCCGCGGTGCCCCCGCAGCCGGACCTCGGCCAGCAGCAGGAGCAGGCACAGCAGGATCAGGACGCCGGCCAGCATCGTCGCCGCCGGGCCGTTGAAGGTGGCCCGGTACTGGTCGTAGATGGCGGTGGTGAAGGTCGGGTAGCGCAGCATCTGCAGCGCCCCGAACTCGGCCAGCACGTGGAGCGCCACGAGCAGTGAGCCGCCGAGCAGGGCCACCCGGAGCTGCGGGAGCTGCACCCGCCGGAAGACCGCCCACCCGGAGAGGCCCAGCCCGCGGGCCGTCTCCTCCAGCGCCGGGTCCAGGCCGCGGAAGGCGGCCACGACCGGCAGGTAGACGAAGGGGAAGTACGACAGCGAGACGACCAGCAGCGCCCCCGCGTAGGTGTCCAGGCCCGGCAGCAGGGAGATCCACGCGAAGCTGTTCACGAACGCCGGCACGGCCAGCGGGGCCACCAGCAGCACGTGCCACAGCCCGCGGCCCGGAACCGAGGAACGCGCCACCAGCCACGCCGCCCCGACGCCGAGGACCCCGCAGACCGCCACCGTCCCCGCGGCCAGCCGGGTCGTGTTCCAGAGCAGCTCGCCGACCCGGGGCCGGAGCACCAGCTCGCGGACGCCCGACCAGCCGACCTCGACGGTGTACCCCGCGATGTGGGCCAGCGGCAGGAGGGAGAGGGCCGCGACGCAGGCGGCCAGCGCGAGGGTGACCGGCGAGCGGCGCAGCGGTCGCCGCGCCGTGCCCGCGGACGCGCCGGAGCCCCGGACCACCGGCAGGACCGGCGCCCCGGGGCTCGGGCTGCGGAGCACGGGAGGGGTCAGAGCAGGCCCACTTCCTGCATGAGCTCGGTGACCTGCGGCGCGTCGAGCGAACCCGGGTCGACGTCGGGCGCCTGCAGCTCGGCCAGCGGGGGCAGCGCCTCGGCCGAGGAGACGCCCGACCCGACGGCGTACTCGAGGGCCCTGCTCCCGGCGAGCCGCTCCTGGGCCGCGCGGCCGGTGAGGTACTCGACCAGCTGCTGCGCCTGCTCGGGCTGGTCGGAGGAGGCCAGCACCCCGGCGCCCGAGACGCTGAGGAAGGCGCCCGGGTCCTGGTTGCGGAAGTAGTGGAGGGCGGCGTCGTCCCCGATGAGCCCGTCCTGCGCCTGGTCGCGGAACCAGTAGTAGTGGTAGGTGATGCCGACCGGGACCTCGCCCTCGTCGACCGCCTTCATGATGGCGGTGTTGCTCGCGTAGATCTCGGCGTTGTCCTCGAGACCGGCGAGCCACTCCCGGGTCGCCTCCTCGCCCTCCAGCGCCAGCACGGCGCTCACGATCGCCTGGAAGTCCGCACCGCCGGCGGCGATGCCGACGCGGCCCTCCCACGCGGGGTCGGCCAGTTCCAGCATCGAGGCCGGCAGCTCCTCCTCGCCGATCTCCGCCGGGTTGTAGATCAGCGTCGTCGAGCGGGCGGCGAACCCGACCCAGTTGCCCGAGGAGGGGCGGAACTGCGCGTCTACCTGGTCCAGGGTGGCCTGGTCCAGCGGCGCGAGCAGCCCGGCCCGGTCCACGGCGGAGATGGCGGGGCTGTTCTCGGTGAGGAAGACGTCGGCCGGCGAGGCCTCGCCCTCCTCGATGATCTGGTTGGCCAGCTCCGAGTCGTTGGCGTCGCGGAACTCCAGCTCGATGCCCGTCTCCTCGGTGAAGTCCTCGAGCATCGTGCGGACCAGGCTCTCGTGCTGGGCGCTGTAGACGGTGAGCGTGTCGGCGTCGGAGCTGCAGGCGGCCAGCGAGGCCGCGAGGGTGAGGGTGGAGACGACGACGGTCGTGCGCCCGGGCCTGGTCACGTGCATCCTCCTGGAGATAGGCGAGGCATACCTAAGCATGCCCCGCCCCGCGCCGACGAGCCGCCCACCTCCGCGCGCCGTGCGCTTCGATGGACGACGTGACGCGCCCCGCCGCCGGAGAAGGACGCCCCGGCCCGCCCGAGGACGACGCCGCGCTGCTCCGCGAGGCCGCGGACCGGCTGGAGGCGATCGCCGCGCGGACGACCGGGGGCGACTGGCACCTGGGCGGACTGCTGGCCAGCCGCCCGGAGGTCGTGGCCCACGGCCCCGGCGGCGGCACCGAGCACGTCGCCGAGGCACGTGCCCGCAGCGCTGCGTGGATCACCGCCCTCTCCCCCGCGGTCGCCGGCCCGCTGGCGGCGTGGCTGCGCGCGGCCGCGGCCGGGGACCCCTCGCCGGAGGCGGCCGCGGTCGCCCGCGTGCTGCTGCAGCGGCTGCCCTGATCCGGGGAGGCACCTCCGTGCCCGCGGGGTAGGGGACGCCGATGCAGCCCCCGCACGCCGGTCCCCCGCACCACCCCGTCCCCGAGGTCGACGACGCCCCGGAGCGGACCGGGCTGGCCCGGCGGCTGGACAAGCCGATGGGCGCGCTCGGCCTGGTGTTCGTGCTCGTCGTCCTGGGGCAGTCGCTGGCCCGGCAGCCCTGGCTGACCACCACGCTGAGCGTCGTCGGCTGGGTGCTCTGGGCGGTGTTCGTCGCCGAGTTCGCCTACCGGGCGGTCAGCGCCCGCGACCGGCGCCGGTTCTGGAAGCGGAACTGGTGGCAGGTGGTCTTCCTCGCGGTGCCGTTCCTGCGGTTCGCCCGCGCGCTGGTGCTGCTGCGAGCGGCGCGCGTCGGGGGCGTGGTGTCCGCGGCGGTCCGCGGCTCGCGGTCGGCGGGGCGTCTGCTCAGCGGCCGGATCGGCTGGCTCGGCGCGGTGACGACCGTGGTGGTGCTGGCGACCAGCCAGCTGCTGTACGTGCTCGGCGCCTACGACTCCTACGGCACCGCCCTCTACGACGCGGCCCTGGCCACGATCGTCGGGCAGCCGCTCACCGCCGACGGCGGGTTGGCCCGCGTCCTCGACATCGCCCTGGCGACCTACTCGGTGGCGGTCTTCGCGACGCTGGCCGGCGCGCTCGGGGCCTACTACCTGGAGCGGCGCGGCGGCGACGACGGTGCCGCACGGCAGGCGTGACCGCCCACGACGGGTGCCCCGCCGGCGGACCGGCGGGGCACCCGTGGACGCACCGGGGTCAGACCGGCTCGGCGCAGTAGATCGTGCCGGGCTCGGCCTCGTCGGCACCCACCCAGATGGCGCCGACGGCGGACTCGAAGTCGAGGCAGACGTCCTCGGCCAGGAAGTCGGCGTAGTTCAGCTCCTGCTCGTCGATGCCGACGATGCGGGCCTCGGCCTCGGCCGCCTCGCACTCGACGGTCTCGACCTCCTCGCCCTCGAGGTTGGCCACGCAGTCACCGACCTCGGGCTCACCACCGCCGAGCATGCTGAACAGCAGGCCCACGGCGACGAGGGCCACCAGGACGCCACCCACGGCCAGCAGCACCTTCTTGGCCGCGCCGCCCTTCTTCTCCGGCTGGCCCCACGGCGTCGCGCCGCCCTGCGGCGGCACCCAGCCGCCGGCGGGCTGACCCGGCTGCCCGGGCTGGTACGGCTGCCCGGGCTGGTACGGCTGCTGACCGGTCTGCTCGAAGGGCTGGTACGGCTGGCCGGGCTGCGCCGGCTGGCCGAACTGACCCGGCTGACCCGGCTGCTGGCCGAACTGACCGGGCTGACCCGGCTGACCCGGCTGGCCGAACGGCCCGGGCTGGCCCGGCTGCTGGCCCGACGGGTTCTGGTCCGGGCCGTTCCCGGGGTGGCTCATGGGTGCTCCTGAGTTCACTGGACGTGGTGCGTACCCGGGGATCCTTGCTCATCGGCGCCGCGCGGGAGCGCCGGTGGTGCGACCGGTGCCCCGGACGGGTCACGGCGGACGACGTGCACCCCACCCGTCCCGGCGACCCGCGGTCCGGGGCGTGCGCCCTCCCCCGGCGGGGTAGCCGCCCGGGATGAGCGACGACGTGACCTCCAGCGGGTTCGCCGAGCGGCTGGGCGCCCGGCCCGAACCGGACGGGGACGGCGCGGCCCGGATGGTGTTCGAGGTGACCGACGAGCACCTCAACCCGGCCGGCACGCTGCACGGCGGGGTGCTGGCGACGCTGGTCGACACCGCGATGGGCCAGGCGGTCCGCACCACCACCGAGGACGGGGAGGTGCCGCGACCAGCCAGCTGACGGTGACCTACCTGCGGCCGGGGACCACCGGGCAGGTGCAGGTGGCCGCCCGGCTGCGCACCCGCGGGGAGCACCTCACGGTCTGCGAGGCCGACGTGGAGCAGGACGGCCGCGCCCTGGTGCACGCCGTGGCGACCTTCGCCCTGCTGCACTCCTGACCGCGGTGGTCAGCCGGGCAGCGGCGCCGGCACCTCCAGGACGACGGCGGGCCCCGCCCCCTCGTTCTCGACGATCTCCTCGTCGTCGCCGGTGGTGCCCAGGGAGACGACGAGGATGTAGGTGAAGATGCCGAGGATCACCAGCAGGACGGCCAACGGGATCAGGATCTTGGCGCGGCGACGCCCCTCCGGGGAGCCCTCTCCCCCGCTCCGGTCGTCGTCACCGCGCTGGTGGGGCTGCGCCATGGGAGGTCCTCCTGCGGTCCGGGAACGGGTCGGCGACCGGTCGGCCACCCTCTCCTCCATGCCTAGGCGGCCGCTCGTCACGCCCCTCGATCGCGACCGGCACGCGGGCCGCGGGCGGAGGACGATCGGGGCATGACCACCGCTACCTGGAACGGCGTCGTCATCGCCGAGTCCGACGACGTCGTCACCGTCGAGGGCAACGCCTACTTCCCCCGCGACGCCGTCCGCGCCGACGTGCTGCGCCCGTCGGACAAGCACACCGTCTGCCCTTGGAAGGGCACCGCCTCCTACTTCACGCTGGAGGTCGACGGGCAGCAGAACCCGGACGCCGCCTGGTACTACCCCGAGCCGAAGGACGCCGCGCGGGAGATCACCGGCCGGGTGGCCTTCTGGCGGGGCGTCGACGTGCGCTGACGACTGCGCTCCCCCGGCTCAGCGGCCGGGGCGGGCGCCGGCGAGCTCGCGGGCCTTCTCGGCCGACGTGGCGTCGAGCTGTCGGTCGATCGACTCGGCGAAGGAGTCCCACGCCTGCTGCGGGGTGACGCCGAGCGCGGCGGCGATCTGCTCCCACTCCGCCCCGCCGCGCAGCGCGGCACGGATACCGGTCAGCTGGCTGTCGTGGGCGCGGCGCGAGACCACCTCGCCCAGGGCCAGGAGCTCGAGCGCCTCGTAGACGTCGAGCTGGGTCCCGGTGTCGCGCAGGGATGCCGACCAGTCGTCCTCGTCGTGGTCGCTGACGGTGTTCAGCGCGGTGTCGCCGTCGTCGCGGCGGCTCAGGAAGTCGAGCCGGGTCGCGGCCGTCGTCAGCGAGAACTCCGCCTCGAGGGCCTCAGGTGTGATGCTCATGGGTGCAGGCTTCCCCTTCGTCGTCGGCGCGCCAAACGCGGGAGGCGCGCGATCCCACCCACGCGGAGGACCCGCACCCCCGTGGGGATGCGGGCCCTCCGCGTGCGCGGCCCCGTTCGGTCCGGACGGGGCCCATGCCTCACTCGCTGACGCCCACGGCCTCCTTGGCCAGGGCGGCCAGCCGGGTCTGCGCGGCGCTGGCCACGTTCGACCGGTTCTTGTGGGTCTCCTCGTAGCGGATGATCACGTTGATGTCGTGCGGCGTCTGCAGCTGCTTGATCGCCTTCACGGCGTCCTGCACCGACATCGAGTCGTAGCCCTTGATCGGCAGCTCGTCGGCGGTGACGTCGCCGAGCTCCTCGCGGGCGGCGCGGGCCGTCTCGGCGGCCTCGTCGTTGCCCTCCCGCTGCGCGATCCGCTCGGCGCGGCGCAGCGAGGCGGCGCGGCCGACGGTGAGGGTCTCGCGGACCGCGCCGCTGATCGCGGATGCGCGGTCACCCACAGCGGAGAACCGCTCGGAGGTCTCCTCGCCGGCGTGGCGCACGGTGTCGACGGCGTTGTTCACCGTGTTCGCCCAGAAGCGGACCGGGGCGTTGACCGCGCGGGCGACGCCACCGGCCACCTTCTGCACCGGGGTCGGCTGCAGGGCGGCGGGGCCGCCCAGGGCCTCCTCGGCGAGGACGACGGTGAGCCACTCGACGGTCGCGCTGTGCGCCTCGACGAGCTTCTCGGCCAGGCGCCGGGTGCCGGTGTCCTCGGCGGTCTCGGCCAGCACCTTGAGGTAGGTGGCGCGGTCGAGCAGCTGGTGCTCCAGCTGGAGGTCCTGCAGCAGGGCCTCCTCGATGGAGGTGGTCTGCTCGAAGGTGGCCTTGAGGGCGGCGGAGAGGCGGCCGACCACCGGGGTCACGACGTCCGGGACACCGCCGAGGGCGCGCAGCCGCTCGGTGATCTCCAGCGAGCGGGCCGCGGCGTTGTCGGCGTTCTGGGTCAGCTCGCGGCGCACGGCGTCCGTGCGGGCCTGGCTGATCCGGGTGCGCGCGATCTGCTCCTCGGTCTGCGTGAGCAGGACGAGGGCGCGCAGCTGGTTGATCATCTTGGCATTGCTGTCGGTCATGGGTCTGTGTGTGCCCCGGATCCCCCCGGTGCTAACAACTGCAAGCGGATTGCTAGCAGTGACCCTGGTCACCCGGACGGGTGAACGCGTCCCGCCCGCGAGAAGGCGCCGCTCCCGCGGGGGAACGGCGCCCTCGGGGGCGGACCGGCGTCAGCCGACGCGGGTCTGCAACCGCTCGGCGGCCGGGGAGCGGCGCTGCTGGACGTCGAAGCGCAGCACCGGCTGGGTCATGTCGTCGGTGACCTCGTACGGCGGGCGCGGGGCGAGGCGGACCGGGCGGGGCGGCAGCGACGACGGCGGCATGGTCCTGCCGCAGCCGACGCAGAAGCGGCCTCGCTGGTGCACGGCTCCGCAGTGCGCGCAGTTCATGTCGTCTCCTCGGGGTCGGTACCGGCACGGACAGGGGGACCCTGGCAGCCGGCACCCCCCGCCGTCGCCCCCGTCTGACGGGTGGGACGAGCCGTTACGCGAAAGTCATGAACGTCGCGGTTCCGCAATCTGCGCTCACCGCCGGGATCAGCGGCCGGTCCAGCGGGGCGCGCGCTTCTCCAGCCGGGCGGCGATGCCCTCCCGGCGGTCCTCGCTGAGGTAGGGGTTGGGGCCGACGTCGAGCCGCAGCCCCTGCCAGAGCGGGAGCTCCAGGGCCTTGACCGCGGTCTCCTTCATCCGGCGGACCGAGATCGGCGCGTTCGCGGCGATCCGGTCGGCGAGCTCGAGCGCGGTGGGCAGCACGCGGGCGGGCTCCACCAGCCGGTTGACCAGGCCCCAGCGCTGCGCCTCGGTGGCGTCGACGGGGTCGCCGGTGAACAGCATCTCCAGCGCGATGCCGACCGGGATCCGCTTGGGCAGCACCACCGAGCCGAAGTTGGCCCCCATGCCGATCGCGGCCTCCGGCAGGGCGAACCGGACCGCAGGTGAGGCGATCCGCAGGTCGCAGGCGAGCGCGAGCTCGAACCCGCCGGCGACGGCCGGGCCGTTGAGCGCGGCGAGCACCGGCACCGGCGTCTCGGTGACCACCTCGAACAGCGAGCGCCCGGACCGGTTCATCGGCGGCCGGAACCGCTCGCCCCGCTCGTCGGCGGCGCGGATCTCCTTGAGGTCGAGCCCGGCGCAGAACGCCGGCCCCGTGCCGGTGAGGACGACGGCGCGCACGCCGTCCTCGACCACCCGGAGGAGCTCCTCCACGAGGTCGGCCTGCACCTCGGTGGAGAGGGCGTTGCGCCGCTCGGGGCGGTCGAGGGTGAGCACGCGGACGTGCCCGCGCTCCTCGACGACGAGTCCGGAGTCGTGCCGTCGCGTGGCGTCCATGCCGGGCAACCTCCCCCGCCGGCCGCCCGGCGGCAAGCCGGCCCTCGGTCACACCTCCAGGCACGTTGCGCTCTGCCCCGCCGGAGTGGGCAGAGCGCGAGGTTCTCGGAAGCACGACCCGTCCTGCGCCGGAGCCCCGCGCCACCCGTTCGCGCCGGGAGGACGCGACCCACGACGCCCCCCCTGCCCACCCGCCGCGCGCGCCATCGGCAGGACCCGCCGGGACCGGAACCGCCGGCCGCCTCCCGGTCAGTGATCCCGGGCAACGTCCGGCACCTCCCGTCACACCCGCCCCACCCGTCGGGGACCATGGGCGGACCAGTCCGTCCGACCCGGTAGACAGGTGACATGGAGAGCCCTGCCGACATCCAGCTCGGTGATGTCGTCGCGCCGCCGACGGTGGTCTCCATCGAGCTGACCTCCACCCCGGTGCTCAGCTACGCCCTCGCGCACAACCGCATCCCGGTCGTGTCGCGCCTGGCGCTCACCTCGGCCGGCACCCTGCGCGGGGCCACCGTGCGGCTCGTGGTGCGCGACGCCGAGGGGCCGATCGCGCAGCCGGTCGAGCTGCTCGCCGACGTCGACGCCGGCCGCACCACCGTGCTCACCGGCATCGGGCTGGTCATGGACCCGGCGGCGATGCTGCACGTCGAGGAGCAGCGCCCCGGCGTGGTCGACGTCGAGGTGTGGCACGACGACGTGCTGGTCGGCGAGGCCACCGCCCCGGTGCAGGTGCTCGCCGCCAACCAGTGGCTGGCCAGCCCGCTGCCCCTGGCGCTGGAGATGCTCGCCGCGCACGTCATGCCCAACCACCCGGCGGTCACCGGGCTGGTCGCCGAGGCGGCCGGGCTGCTCGAGGAGCGCACCGGCAGCGGCGCCCTGGTCGGCTACGCCGCCACCGCCGAGCGGGTGGACGAGGTCGTCGCCGCGCTGGCCGAGGCGCTGCGCCGCCGCGGGGTGCGCCACTCCGAGCCCCCGCTGAGCTGGGCCGACCTCGGCCAGCAGGTGCGCTCCCCCGGTGACGTCCTCACCTGGCGCGTCGCGACGCCGCTGGACGCCGTCGTCCTCCTCGCCGCCGCGCTGGAGCAGGCCGGCATCCGGCCCCTGCTGTGGCTGGCCGACGGGTCGGCGGGGGGCCGGGCCGGCGGTGCGCACGCTTTCCTCGGCTACTGGCGGGAGGAGCGCAGCTCCGAGTCCGCCGCCACCACCGACGCCGCCCCGCTGGTCAACCTGGTCGACCTCGGGCTGATCGGCCTGGTCGAGACCACGCTGCTCACCGGCGGCGGCGAGCCCGCTCCCGACCTGCACGCCCCGGCGTACGCGGGCTGGCTGTCCGGCGAGCTCGACCGCGTCCTGGGCGTCACCGACGTGCACCGGGCCCGGCGCGACGGCATCCTGCCGCTGCCGGCGCGCGCCCGGACGCCGGAGGGGCTGCTGCAGGTCGTCGAGTACCGCCCGGCCGAGCACAGCGCCCCGGCGGCGCTCCCCTCCCCGGCCGCGGGCACGGGCCCGCAGCGCCCCGAGGCCCCGCCGCGGGTGCAGCAGTGGAAGAACGCGCTGCTCGACCTGAGCCTGCGCAACCGGCTGATCAACTACACCGCGCGCGCCGGGCTGCCGCTGACCCTCCCCGCGAGCGCGCTGCCGATCCTGGACAACTTCCTCCACGACGGCACCCCGGTCACCCTGCTCCCCGGTGACCAGCTGGCCGCGGTCCAGACCGAGCGCGGGCTCACCGGCGCCGCGGAGCTGCCCGCCGACCAGCTGACCGAGAAGCTCGTCGAGCGCCGGGAGGTGCACGCCGACGTCACCACCGGTGGGTACCTGCCGCGGCTGCGCAACCTCGCCTACCGCGCGAAGACCGTGCAGGAGGAGACCGGCGCCAACAACCTGTACCTGGCGCTGGGCTCGCTGGTGTGGGAGCTGGACGGCCGGCCGCTGCGCTCGCCGCTGCTGCTGGTGCCGGTCGTGCTCGCCCCGGTGGGGCGCACCGGCTCCTACCGGCTGGCGCTTGACGAGTCCGGTGCGAGCACCCCCAACTTCTGCCTGCTGGAGAAGCTGCGCCAGCTGCACGGCCTGGTGGTGCCGGCGCTCAGCGACACCGCGGAGAGCACCCCCGACCTGGAGCGCGCCCTCGAGGCGGTGCGGGTCGCGCTGGTCGGCCACGGCCTGCCCTACCGGGTCGAGGCGACGGCGGACCTGGCGATCCTGCAGTTCGCCAAGTACCGGCTGTGGAAGGACCTCGACGAGCACTGGGGCGACTTCGCGGGCAACCCGCTGGTGCACCACCTCGTGCACGAGCCGACCGAGCCCTTCCTCGACCCGGCCCGCGACTCCGGCGCCCACGTCGACCTCGACGACCTCGCCGCCCGCCTGCCGGTGCCCGCCGACGCCTCGCAGCTGCGCGCGATCGCCGAGGCCTCCGCCGGGCGCACCTTCGTGCTGGAGGGCCCGCCCGGCACCGGCAAGTCGCAGACCATCACCAACCTGCTCACCCGCGCGGTCGCCGACGGCAAGCGGGTGCTGTTCGTCGCCGAGAAGCGCGCCGCGCTCGACGTCGTCGCCCGCCGGCTGGACGCCGTGGGCATGGGCATGTTCGCCCTCGACCTGCACGACAAGGGATCACGCGCGTCGATGGTGCGGGCGCAGATCCGGCTGGCGCTCGAGCACGCCGTCGCCGTCGACGAGCAGGGGCTGGCCGCCGACGGGGAGCGGCTGCGCTCGGCCCGCCGCCAGCTGGCCCGCTACGCCGACCGGCTGCACGCCGAGAACGCCGCCGGCCTGTCGCTCTACACCGCGCGCACCGCGGAGCTCACCGCCGGCACCGACGTCCCGGCCCTCCCGGTGCCGGAGCCGTTCGTGGCCAACGCGCCGGCCGAGGTGCTCACCGCGGTCCGCCGGGCGCTGGCCCTGCTGCCCGACATCGCCGACCTCACCCGGCCCTCGCGACGGCACCCGTGGGCGTTCGTCGACTCCCCCGAGATCGACCTGCCGGCGGCCCGCGAGGCGGCGTCGGAGGTGGACGCGGCGGTCCGCGAGGCCGCGGGCTTCCCGGAGCTCGGCGGGGTGCTGCGCCACGCCCGCACCCCCGAGGACCTCGACGGGCTGGTGCACCTGCTCTCCGGCCCCCCGGTCGGCCTCGACGTGCTCGACGAGACCTTCAGCGGTCGCTGGACGACCGCGACCGGGGCGGTGCTCGGCGAGGTGGCCGCGTTCACCGCCTTCCGGCACCCGGGTCTCGACGTCGCCGGGCCGGAGGCGCTGGGGCTGCCGCTGGCCGAGATCTACGTGCGCGCGCAGACGGCGGCGGCCTCGGGCTGGTGGGGCCGGCGCAAGCGGCTCGTCGCCGTCCGGGACGAGTTGGCCGGTTGCCTGCGCCCGGGGGCCAAGGTCCGCCCCAAGGACGTCCCGCTGCTGGTGGAGAACCTCTGGCGGGTGCGGACGGCTGTCCAGGGGATCGCCGGCCGGGCCGACTCGGTGCCCGGGCTGTCGGTCCCCGAGGGGTGGAACCCGTTCACCGACCCGGGGCTGCTGGAGCGCGAGGTCGAGTGGCTGCGCCGCGCCGGGGCCGCCGTCGACGGCTCCTCGGCCTTCCACGTGGCGCTGCGCAAGCTCATCGTCGCCGGCACGCCCGCCGCGCCGGCGCCCGCCGCGGCCGTCGCCCGGCTGCGCGACGCCGTCGTCGCGCTGCTCGCCGTCTGCCGCAGCTCGTCGGACCAGCTCGCGACGTGGGCCGGCGACGACGGCCTGGTGCTGCGCTGGTCGATGACCCGCCCCGAGCGCGGCGTCGAGAACTCGGTGCTCATGTCTCTGCGCCGCTGGGTCTCCTTCCTCGACACCCTGGAGCCGCTGCGCTACGCCGGGCTCTTCGACGCCCGCACCATGCTGATCACCGGCGAGGTCGCCGCCGACGACGCCGTGCGCGCGCTGGACCGCGGCCTGGCGACGGCGTCGGTCGCCGAGCGGCTGGGGGCCACCGGCCTGGACCTCTTCGACGTCGAGGCCCACGAGGCGGCGATCGTCCGCTTCACCGAGGCCTCGCGGGCCGTGCGCGCGCACCTGACCGAGGCGCTGCCGGCGTCGGTGCTGGCCGCCCGGCCGTTCGACGCCGCGATGGGCACCGGGCAGGTCGGCGCGCTGCAGCGGGAGCTGGCCAAGCAGCGCCGCGGGCTGGGCGTGCGGCAACTGCTGGCCCAGTACGGCGAACTGGTCACCGCCGTCATGCCGTGCGTGCTGGTGTCGCCGGACTCGGTGGCCCGCTTCTTCCCCGCGAAGGCCGGCCAGTTCGACCTGGTGGTCTTCGACGAGGCCTCGCAGATCCGGGTGGCCGACGCGATCGGCGCACTGGGCCGGGCGAGGGCCGCGGTCGTCGTCGGCGACTCCAAGCAGATGCCGCCGACGTCGTTCCTCGAGCCGACGGCGCCCGCGAGCGAGGACTCGGTGGAGGTCGTGGAGACCGCCGTCGAGGACGAGGAGTCGATCCTCGGCGAGTGCGTGCAGGCGCGGGTGCCGCGGCACTGGCTCTCCTGGCACTACCGCAGCCAGGACGAGTCGCTCATCGCCTTCTCCAACGCCCAGTACTACGACAGCCGGCTCTCCTCCTTCCCCGCGCCGACGCACGGCCGCGCCGCGGCCGACGCGGACGGGCGCGGCGTCTCGCTGGTGCGGGTGCCCGGGACGTTCCACCGCTCGGGGGCCGGCCGGCTGCTGCGCACCAACCCGATCGAGGCCAAGGCGATCGTCGCGGAGATCCGCCGCCGGTTCGACGCGGTGCCGCAGTGGGACGGCATCGACGCCGTCCCCTCGATCGGCGTGGTCACCTTCAACGCGCAGCAGCGCTCCTACATCGAGGCGCTGCTGCGCGACGCCGACGACGACCGGCTGGCCGCCGCGCTGGACCGCACCGACGGCGAGGGGCTGTTCGTCAAGAACCTCGAGAACGTGCAGGGCGACGAGCGCGACGTCGTCTTCTTCTCCACCGGCTTCTCCCCCACCGCCGACGGCACGCTGCCGCTGAACTTCGGTCCGCTCAACCGGCAGGGCGGCGAGCGGCGGCTGAACGTGGCGATCACCCGGGCCCGCCGCCAGGTCGTCGTCTTCTCCTCCTTCGACCCCGCGCAGCTGCGGGCCGAGGAGACCTCGTCGGTGGGCATCAAGCACCTGCGGGCCTACCTCGACATGGCCGAGCAGGGCACCGACGTGCTGCCGCGCTCGCCGCGGTCGGCCGCCGTCGTCGACCGGCACCGTGAGCAGATCGCGGCCGGGCTGCGCGAGCGCGGGCTGGTGGTGCGCACCGACGTCGGGCTGTCGGAGTTCCGCGTCGACCTGTCGGTGAGCCGCGCCGCCGACCCGGCGACGCCGCTGATGGCGGTGCTGCTGGACGGGCCGGCCTGGGCGCGCCGGGGCACCGTCGGCGACCGCGACGGCCTGCCGCCGGAGGTGCTCGGCGACATGCTGCGCTGGCCGGTCGTGCAGCGGGTGTGGCTGCCGGCGTGGCTGGCCGACCCGACGCCCGTGCTCGACCGGCTGGTGGCGGCGGTCGACGCCGCCCCGGCGCCCAGCCGGGCGGCCGTGGCGCCGGTGCCGCTGCCGACGGCCGCGGTGGAGTCGTTCAAGGGCGTGGCGGCGCTGCGCTCCTCGGTGACGTCGATGGCGGTGCCCGCGGTGACCGCGCGCCCGGCGCCGAAGCCGGCGGCCGCCGCGAAGCCCGCGGCCGCCCCCGTGCTGGAGGGCGAGACGCCGTTCGTCCCGTGGATCCCGAAGACAGCGGGCGAGAAGTCGGTGCTCGACGAGCTGCCCGTGTCGAAGGCGGCGCGCGCGGTGCGGCGGGTGATGGTCGCCGGCATCAAGGCCGAGGGACCCATCCACGTCGACCGGCTGGCCAAGCTGACCGTGGGCGCGTTCGGCCTCAACCGGGCCACCGAGGCGCGCAAGCAGGTGCTGCTCTCGCTGCTGCCGCCCTCGGCCGTCGACGGCGACCACCTGTGGCCGGAGGGGGTCGACCGGGCCACCTGGACGGGGTTCCGCCGCCAGGTGTCGAGCACCGACCGGCCGATCGAGCACGTGGCGCCGGAGGAGATCGCCAACGCGATGGCGGCGCTGTGCCGGGCCGCGGCCGGGATGCGGCGCGAGGAGCTGCTCACCGCGACCGCCACGGTGTTCGGCTACAAGCGGCGGGCCGCATCGGCGACCCCGGTGCTGGAGAAGGCGCTGGCCGCAGCGCTGGACGCCGGCCGGCTCACCGAGTCCGCCGACGGCCTGCTCACCGGCTGACCGGTCCGCGCCGGGGCCGGTTCACAGCCGGGTCCGCGGCGAGGACAGTAGGGGTCGCGGCGATGCCGCAGGGGCGTCGCCTGATCCGAGAGGAGTGGGTGGCATGTACGCCCGGTCCACCACCCTGAGCAACGTCCGCGACATGGACGACGGGATCACCTACGTCCGGGACACCGTGATGCCCGCGATCGAGGGGATGAGCGGCTGCGTCGGCATGTCGATGATCTGCGACCGGCCCGGTGCCCGGTGCATCGTCACGACGGCGTGGGCCGACGACAGCGCCATGCACGCCAGCGCCGAGAGCGTCCGGGACATGCGGAACCACGCCGCGGAGGTCTTCGGGGCCGTGGCCGAGGTGGACGAGTGGGAGATCGCGCTGCTGCACCGCCGCACCTCGGCGCCCGAGGGTGCCTGCACCCGGGTGACCTGGACGCGCGGGGACCCGGCGCAGACCGACCGTTCGGTGGACGCGGTGCGGACGGGGGTGCTGCCGCGCCTGGACGAGCTGCCGGGATTCTGCAGCGTGAGCCTGCTGGTCGACCGGCGGACCGGGCTGGGTGCGCTGGCCGCCACGTACGCCAGCCGGCACGACATGGAGGCCTCGGCGGAGACGGTGCGCGGCATGCGGGAGCAGATCACCCGCGAGCTGGGCATGGAGGTGACCGGCATGGCCGAGTTCGACATGGTGCTGGCCCACCTGCGGGTGCCCGAGACGGTGTGAGGCCCGGCGGCGGGGAGGTTGCGGCCCCGAGGTGGCGCACCTCCCCCGGCCGCTCTGCCTCTGGGTGGGCGTGCACCCAGAGGCGGAGCCTCCGCGGGAAGCCCCCACCAGACGCACCTGCTCCTACCGCAGTAGCGCTCTGCCCCGCCGGAGTGGGCACAACGCGAGCGCACCAGGCACCTCCCCCTACGGCAGTAGCCCTCTGCCCCGCCGGAGTGGGCACAACGCGAGCGCACCAGGCACCTCCCCCTACCGCAGTAGCCCTCTGCCCCGCCGCAGTGGGCACAACGCGAGCGCACCAGGCACCTCCCCCTACCGCAGTAGCGCTCTGCCCCGCCGGAGTGGGCACAGCCCTACATCCCCCGGGTGGTAGGTGGTCCTCCCTCGCCGCGGCGACTGGCACCGCACGCCGCGCGTTCGACCGCACGGGGCTCAGCGCACGGCGACCGCGCCCGTCCGCACCGGCACCAGCTCCACCCAGGTCGTGCCCGGCGCGAGCAGCACCGGGGTGCCGTCCGCCCCGGCCAGCGCCACCGGTTCGCCCGCCGAGCCCTTCGCCCACGTCGCGGCGAGCGTCTTCCCACCCGTCGCCACCAGCGCCTCTCCGCCGCCGACCATCACCGTCTCCGGCACCGGGTTCCCCGCGGGGTCGGTGGCCGAGGTGTTCACCACCTCCACCCGCAGCACCACGACGTTCGTGGCCCGCAGCGGCGTCCCGTCGGCCTCGACCGCGGGGATTCCGGCCTCGGCGCGCACCCAGCGACCGTCGGGCGGGCTCCAGGTCCAGCTCGGCCGGCTGATGCCCGAGAGCCTCAGGTCCAGCACGCCGGTGGGTGCACCGGCGACGACGGCGCTCGCCTGCGCACCATCGGGCGCGAGCAGGAACTGGCCGGGCGGCGCGGCCAGGTGCGCGGGATCGGCCTGGGCCAGCAGCGCCTGCGGGTCGGCGTAGACGTCGTGCGGCGCGGATCGCCCGGCCAGCCGGTGGAAGCCGCCGGCACCACGGTCGCGGCTGATCACCTGCAAGCCCGCCGCGGCGATCGCGTCCACGTAGGGCCGCTGTCCACCCGAGAAGGCGAACACGCCGCGCAGCGGGGCCGCGATCGCCGGGTCCATCGGCCGCACCGAGCGCACCGGCCCGATCTCCGCCGGCACCGTGGAGTGGTACACGGCGACGAAGCGCGGGATGCCGCCCTCGACCACCTGCTCCCACACCAGGTCGGCGGCGTTCAGCCCGGTCTGCGGGCGGGCGTCCACCGAGTTCTCGATCTTCACCGCGAGGGCCGGCCGCTCCGCGTAGGCACCGGCGCTGTCCACGCCGGTGAGCGGCCACAGCACGGGCGGGGGCGGCGGCGGAGGCGGTGGGGCCGGTGTCGGTGTCGGCGTCGGGCTCGTCGTCGGTGCCGCGACCGGGGCCGGGGCGGCGGGGGCGCCGCACGCGGTCAGCGCCACCGCGGCGAGCAGCGCCGCCGCCAGCCGGCGACCCCGGCGCCCCCGACGGCCTTGCGCTCGGGCGGCGGTCGGTGGCACGGACGGCTCCCCGGTCGGCGGGACGACCGGCGGACGCGCGGTCGTCCGCGGAACGCTAGGCCCGAGCACGGTGCCCACGGCCGCGGCGCTGCGCCGCCGCCGGGATCGTGTCGCGGCCGTGACCCGCCTCAGGTGCGGGCGAGCGCCAGCAGCGTGACGTCGTCGGTGCGCGGCGGGTCGAGGGCGGCGAGCACCGCGTCGACCAGCGCCTGCGGCGCCACCGGACCACCGGCGACGGCGGCCCGCAGCTCGTCCAGGCCGGCGCTCAGCCCGCCGCGGCCGCGCTCGACGAGCCCGTCGCTGACCAGCAGCAGGCGGTCGTCGCCGGCCAGGGTCAGCCGGAGCTCCCGGTAACCGGCGGCGTCCAGCAGCCCCAGCGCCGGCCCCCGGCCCTCGTGCAGGTACTCGGCCCCGCCGCCGGTGGCGTGCAGCACCGGCAGGTGGCCGGCGTTGGCGATCACCACCTCCCCGGTGGCCGGGTCGAGCTCGGCGACGACGGCGGTGGCGAGCTCGCCGGGCAGCAGCGCCCCGATGACCTCGTTGAGCCCGTCGAGCGCGGCGGCCGGGCCGACGGCGCGCAGCAGGTGGGCGCGCAGCGCGTGCCGGAGCTGGGCGGTGATCGCGGCGGCGGCCAGCCCGTGCCCGGCGACGTCGCCCACCACGACCGACACCCGGCCGCCCGGCAGCGGCACCAGGTCGTACCAGTCACCGCCGACGACGTCGTCCGCGCTGGGCAGGTACCGGGCGGCCAGGTCCAGGCCGGGCACCTTCGGCAGCTGGTCGAGCAGCAGGGTGCGCTGCAGGGCGGTGGCCAGCCGGTTGTCCTCCGTCGCGCGGCTGGCCGCGGTCTCGGTGAGCAGGGCGGCCAGGCCGCGGGCCGCCTCCACCTCGTGGTCGAGCCACGGCTGGGAGCGCTCCCGCACCGTCTCGCTCCACGCGTCGAACGAGCGGCGCGGGCTCAGCCGCGGCCCGGCGTCGGTCTGCGCCGTCTTGGAGGTGTACGGGTTGCCGCCCCAGGTGATCTCGCGCAGCGTCTCCGGCCGGAACCAGGCGAGGTAGTCGCCGCGGCCGCCGGCCACCTCGGCGACCAGCACGCCGCTGGCCGTGGCGGCGAGGTCCGCCGCCGCCGGGACGACCCGGCTGACCGCGTCCGTGGCCCGGACCCCGGCGGCCAGCAGGTCGGCGACCAGCGGGCCGATCCGCTCGGCGGGCGGCGTCGTCCCCAGCAGGTGCAGCTGGCCGCCGAGCCGCACCGCGACGCCCGCGGCGGGCAGCAGGTCCAGCGCGGTGACCTCCCCGTCGGTGAGCGCGGCGGCCAGGCTGCGCGGGGTGCGGCCGACCACCGCCGCCAGCTCGGCCTGCCGCTGCGCCACCTCGACGACGTCGCCCTGCTCCCCGGTGACGACCTGCGTGGGCAGCAGCAGCGAGGCGGTACGGCCGAGGAACTCCGCCGCGGTGCGGTCGGTGTAGGAGGGCCGGTGCGGGCCGGCGTAGTGGTGGCAGGCGATGAGGCCCCACAGCTTCCCGCGGTCGACCAGCGAGATCGACATGGAGGCGCGCACCCCCATGTTGGCCAGGTACTCCAGGTGCACCGGCGAGACGCTGCGCAGCATGGCGCCGGAGAGGTCGAGGGGGCGCCCGCCGACCGTCGGGGGCTCCAGCGGCACCGGCCGGTAGCCGGCGTCGGGGATCAGCCGCATCCAGTTGGTCGCGTACAGCGCCCGCGCCTGGGCCGGGATGTCGCTGGCCGGGAACCAGAGGCCGAGGAAGGGCTCGAGGTCCGCTCGCCGGTCCTCGGCGATGACCTCGCCGTTCCACTCCGGGTCGAAGCGGTAGACCATCACCCGGTCGAAGCCGGTCAGCGCGCGGACGTCGCGGGCCAGGACGGCGGAGAGATCGTCGAGCGTCGCGCTGGCCGACAGCCGCTGCAGCACGGTGGGCAGCCGGCGGTGCCAGGCCGTGCCGGCCTCCCCCGCGCCCCGGACCGGCTCCCACTCGGTGACCAGCAGCCCGTCGGCCCGGTGCACCACGAGGTCGACCTCTGCCCCGGCCACCCATACACGCAGCGGGTTCAGCTCGGCGAGGTCGCCGGCGAGCCCGGCCCGCAGGCGGCCGGCGCCGGCGGGGTCGAGCAGCGCGTCCAGGGTGCGGCCGGCGACCGGGCCCCCGAAGAGCTCCGCCGCGTTGCCGGAGGCGACGACGACCGCGAGGTCCGGCTCGGTGACCGCCAGCAGCGCGCCGTGCGGCTGCACCGCACCCGGGACGGCGATCGGCTCCTCGGCGCAGCGGGCCAGCGCCTCGTCGTCGACGGTGGGCGCCGGGCCGGGCGCGGGGCTGGTCACCCCGGCGACGTTACGTGGCGTCGCGGTTGACGGCGGGGCTGGGCACCTCGCCGGCGGAGTTCACGATCGGCACCACCGTGCCGAGCTCCAGCAGGTCGATCGGCAGCCGCACCGGGCGGTTGGCCCGCGGGGCGACCACGTGCAGCTCCGCTCCCGCGGCGGCGGCCTTGCGTGCGATGGCGATGAGGGTGCGCGCGCCGGAGGAGTCGAGGAAGACCGTCGGCGTCAGGTCGACCACGATCCCCGCCGGACCGGCGGCGAGCAGGGCGTCGGCGTCCTCCGCGAGCCGCGGCGCCGTGGCGAGGTCCAGCTCACCCCGTACGGTGAGGGCCGGACGCCCGGCGACCGTCGTACGTTCCACGTCGAAGTGCACCGTTCACCTCCCTCAGCGCGTCGTCCCAGTCGTCCGAGGGTAGGCCACCGGGCAGGAGGAGGCTGAACGGCCATGAACATCGACTTCAGCGTGCGCCTGCCGACCGACGCGCACAGCGTGCCGCTGGTGCGCGGGCTGCTGCGGCAGGCGCTGGAGCACCTGGACGTCTCGCAGTCGGTGATCGACGAGATCGTGCTGGCGCTGACGGAGGCCTGCGCCAACGTCGTCGACCACGCCGCCGAGCACGAGGCCTACCAGGTGGACGTCTCGATCGACGACGAGGCGTGCCGGATCAGCGTGGTGGACGACGGCGAGGGTTTCGACCCGGCCAGCGCCGCCGACGCCCCGGCCTCCCCCCTCGACGACCGCGGCCGGGGGCTGGTGCTCATGCGCGCGCTGGTCGACCAGCTGCAGTTCGTGCAGGACGAGGACGGCCGGCACCGGGTGACCTTCGAGAAGCGGCTGGTCTCCCAACCGCACCTGCGCCTGCTCGACCCGCGCTGACCGGTCGTCCCCCTCGCCCTGCCGGTCAGCCGCGGACCGGGATCCGGTGCGGGGCGACCAACTCGGCGAGCGCCTGCCCCCACAGCCGGGCGCGGTCCTCCTCGCCGTCGACCAGCGGGCCGGCGACGTCGGCGACCAGGAAGTGCTCGGCGGGTGCGGCCAGGGTGGCGCCCAGCCGGCGGAGCAGCTTCTCCTCGGTGCGCGCCGCGTGGTCCAGCGCGGTGATCAGCACCGGGTGGTCCATGCGGGTGTCGAAGGCCGCGGCCTGGATGCCGCGCGGCAGGCGGACGGCGTCCAGCCACTCGTGCAGGCCGAAGGTGACGTCGGGGATCACCGCGGCGTGGTCCCGGACGGCGCCCTCGCGGGTGGACGGGCGCGGCATTCCGAACGCGTGCGTCGGGCCGCCGACCACCAGCAGGCAGACGTCGGACGGCACCAGCATCGGGGCCTCGCGCGCGCAGGCGACGTCGACCTGAAGCCGGCTGCACAGCCCGTGCGCCACCGCCATGGCGACCCGCCGCGCATCGCCGAACACCGACTCGTAGACGACCAGGGCTCCGGCCACCGACCTCACCGCCTCGCGCGCCGCCTCCAGGAGGGGACGCCGACCGTAGGCCCGTGCGCGACCCGTGGGGTACATCACCGCCCGGATCGTGACCTGCTGCGCCGGGCGCGGGGCGTGTCGTCGACGATGGGCGGTGTGAGCGGTACTCCTCGCGACGACGCGTCGCCCGACGACTTCTCCGCCGCGGTGCGGGAGGCGGGCCGCCGGCTCGCCGGGGTGGCCGAGCGGACGCCGCTGCAGCGCAACGCCCGCCTCTCCGGGCTCACCGGCGCCGACGTCTGGCTCAAG
Source organism: Blastococcus sp. KM273128 (assembly GCF_021698975.1). Lineage (GTDB taxonomy): Bacteria > Actinomycetota > Actinomycetes > Mycobacteriales > Geodermatophilaceae > Blastococcus. The sequence goes on along the minus strand of NZ_SSXA01000015.1, from coordinate 23,185 downwards.
CGCGAGGACCTCCAGGTCGGCCGCTCCTACAAGATCCGCGGCGCCTACAACACCATCGCCGGGCTGGACGGCGCCGCCCGCGCGGCCGGGGTGGTGTGCGCCAGCGCCGGCAACCACGGGCAGGGCGTGGCCTACGCGTGCCGCGCGCTGCAGGTGCGCGGGCGGGTCTACGTCCCCGGGACGACGCCGCGGCAGAAGCGCGAGCGGATCACCGCGCTCGGCGGCGACATGGTGACCCTCGTCGTCGTCGGGGACTCCTACGACGAGGCGGCCGCGGCGGCCGCGGACGACGCCGCGACGACCGGGGCGACGCTGGTGCCGGCCTTCGACGCGCTGAGCACGGTCACCGGGCAGGCGACGGTGGCGGTGGAGGTGCTCGAGCAGCTGGGCGCCGCACCCGACGTCGTCGTCCTGCCGGTGGGCGGGGGCGGGCTGCTGGCCGGGTGCGGCACGTGGCTGCGCCGGCACTCCCCCGGCACCCGGCTGGTGGGGGTGGAGCCGGCCGGGGCGGCGGGCATGGCCGCGGCGCTGGCCGCCGGGGAGCCGGTGGAGCTCCCCGAGCTCGACACCTTCGTCGACGGCGCGGCCGTGCGGAAGGTGGGCGCGGTGACGCTGCCCCTGGTGCGCGACTCCGGCGCGGAGCTGCTGACCGTGCCCGAGGGGCAGATCTGCACCGAGATGCTCGACCTCTACCAGGCCGACGGGATCATCGCCGAGCCCGCGGGCGCGCTGTCGCCGGCGGCGGTCAGCGGCGGGCTCGTCGACGTCGAGCCGGGGCAGACCGTCGTCTGCCTGCTCTCCGGCGGCAACAACGACGTGAGCCGGTACGCCGAGGTGGTCGAGCGCTCGCTGGTGCACCGCGGGCTCAAGCACTACTTCCTCGTGGAGTTCCCGCAGGAGCCGGGTGCGCTGCGCCGCTTCCTCGACGAGGTGCTCGGCCCGGACGACGACATCGTGCTGTTCGAGTACGTGAAGCGGGACAACCGGGAGACCGGCGCCGCGCTCACCGGCATCGAGCTGGGCGACGCCGACGGGCTGCCCGCGCTGCTCGCCCGGTGCGAGGCCAGCCCGCTGCGCATCCAGCTCGTGGCACCGGGGACGACCGCCTACCGCTTCCTCGTCTGACCCCCGCCGCGCGGCCGCGCCGAGTGCGCGGTCGGTGCCGCACCCGCCGGCGCGTCGCCCCGTGTCGGTGGCATCAACTGCGCAGTCGGCGGCGTCAGGTGGTCATGAAGCCGCTCTCGTAGGCGGCGATCACGGCCTGCGTGCGGTCCCGGGCCCGCAGCTTCAGCAGCACGCTGCTGACGTGGGTCTTGACCGTCTCGCGGGACAGGTAGAGCTCGGTGGCGATCTCCGCGTTGGACAGCCCGCCGGCGACCAGCCGCAGCACGTCGGCCTCCCGCCCGGTCAGCTCCGGCAGCGCGGCGTCACCCCGCGCGCGGGCCGGCGCGTGCGAGGCGATCAGCCGGCGGGTGAGGTCGGGCAGCACCAGCGAGGTGCCGCGCGCCACCACCCGGATCGCGTCGACGAGCTCGTCGGGGTCCGCCCGCTTCAGCGCGAACCCGCTCGCCCCGGCCTGCAGCGATCGGAACAGGTAGTCGTCGTCCTCGAAGGTGGTCAGCACCAGCACGCGGGGGCGTTGGGCGTCCCGGGCGACCAGCTCGCGGGTGGCCGCGATGCCGTCCATGTCGGGCATCCGCACGTCCATGAGGACGACGTCGGGGTCGGTGCCCGCCGCCACGTCCAGCGCCTCCCGCCCGGTGCCGGCATCGCCCACGACGGTGAGGTCGGGCTCGCTCTCCAGGATCACCCGCAGGCCGGAGCGGACCAGCACGTCGTCGTCGACCAGGAGCAGCCGGAGCGTCACGCCGCCCCCGCCAGCGGCAGGGTGGCGCAGAGCTCGAAGCCACCGGTCGGCGTGGGCTCGGCGCGCAGCGTCCCGCCGGCGGCCGCGGTCCGCTCGCGCAGACCCGCCAGCCCGCGGCCACCGCCGGGCCCGGGGCGGCTGTCCAGCTGCGAGGCGCGCTCGTTGACCACCCGGACGTCGAGGGTGTCGCCGCTGCGCACGACCTGGGCGACGGTCAGCGGGGTGCCGGCGTGCCGCAGCACGTTCGTCGTCCCCTCCTGCACGACCCGGTAGGCGAGCTCCTGCACGGCCGGCGGCACGTCGTCGACCTCGCCGTCGACGACGAGGGCGACCGGCAGGCCGCCGTCGCGGAGGCTCCCCAGCAGGTCGTCGAGGTCGGCCAGGGACGGCGCGGCGAAGGCGGGGCCCTCGGCCGGGCCGTCGCCGTCGCGCAGCACGGTGAGCACCCGGTCGAGCTCGGCGAGCGCGGCGCGGGTGTTGGTCTCGATGTGGCCGAGCGCCTGGCGGGCGAACTCGGGCTGCACCGGGCGCCCCTCGGCGGGGGTGAGCGTGCGGCGGGCGGCGGTGGCCTGCAGCAGGCTGGCGGTGAGCGAGTGCCCGATCGTGTCGTGCAGGTCGCGGGCGAGCTTGTTGCGGTCGGCGAGCCGGCGGCTGCTCTGCTGCAGCGCGGCGATCTGCTGCTCGGCCCCGGCGCCGAGCAGGCGCGGCGCGACCGAGGCGGCCAGCCGGACGACCAGGTCGAGCACCACGAGCGTCACGACGACGTCGAGGGCGACCAGCGCCAGCAGCGGCAACGCGTTGACCAGGTTCCAGTCGACCTCGTAGAACAGCCCGAGGAGGACGGCGGTGCCGAAGAACGCGGTGGCGAGCGTGGCCACGCCCAGGAGCACCCGCACCCCCACCCAGCCCAGCGCCCGCCAGGTGCTCGCCGAGACGACCAGCCGGCGCAGCGGGGCGAGGACACCGGGCAGCCGGCGCACCCGCTCGCCGTCGGGGATGTCGACGGCCAGCAGCGTGCGGGCCAGCCGCCGGTCCAGGCCGGCGAACCCGCGGACGGCGGCCAGCACGAGCAGGATCAGCAGCACCCCGATGCCGTAGACCACCGCCACCACCGACCCCACCAGGGCGGCGTACAGCGCCACGCACAGCACGCCGATCGGCAGGGTCGCCAACGCGTACAGGACGCGTCCCGGCCAGCCCGGGCCCGCCGCGGTGGCGACCACCGCGCGCAGCCGGGCGACGATCTCGGCGGCGGTCCGCGGGAAGGTCGAGGGAGGCACGTCCCGATCCTGGCCGACCGCGCCGCCGCGCGGCTCCCCCTCCGGTGCTCTCCGCCCCTCCCCCGCGCGGGGGAGCCAGGTCGGCGCTGCGGGGTGATCCGCGCGCACCCCCGGTCCCGGAACGCTCGCTGCCATGACCTCATCCTTCTTGCGGAGCCCGGCATGATCCAGGTCCGCGGCCTCACGAAGACCTACGGCGCTCGCCCCCTGGCGCACGGGTCCAGCGCGGTCCGCGCCGTCGACGACCTGACCTTCGACGTGCAGCCGGGCAAGGTGACCGGCTTCCTCGGCCCCAACGGTGCGGGCAAGTCCACCACGATGCGCATGGTGCTCGGCCTGGACCGGCCGACCTCCGGGCAGGCGCTGGTGGGCGGCCGGCCGTTCGCGACGCTCGCCGAGCCGCTGCGCGCCGCCGGTGCGCTGCTCGACGCCCAGGCGGTGCACCCCGGCCGCAGCGGGCGGGACCACCTCCGGGTGGCCGCCCGCACCCACGGCCTGCCGGCCCGCCGGGTCGACGAGGTGATCGACCAGGTCGGGCTCGGCCCTGCGGCGCGGCGGCGGGTGAAGGGCTACTCCCTCGGCATGCGGCAGCGGCTCGGCATCGCCGGCGCGCTGCTGGGCGACCCCGCCGTCCTGCTGTTCGACGAGCCGATGAACGGCCTGGACCTCGACGGCGTCCGCTGGGTCCGCCGGCTCGTGCGGGGGCTGGCCGACGAGGGGCGCACCGTGCTGCTGTCCAGCCACCTGATGAGCGAGATGGAGCAGACCGCCGACCACCTGGTCATCATCGGCCGCGGACGGCTGATCGCCGACGCCCCGATGGCGGAGGTCATGCGGGGCGAGCACGCCGGCCGGAAGGTCGTCGTCCGGACGCCGTCGACCGACGACCTGGCGGGCGCGCTGCTGCGCCGCGGGCTGCAGGTCCACCCCACCGGGGACGGCGACCTGCTCGTCGAGGGCGCCACCGCCGAGACCGTGGGCGACGTCGCCCTGGAGACCGGCGTGGCCGTGCACCGGCTGGCCGAGCAGCAGCACTCCCTGGAGGAGATCTACCTCGACCTCACCGGGGACAGCGTCCAGTACCGGGTGGCCGGCGCCCCCGAGCCGGCCGGGCAGGTGCGGGCATGACCGCCGCGACCGCCCGGGTGGCCGAGCCGGGCACCGCGACCGTCCTCGCGCGGGCCGCCGGTGCCGAGTGGGTGCGGCTGCGCACCGTGCGGACGACGTGGTGGTGCCTGCTCGCGGCCGCAGTGGCGACCGTCGGCATCGGCACCCTCGCCGCGCTGGACGAGGCCGAGATGGCGGCCGCCATCGGGTCGACGGCGGCCGCCACGGTCGCCGGGGAGTACGGGACGATGGTCGGGCAGTTCGCGCTGCTGCTGGTGGTGCTGCTCGCGGTCACCTCCGAGTACGGCAGCGGGGCGATCGCGCCGACGCTGCAGTGGACCCCGCGCCGGGGCGTGCTGCTGGCCGCGCGGGTGGCCGTGCCGATCGCCGTCGCCACCGCGGTCGGGGTGCTGCTCGCCCTCGTCGCCGACGTCCTCGCGAAGCTGCTCGCGCCGGACCTGGTGCTCTCCTCCGGGGAGCTGACCGGGAGCCTCGGCGGGGTCGCCGCCGTGCTCGTCGCCGGTGGCGTGCTGACCGCCGGGCTGGGTTTCCTCATGCGCAGCACGGCCGCCGCCCTCGCCACGGTTTTCCTGCTGCAGCTGGTCCTGCCGGCGCTGCTGCCCGCCTTCGGCGAGCTGGCGGCCGACGTCGGCGAGCTCCTGCCGGGCACGGGCGCGGTCTGGGTCCTCATCGACGCACTGGGCATCACCGCGGGGCACGCCACGACGCTGCTCGTCGGCTGGTCCGCGGCGGCCCTGGTGGCCGGCGGCTGGGCGCTGCTCCGCCGCGACGCCGGGTGACCGGGGTGGGCGCCAGGCTCGGGCTGGGGCGCCCGCCGGCTGCGGCCGGGCGGGCGCCCCGCCGGGCGTGGCGGCGCCGGCTGGCCACCGCGCCGCCGCTGGAGCAGGCGTACCGGGCGGGTGTCGCCGTGGTCGGGACCGCCGTCGTCCTGGTCGGTCTGGTGACCGTGCCGCTGCCCGGGCCCGGCTGGCTCACCGTGCTGGCGGGGCTGGCGCTCCTCGCGTCGGAGTTCAGCTGGGCCGAGCGCCTGCTGGCGGTCGCCCGCCGGCAGGTCGCCCGGTGGACCCGCTGGATGGCCGCCCGGCGGTGGTGAGCCGGCTACCCGGGGTGGACGACGCGGATCGGGGCGCCGGCCATCCACGCCGCGACGTCCTCCACCGACTCGCGGTAGAAGACCTCGTAGGTGCCGCGGGTGACGTAGCCCAGGTGCGGGGTGAGCACCGCGCGCCGCAGCTCGCGCAGCGGGTGGTCGCGCGGCAGCGGCTCGGCGTCGTAGACGTCGAGGCCCGCACCGGCGATCGCGCCGCGCCGCAGGACGTCGACCAGCGCGGCCTCGTCGACGATCGGGCCGCGGCTGGTGTTCACCAGCACCGCGGTGTGCTTCATCAGCGCGAGGTCGTCGGCGCCGATGAGCCCGCGGGTGCGCTTGGACAGCAGCAGGTGGACCGTCACGACGTCGGAGGTCGCGAACAGCTCGTCGCGCGCCACCCGGCGCACGCCGACCTCGGCGGCGCGCTCGTCGGTGAGGTTCTGGCTCCAGGCGACGACGTCCATCCCGAACGCCTGCCCGATGCGGGCCACCTGCGCGCCGATGCGGCCCAGGCCGACGACGCCGAGCCGGGCGCCGTGCAGGTCGCCGCCGACGGTGGTCTGCCACCCGCCGGCGCGGACCGAGGCGTCCTCCTGCGGCAGGTGGCGGAGCGCGGCCAGCGCCAGCGCCCAGGTGAGCTCGACGGTCGAGGTGGCCGAGGAGGCGGTGCCGCAGACGGTGATGCCGAGCTCGGCGGCCGCGGCGACGTCGATCGACTTGTTGCGCATGCCGGTGGTCACGAGCAGCCGCAGGTCGGGCAGCCGCTCGAGGACGCCGCGGTCGAACCGGCTGCGCTCGCGCATGGCCAGGACGACGTCGAACCCGCGCAGCCGGGCGACGAGCGCATCCGGGCCGGCGGCGGTGTCGTGGAACTCGACGACCTCCGCCGGCCCGGGTAGCAGCGACCAGTCGCAGTACTCGGCGGCGGCGGACTGGTAGTCGTCCAGGACGGCGATGCGGGGCACGTCCGATGGTCTACCGGATGCTCAACCCTGCGGCCTGCTGGCGTCGGCGCCGGTCAACGCGGCGTGCTGCCGCTGGTGCCGTTGGTGCCGCTGGTGCCGCCACCCTTCCGCTTGTCGGTGAAGCTGGAGATCGCGTCCTTGATCTTCTGCTGGTTCTGCGGCTTGCGGGCCTCGTCCATGACCTTCTTGGCCATGCCGCCCTTGGCGAGCTTGCTCAGGATTCCCATGCGGGGGTGGGTGCCCGCCGGGGCGGCGTCCATGCGTGTGCGGCCGGAGGTGTTCCGGATGCGTCATGCCGCGGGCCGGGGCTCCTCGCCGGCGTCCGCGCCCGCCCCGGGGTCGCGGGCGAGCAGGTAGGTGGCCACGCCGAGGACGAGCCCGGCGACCGCGGAGAGGACCAGGATCGCCGGCGTGCCGACGTCGCCGAGGACGGCGGTCAGCAGGTCGCGCGAGCGGGAGGTCGGGTCGGCGAGGACCACCCCGACGAAGACGGCGACCAGCACACCCGCCCCGCCGGCGGCGACGTGGGCGAGCCGCCCGGTGAACCCCATGCGGTCGCTGACGCTGCGGGCGGCCTTGACGATGCGGCCGGCGCGCAGGATGCGCAGCGCGCCGACGGTGCGGACCAGCCGCAGCACCTGCACCGGGCCGAGGGCGAAGACGACGGCGACGACGACCGCCGCAGTGAGCGCGAGCAGCCCGAGGTGGCCGCGGATCCAGGCACGCTTGTCCTCGGCGACGACGAGCAGGATGACGGTCTCGGCGACCAGCACCATCCCGCTGAGCAGGTCGACGACGTGCCCGGCGGTGCCCAGCGCACCCTCGGCGACGGTGAGGAACATCGCCGGGATCGAGGCCAGCGCCGCCACGAGGACGGGCAACGCCAGCCGCTCCTGCCAGCGCTCCTCGCGGGTCCGCCCCCGGGCCTCGGAGGCGGACCGCGGAACGGGAGCGACCCCCGACCGCGAGGTGTCGGCCTCGGGGTCGGGGGTCGCGCCGCGGTTCCGCACGGTGCGGCGGGGGGTCAGCGGACGGCGCCGCGACCCTTGCCGCTGCCGGCGCCGCCGCTCTTGTTCTGGAAGTCCGCGATGAACTTCTTGATCTTCGCCTGGTTCTGCGGCTTCTTGGCCTCCTGGAAGATCTTGGCCGCCACACCGGACGCGATGAGCTTCCGCATCATGCCCATGGTTCTGCCTCCTCGTCGTCGTCGCACCGGCTGCTCCCGGCGCGGTGATCGAGATCCTCCGTGCCCCGCAGGGCGGCCCGTCAACCACACGACCGGGTGGCTCACCAGGTGTCGACGTGCGGTCGCACCCGCCCCGCCGGCCGCGGGCTGTCCGCCACCTCGCGGGTGAGCGTGGCGATCCAGCGGCGGGTGTCGGCCGGGTCGATGACGTCGTCGATCTCCCAGTGGGCGGCGACGTTGAGCCCGCGGCCGTTCTCGTAGGCGGCGGCGACGGCGGCCTCGTACGCGGCCGCCCGCTCGTCGTCGTCCCCGATGGCGGCGAGCTCGCGGCGCATGCCGAGCCGCACCGCGCCCTCCAGGCCCATCGGGCCGAACTCGCTGGTGGGCCAGCCGACCGTGAACCGCGGCACCTTGGTGCTGCCGCCGGCCATGGCCTGCGCGCCGAGGCCGTAGGCCTTGCGGAGGACGACCGTGCCGATCGGGACCGACAGGTTGGCGCCGATGACGAACAGCCGGGAGAAGTGGCGCACCGTCGCCGTCCGCTCCGACTCGGGGCCGACCATGAAGCCCGGGGTGTCGCAGAGCGAGAGCACCGGCAGGCCGTGGGCGTCGCAGAGCTGCAGGAACCGGGCGGCCTTGTCGGCGGCGTCGGCGTCGATGGCGCCGCCGAGGTGGGTGGGCACGTTGGCGACGACGCCGAGGGGCGCGCCCTCGACCCGGGCGAGCGCGGTGACCATGCCGGCGCCCCAGCCGTCCCGGAGCTCCAGCACGCTGCCCTCGTCCGCGAGCGCGTGCAGCACCGACCGCACGTCGTAGACGCGCTTGCGGTTCTCCGGGACCAGGTGGCGCAGCAGCCGCTGGTCGGGGGCGGCCCAGCCCTCGACCGGGCCGGCGAAGTAGGAGAGGTACTGCCGGGCCGCGGCGACGGCGGCGGCGTCGTCGGCGACGCGGATGTCGACGACCCCGTTGGCGTGCTGGACGTCGATCGGCCCGATCTCCTCGGGGGCCACCACCCCGAGGCCCCCGCCCTCGATCATCGCCGGGCCGCCCATGCCGATGTTCGCGTCCTCGGTGGCGATGACGACGTCGCAGGTGCCCAGCAGCGCGGCGTTGCCGGCGAAGCAGCGGCCGCTGGCGATGCCGACGGTGGGCACCAGGCCGGAGAGCCGGCCGAAGAGGGTGAAGGCGGCGGTGTCGAGCGCGGAGACGACCGGGTGGTCGACGTCGCCGGGCCGGCCGCCCCCGCCCTCGGCGAAGAGGACGACCGGGAGCCGGCGCTTCTCGGCGAGCTCGAACAGCCGGTCCTTCTTCAGGTGCCCGCGCATGCCCTGGGTGCCGGCGAGGACGGTGTAGTCGTAGGAGACGACGACGGCGGGGTGCCCGTCGATGTCGGCCAGCCCGCCGACGACGCCGTCGGCCGGGGTGCGCTCCTGCAGCTCCTCGCGGCTGCGGCGGCGTTCCTGGGCGGCGAAGACCAGCGGGCCGTACTCGAGGAAGCTGCCCTCGTCGACGAGGTCGGCGAGGTTCTCCCGCGCGGTGCGGCGGCCCTGGGCGTGCCGCTTGGCCACCGCCTCGGCGCGGTGCTCGTCGAGGCCCTGCTCGTGGCGGCGGCGGACCTCGGCGAGGTCGGCGCGGTCGGCGTCGGGGTCGATCGCGGCGACGTCGGCCGCGGCGTCGCCGTCGGCGTGCGCGACCTCGGCGAGCAGCTGTCCCTGCCGGACCGTCTCGCCGATCCGCACCGCGAGGCGCCGCACGGTGCCGCCGGCCGGCAGCGCGACGACGTGCTCCATCTTCATCGCCTCGAGGACGACGACCGCCGCGCCGGGCTCCAGCGTCGCGCCGTCGGCCGCCTCGACGGCGACGACGGTTCCGGGGACGGGCGCGCGCAGCCCCTCGCCGGTCTCGGGCGCGGGCGCCTCGCCGGGTGCGAGCTCGGCGAGGTGGTCCTCGACGAAGGTGGTGGTCGCGTCGGTGACCCCGGGGTGCGCGAGCAGGGCGCGGAGGAACTCGGTGCTGGTCGGGACGCCGTCGACCCGGACCTCGCCGAGCGCCCGGTGCAGGTGGCGGAAGGCGTCGGGGAGCGAGCCCGAGCGCTCGTGCACCACGACCTTGGCCAGCAGCGGGTCGTAGCGGGGGCTCTGCTCGGCGCCCGGGCGGGCGGCGGTGTCGACGCGGACACCCGGGCCGCCGGGCAGCGCGAGGGCGGTGATCGTGCCGGCGGAGGGGACGGCGCCGATGGCGGTGACGGTCTCGGCGACGACCCGCGCCTGGACGGCGGTGCCGAGCGGCCGCGGTGCGCCGTCGGCCAGGCCGAGGTCGGACAGGGTCGCGCCGGCGGCGACCCGCAGCTGCAGCCGCACCAGGTCCAGGCCGAGCGTCTCCTCGGTGACGGTGTGCTCGACCTGCAGCCGCGGGTTGCACTCGAGGAAGACGAACCGGCCGGGTTCGTCGGCGGGGACGAGGAACTCCACCGTGGCCAGGCCGCGGAAGCCGGTCCCGACGACGGCGCGTGCCGCTTCGGCCAGTGCGGCACGGACGCCGGCGGGCAGCCCGGGGGCGGGGGCGATCTCGACGACCTTCTGCCGGTTGCGCTGCAGCGAGCAGTCGCGGTCGCCGAGGGCGATGACGCTCCCCCGCCCGTCGCCGATCAGCTGGACCTCGACGTGGCGGGCCTGTTCGACCATCTCCTCGGCGAGCACCTCACCGCTGCCGAAGGCGACGTGCGCCTCGCGCTGGACGGCCTCGAGCGCGGCGGCGACGTCGTCCCCCCGGCGGAGCACGCGGGTGGCCCGGCCGCCGCCGCCGAAGCGGGCCTTGAGCATGACCGCGCCGACCTCGTCGAGGAGCGCTGCGACCGCGGCGGGGTCGCCCTCGGCCGCGCGCGGGACGGGCACGCCGGCCTCGGCGGCCCGGGTGCGGGTCAGCGCCTTGTCGCCGAGGACGGCCAGGTCGTCGGCATCCGGTCCGACGACGGTGAGGCCGGCCTCTGCGGCTGCGCGGGTCAGGTCGGGCGTCTCGGAGAGGAAGCCGTAGCCGGGGTGCACGAAGGCGCATCCGGTGGCGAGCGCGGCTGCGACGATCGCGGCCGCGTCGAGGTAGGCGGCCGGTCCGGTGCCGGGGAGGACGTGCGCCTCGTCGGCGGCGGACAGGTGCGGCGCGTCGGACTCGTCGGCGGCGGTGACGGCGACGGAGGTCCAGCCCTCGGCGGCGGCGGCGCGGGCGATGCGGACGGCGATCTCGCCGCGGTTGGCGATCAGCAGACGGGCCACCCGGCGATGCTGCCATGCACGATGCTGGCGCTGTGGTGCCGGTCACCGCGAGGGGCGGGGCGGTCGCCCGTCTCCGCACCGCCACAGGTTCTCCGGGGCAAGTAGCGCTCTGCCCCGCCGGAGTGGGCAGAACGCTAGTCGGGGACCGGTATACCGCCAGCACAGTCGCCCTCTGCCCCGCCGGAGTGGGCAGAACGCTAGTCGGGGACCGGTATACCGCCAGCACAGTCGCCCTCTGCCCCGCGAGTGTGGGCAATGACCTAGTCCGAGAGCGGTATACCGCCAGCACAGTCGCGCTCTGCCCCGCGGGTGTGGGCAGAGGGCGACTGTCCACAGGTAGGCACATGGGGTCGAGCCCTGCCCCCTCGACCGACAGGCTCGGCCGGTGCCCGAGGACGCTGCACCAGCGCAGTTCGACCTGTGCGGCCTGCTGCGGCGGATCCGCCGCCGGGCCGACCTCTCCCAGCGGGAGATGGCGGAGCGGCTGGGCGTCTCGAAGTCGACCGTCGCCGCCGTGGAGTCCGGCGCCCGCGGCATGGACGCCACGGTGCTCGCGACGGCCGCGGCGCTGGCCGGTCTCCACCTCGGCCTGCTCGACGACGCGGGGCGGCCGGTCGCCGGCATGTCAGCGGCCGCCGTCCGCGACCGGGCCGGACGGCGGTTCCCCGCCCACCTCGACACGATGCTGAGCGAGAAACGCGTGTGGCGGTGGGAGCACCGGCCGCGGCTGCGGCAGCCGACGTACACCTTCGACCGGCGCAGACCCTGGGAGGACGCCGCAGACCGCGCCCGCGACCGCCCGGACGACCACCTCCTCCCCCAGCCCGGCGACGCCCCGGAGGAGCGCGCCGCGGCCCGGCGGGCCGCCGCCGCGCGACGGCGGCAGGAGGAGCGGCAGCGGCTCTTCGAGGCGGGCGCCTTCCGGCACCTCGACGAGGGGTGGACCTGCACGTGCCCGCCGGAGTGCGACGACCTCGACGACGGGAACGGCCGGCCGGTGCACGCGGAGGACTGCCCGTGCCGCTGCGATGTCGGCTGACAACCAGGGTCCCGGTCGGCGGGATCCCGGCCGGCACCCGGCTACGGTCGCGCGAGGGGTCGCGCACGCAGCGTCGGGGATCGCCGTCGTCGGAGGAAGTACACGGTCGACCGCGCTCCGTCACGGACGGCGGGTCCCACTTCCCGGCGCCCGGCGCAAGCCCGGTGGTCGGCTCGCGAGTCGCCCTCGGCGAGGCCCGGCGAGGCAGCCCCCGCGTGCCCCCGGCGAGCGGCGTGTCGGCCGCGTTGTGACCTTCTCGTGACCGACCTAGCGTTCCCCGCGGTCCGGCCGGGCCCACGCCGTCACCGCCCCTGGTGACACCCGGACGGACACCGCCGAACCGTGCGCCGGCACCCGCCGTCGCCCGGACCGGGGACCCACCGCAGTTCTGGGGTGAAGCGCCACCGGCCTGTCCGGGGCGCCGGGCGCGTTCCCCGCCCGAACCCGTCAGCTCACCCGGTAGGCGGTCACGGAGAACAAGGAGAAACCGTCGTCCATGACGACCACTCGCACGTCCACGACCCGTCGTTCCGCCCGCGGGGCCGTCCTCGCCCTGCTCACCGGTGCCGGCATCGCCCTCACCCCGTTCGCCGCCACCGCCTCCACCGGTGACGGGGGCGGCGGCACCGGCACCGTCGTCACCAGCACCGTCGTCGCCCCCAACCACGCCGCGCAGGTCGCCGTCGACACGGCCCTGGCCCAGCAGGGCAAGCCCTACGTCTGGGGCGGCACCGGCCCGGGCGGCTACGACTGCTCCGGCCTGACCTGGTCGGCCTACCAGGCGGCGGGCGTGGAGATCCCGCGGACCTCGCGCGCCCAGTCGACGGCCGGGGTGTACGTCGACCGCGCCCACCTGCAGCCCGGCGACCTCATCTTCTTCTACGACCCGGTCGGCCACGTCGGCATGTACATCGGCGACGGCCTGATGGTCCACTCCTCGACCTACGGCAACCCCGTCGCGGTCGTGCCGGTGGACTCCATGTGGGGCTACAACACCGCGCGTCGCGTCGTCTGACGGGCCCGGTTCCCCGGCCGTGCCCGCGCGGCCGGGGGACCGCCCCTACACGTGGCGCAGCGTGGCCCGCTTCAGCCGCACGATCAGCCGCATCCCGCCGGACTCCTCGAGCTCCCGCTTCCGGGCCCGCAACTGCTCGCCGAGCTCCTCGAGCCGCTCCTCCCCCAGCGCGTGCGACTGGGGGAACATCCGCTGCTCCTCCTCCATCGTGTGGTGGCGCACCGTGTTCTCGAGCATCCGCACCTCGGTGGTGAACTCAGGGTCGGCGACGTCCATGCGCATGACGGTGGCGACCTGGTCGTCGATCTGCCGGTGCTCGGCGTGCGCGAGCGCCAGCAGCGGCGAGACGTCGGGCACCGCCGGGTAGAACAGCTCGTCCTCGATCTGCGCGTGGACCTCGATCTCGCGCAGGAACCGGTCGCGCAGCTCCTCCCGCCGTCCGGTCTCGTCGTCGCGGGTCTCCGCCAGCTCGCGGAGCAGCCCGCGCAGCACGTCGTGGTGCGCGATCAGGACCTCGTCGGCCTTCACCGGGATGCCTCCTCCACCGTCGTGACCGCCGTCGGGGTGCGCCAGCGGGCCCGCCGCCGCACCTCGACCGCGCCGTCGCGGACCCGGGTGTCGTAGCAGGGCAGCGGCGCCGTCGCCGGCCCCTGCGCCGGCTCCCCGGTGCCGACGTCGAACCGCGACCCGTGCCAGGGGCAGACCAGCTCGTCGCGGTGCAGCCACCCCTCGGCCATCGGGCCGCCCAGGTGCGGGCAGCGCCCGGCGAGCGCCCGCACCTCCTCGTCGGTGCGGACCAGCACCACCGGGACCCCGTCGGCCGCCACCTCGACCGGCTCGCGGTCGGGCAGGTCGGCGAGCCGGGCCACCGGGGTGAACACGCGCGGCTCGCGGCCGGCCGCGGAGTGGTCGACGCCGAGCCGGTGCCGGTAGGAGAGGACCCCGCCCAGGTAGCTGCTGGCGAGCACGAGGCCGTAGCCGGCGGCGGCTGTCACCCGCGCCCGCCCGGCGCGCCCGCGGCCCCGGTCGGCGAAGGACCAGGCGTAGAGCGCCAGCGCTGCGCTGTTGAGCGCACCGTGCACCATCCCGACCCGGCGCGCCTCGTCGTGGGCGTGCTGCCAGTCGGTCAACCCGGTCGCGACCGACCCGACCCCGCCGGCGATGCCCAGCCCCACCACCGCGCGGGCCGCCTGCGCCGCACCCGGTCCGCCACGGCCGGAGGCGTCCAGGCCGTCGAGCAGGGCCGCCGCGCTCCACGCACCGACCGGCACCGTGACCAGGACCGGGTGGAGGGGGTGGCCGAGCCAGACGCCGTGCAGCAGGTCCTGCAGCGGGCGGGCCCAGCGGCCGGCCAGCAGGAAGGTCAGCGAGACCCCGTGCTCCAGCTGGTAGCCGGGCGTGTCGAGCACCTGCAGCGCCTCCACCCGGCTCGTCAGGCGCTCCAGCAGGCCGCGGACGCTCACCGGTGCACGTCTTCCGTCGCCATGGACCGACCGTGCCCAGGACGGCGGAGGGGAAAACGGCAGGTGGTCGGCGGGGGCGGATGGTCGTAGCGTCCCGCGGCATGGCTGATCGAGCGTTCCGGACGGTGCTGGAGGGCGGCTCCTTCTTCGAGGGTCCGCGGTGGCGCGACGGGCAGTGGTGGGTGTCGGACTTCTACCGTCGCACCGTGAGCCGGGTGGCCCCGGGTGGCCCGGAGACCGTCGTCCTCGAGGTGGAGAACCAGCCGTCGGGCCTGGGCTGGCTGCCCGACGGCTCGCTGCTGGTCGTGTCCATGAAGGACCAGCGGCTGCTGCGGGTCACCGACGGCGAGGTGAGCACCCACGCCGACCTCTCCGCCGTCTGCGGCGGGCTGCTCAACGACATGGTGGTCGACGCCGCCGGCCGGGCCTACGTCGGCGACTTCGGCTTCGACCTCATGGGCGGTGGCGCGCCCGCCCCGGCATCGCTCAAGCGGGTCGACCCCGACGGCACGGTGAGCGTCGCCGCCGAGGGGCTGCGCTTCCCGAACGGCTCGGTCATCACCCCCGACGGCGGCACGCTGGTCGTCGGCGAGACCTGGGGCAACCGCTTCTCCGCCTTCGACATCGCCCCCGACGGCTCGCTCGGCCCGCGGCGCACGTGGGCGGAGTTCGGCCCGGTCCCCGAGGGCGGGTCGGTCGAGGAGCTGATCGCCCAGGTCGCCGTCGCCCCGGACGGCTGCACGCTGGACGCCGAGGGGCACGTGTGGGTGGCCGACGGCCTGGGTTCCCGCCTGCTGCGGGTCGCGCCCGGCGGCCAGGTGGTCGACGAGATCGCCGCACCCGACGGCCTGGGCGTCTACGCCTGCGCGCTCGGTGGCGACGACGGCCGCACCCTGCTGCTGTGCTGCGCGCCCGACTTCTACGAGCACACCCGCTCGGCCGCGCGCGAGGCCGTGCTGCTGTCCACCGAGGTCGCCGTCCCGCACGCCGGGTTGCCCTGACCCCGCCCCGGACGACCGCGAGGGCGGCCGGGGACCACCCCCGACCGCCCTCGACGGCCCTACCGGCGGATCAGGGTGCCGGGGTGAACGCCCCCGGCCCGACCTTCTGGATCTCCCCGGCCGACGGGATGCCGAGGAACGCGGCGATGCTCCACGCCGAGGCGTACAGGTCGCCGGCCTCGATCTCCAGGCCGGTCGGCATGGTCACCTGGGCGGTGGCGCGGTCGCCGTTCCGCTCGATGCGGGTCAGCTCACCGACCGACGAGGGGTCGAAGCCCTCCGGCGGCGGGCCCTCACCCATCGGCGCGCCCTCGAGCACGTTGGACACGTAGACCGTGCCCTTCCGGTCCACGGCCACCCCGGTGACGCTGGTCAGGCCCTCGATCGCGCCGACCTGGTTGCCGTGCTGGTCGAGCACGTAGACCCGGGCCGCCCCGGGCACCTCCGCACCCAGCGTGCCGACGTAGATCTTCCCGTCCGGCCCCTCGGTGATCTCCGTGGGCACCGGGTCGCAGCCGGTCGTGCCGGGGTTGTTCGGCGCGCCCACGCACCCCTCGACGTCGTCCACCACCGGCGGGACGAAGAAGGTGCTGATCTCCCCGGACCTGCGGTCGATGGAGAGGACGGCGTTCGCCCCGGCGTCGGAGACGAGGATCCGGTGCGGCTGGGCGAGCACCGAGAACGGGTTGGACAGCGCGTCGACGGGCTCACCGTCGACCAGCTGGACCTGGCCGTCGGGGTTGTTGTCGAGCTCGTACTGCAGCAGGTCCCAGGTGCGGAGGATCTCCCCGCCCGGCGTCGCCTCGACCACCTGCTGGCTGGGCAGGCCCTCGCCGGCCTCCGGCGGACCGGCGAACTCGCCGATCGCGACGTAGATCAGGCCGCGCACGTAGTCGACGCCCTGGGCGTTGCCCAGGCCGGAGAGGATGGTCGCGGACCGCCCCCCGCGCGGGTCGATCCAGCTCACCTCCCCCGTGTCGGACTCGGCGACGATCAGCCGGCGCCCCTTGTACTCGCTCAGCTGCCGTGGTCCGTCGAGCCCACCGACGACGGTGGTGACGTCCCCGTGCGGGGCGTGCCCCGTGCCGTCGTCGGCACCGGCCGCCGTCGGTGACACGACGACCAGCGCCATGGCCGCGGCTGCACCCGCCGCCGCCTTGAAGTACCGCATCCCTCGTTCTCCCTCGATCGACTCCCCCGTGGAACGCGGGGGAACCTGCCAGGGAGATCGGTGCGGGAGGCAAGCATCTCGTCTCGCCGAGATCACGGATCTGCGCGCCGTCACCGACCGCGACGCACCCGGGTTTCCTGCGTGACCCGGTTCGGGAACCGGTCCGCGACGGAAGTCTGACCTGCGGGTTCGTCAGCCGCGCGGCCGGACGCCGGTGGGGCGGCCGGCGGGCCCGTCGAAGAGCTCCGTCCGGCCGCGGCCGAGCAGCTTGGCGTCGTAGAGCGCCCGGTCGGCGCCGCGCATGAGCTGGGAGGCGCTGTCGCCGGGCGCGTGCTGGGTGACCCCGCAGGAGAGCGGGACGTCGGGGTGCAGGGCGCAGATCCGGCGGACGACGGCGAGCGCGTCGACGCCGCGCATCCCCGGGAGCAGGAGCGAGAACTCGTCACCGCCGTGCCGGGCCAGCACCGAGCCGGCCGGGAGCTCGGCCCGCCAGACGTCGGCGACCCGGCGCAGCACCCGGTCGCCGGCCTCGTGGCCGTAGGTGTCGTTGACCTGCTTGAAGTGGTCGACGTCGAGGAGCGCGGCCGAGAGGGGCTCGCGGGTGCGGGCCGCCTCCGACAGCAGCTCGTCGAGGGCCTCGTCGAAGCCCCGGCGGTTGCGCAGCCCGGTCAGCGGGTCGCGGCTGGCGCCCGAGGCCCGGATGACCAGCCGGCGGATGACGACGCCCAGGCCGACCAGGACCGCGTCCAGGGCGAGCGCCGTGGCCGGCGGCACCTCGCCGGAGGCCTGCAGCGCGGCGGTGACGGCGCCCACGGCGAAGGCCAGCTGCAGCCAGGCCCGGCGACCGGAGAAGAACAGGTGCGCGTCGACGACGACGAAGGTGATGAGCGCCGCGGCGGCGAGTGCGGTGGCCGGGTCGGGGCTGACCAGGATGCCCACCGAGACGAGCACGGTCGCCGATCCGACGACGACGTCGAAGGCCGGGCGCGGCCACCGGGCCCCCCACCGGGCGACGACGGCGGCCCCGGCCAGGGCGGAGAGCGCCAGGCCGAGCAGGACGGGGCGGTGCGGGCCCGGCCCGGCGCCGGCCGTGACGAGCAGCCCGGCCACGCCGCCGAAGCCGTAGAAGATGGCGAGCGTCTGCGCCATGACGCGCAGCGTCGCCACCTCGGGCGCTCGGGACCGGCTCACGGCCAGGACATCGGAACCGCGCGGTCCGACCTTGAGACCCGGCAGGGGGTGACCCCCCTCGCAGTGGTCAGCCGGCGGGGTGCACGGCCAGGTGCGCAGCGAGCCGGTCGAGGAACGGCAGCTGGGCCTTCACCAGCTTGGCCCGCGCGGCGGCGAGGTCGAAGCAGGCGGCCCGGTCGATCTCCGGGAACTCCTGCACGCGCCCCGACCGCGGCGGCCACTCCAGCGGGAAGGTGCCGCTGGTGACCGCGCCGGGGTCGAGGTCGCCCTCGGCCGCCCAGACGGCGAGCAGCTTGCGGCCGCGCAGCTCGCCGAGCGGGTGCAGCTCCGCGTCCGGCACCGGCAGGCCGAGCTCCTCGGCGAACTCCCGGCGCGCGGCGGCCTCCCCCTCCTCGCCCGCTTCGTGCTCGCCCTTGGGGATCGACCAGGCGCCCTCGTCCCTGCGCGCCCAGAACGGCCCGCCCATGTGGCCGAGCAGCACCTCGACGCCGCCCGCGCCGCGGCGGTACAGCAGGATCCCGGAGCTGCGGACGGGCGGCACGAGCGTCAGCCTGGCAGAAACCGTGGGACGCCCGGCCGTGGATCGGCTACGTTGCCCCCCGCCATGGCCTCGCCGCTCCCCGACGCGCCCCCCGTCGAGCTCTCGTTCCTGGGCCCGCTGCGGGCGGCGGTGGCCGGCGCGCCCGCGGTGCTGGGCGGGCCGCGGCAGCGCTCGGTGCTCGCCCGGCTGGCGGTGGCCGGCGGCGACGTCGTCTCCACCGACCGGATCGTCGACGACCTGTGGGACGGCGAGCCGCCGCCCAAGGCGCTGGCCTCGCTGCAGGTGCACGTCTCGCACCTGCGCCGGGCCCTGGAGCCGGGCCGCCGCACCCGGACCGAGGCGACGGTGCTGGTCAGCCGCGCCCCCGGCTACGCGCTGCACCTGCCGCGCGAGGCGGTGGACGCCTGGCGCTTCGCCGACCTGGTCGTCCGGGCGCAGGGCGGGGCCGGCGCCGCCGCCCGCCGCGACCTGCTGGACCGGGCGCTGGCCTGCTGGCGCGGGGCGGCCTACGCCGAGGTCGCCGACACCGCGTGGGCGGCACCGGAGGTGGCCCGCCTCGACGAGCTGCGGCTCACCGCGCTGGAGGCCCGCGCGGAGGCCGACCTCGACCTCGGCCGCGCCGGCGCCGTCGTCCCGGAGCTCGACCGGCTGGTGCGCGAGCACCCCGGCCGCGAGCGCGCGGTGCGGCTGCTGGCGCTGGCCCTCTACCGCGGCGGGCGGCAGGGCGACGCGCTGGGCGTGCTGCGCCGGGCCCGCGAGCACCTGGCCGACGAGCTCGGCGTCGACCCCGGCCGCGAGCTGCGGGAGCTGGAGGCGGCGCTTCTCGCGCAGGACCCCGGGCTCGACGCGCCGGCCGCGGTCGTGCCCCCGCCCGCGCCGGCTCCCCCGACGCCGGCACCGGCACCCGCTCCCCCGTCGGTCGGCCGCACCGCCGAGCTGGGCCGGCTGCTCGCCGCGGCCGGCGAGGCGCGCTCCGGCGCCCGGGTGGTCTGGATCGGCGGCGAGGCGGGCGCGGGCAAGACCACCCTGGTCGAGGCGGTGACCGGCGAGCTGCGCCGGCGGGGCTGGCGCACCGCGTGGGGCCGCTGCCCCGAGGTGGAGGGGGCGCCGCCGGCCTGGCCGTGGAGCGAGGTCGTGCGCGAGCTGGACGACGCCGCGCTGCCCGAGGACGGCAACCCGTTCCAGCTGGCCCGGTCGGTGGCCGACCGGCTCGCGGCCGCGGCCGGTGGGCAGCCGCTGCTGGTCGTGCTGGACGACGTGCACCGCGCCGACGACCTCACTCTGCAGCTGCTGCGCCAGGTGGTCGGCCGTCTCGGCGGGCAGCCGGTGCTGGTGCTGGCCACCCACCGCACGACCGAGGACGACGACGCGCTCGCCGCGACCCGGGCGGCGCTGGCCACCGCGACCGCGGCGCACCTGTCGCTGGGCGGGCTCGACGCGGCCGGGGTCGCCGTCCTCGCCCGCGCCCACGGGCTGGAGCAGCCGGCCGCGGACGTCGTCGCGCTGCTGCGCGAGCGCACCGGCGGCAACCCGCTCTTCGTGCGCGAGCTGACCCGGTTGATCGTCTCCGAGGGCGCGGCCGCGGCGCGGACCAGCGTGCCGGCGGGCGTGCGGGAGGTGCTGCGCCGGCGGGTGGAGCGGCTGCCCGGCCCGGCGGTGACCGCGCTGCGCCAGGCGGCGGTGCTGGGCCGCGAGACCGACGTCGACCTGCTGGCCGCGGTCACCGGGCACGACCCCGACGAGCTGCTCGACGCGCTGGAGACCGCCGTCCTCGCCGGGCTGCTGGTGGAGCCGGCGCCGGGGCAGGTGCGGTTCAGCCACGCGCTGGTGCGCGACACCCTCTACGAGGACCTGCCGCTCATGCGCCGCGCCCGCGTGCACGCCGCCGCGCTGGCCGCCCTGGAGGCGCGGGGCGCCGACGCGACGACGCTGGCGCACCACGCCGTCGCCGCGGCCGGGCCCGCGACCGCGGCCGACGCCGTCCGGTACGTGGTCGCCGCCGCGCGGGAGGCCGAGGGGCTGGGCGCGCACGCCGACGCCGCCCGCCAGTGGGCGACCGCGCTGCGGTTGCACGAGCTGGCCGGGCCGCGGGCGGGCGGCGACGAGGCGCTGCTCGCGCTGCTGCTGCCCTCGATCCCGGCGCACGCGCGGGCCGGGAACGCCGTCGTCGCCCGGGAGCAGCAGCGGCTGGCGGTGCGGGCCGCCGCCCGGCTGGGCCGCCGCGACCTGCACGTCGCCGCGCTGGCCACGTGGGACGCGCCGCTGGTGTGGACCGTCCGCGACGACGGCGCGCAGGACCCCGAGCTGCTCGACCCGCTGCTGGCGCTGCTGGAGACCCCCGCCGGCGAGGACCTGCCCGACGACGTCCGCGCCCGGCTCTGGGTGGCGCTGTTCCGCGAGGTCGAGGGCGTCGACGACGCGCGGGCCGAGCGGGCGAGCGCCGAGGCGCTGGCCCTGGCCCGTCGGGTGCCCGGCCAGCCGCGGCTGCTCTGCCTGGCGCTGAACGCGCGGGCGTACGCGGCGCTGGGCCCCGACCTCGCCGACCGGCGGGAGGAGCTGGCCGAGGAGCTGCTCGCTGCCGCGACCGCGGCCGTCGCCCCCGACCACCAGGCGGTCGCGCACTGGCTGCTGTTCCTCGCCGCCTCGGCGCGCACCGACCTGGCGCTCGCCCGGCGGCACGGCGACCGGGCGGTGGCGCTGTCGGGGAGCGGCCAGCTCGGGCACGTGCTCGGTGCGCTGGGCGTGCACGCGGGCGCGCTGCTGGTGCTGGCCGGCCGGGTGGAGGAGGGCCTGGCCCGCTACGAGGAGATCGCGACCCGGCTGGCCGAGACCGGGCAGACCAACGGCGGGCTGATGGCGCTGATCGGCCGGTTCGTGGCCGGCTTCGCCCGCGGGGACCTCACGCCGTCGGTGCCCGACCTGGAGTGGCTGGACAGCGTGATGCCCGGGGCGCTGGGCGACGCCGTCGTCCTCGCGTTCCTGGACGCCGGGCGCGAGGCCGACGCCCGGGCGGTGTGGGCGCGGCGCCGGCCGATCGCCCGCGACTACTACTGGCTGGTGACGACGACGCTGCGCGCGCACGCCGCCGTCCGGCTCGGCGACGTCGCGGTGGCCGTGGCCGCGCGCGACGCGCTGCTGCCGTGGGCCGGCCGGGTCGCCGGGCTGGATTCGGGCACGCTGGTGCTCGGCCCGGTCGACGACGCGCTGGCCGAGGTCGCCGGGCTGGTGGGCGACGACGGGGCGGCCGCGGCGCACCGCGCGGGGGCGGCCGAGGTGCGGCGGCGGCTCGCGGCCGAGCTCGCCGCCGTCGGCCTCTGACTCAGCTCCCGAACACGCGGCGCTCCCGGCGGCGGAACGGCGGCACCAGCAGCGCCAGCATCAGCCGGACGGCGAGCCCGCCCTCGGCGACGAGGACGGCGCGCTCCGCGGGCGTCACGACGTCGACGACCCGCGGCACCTCGAAGGAGAGCTTCGCTCGCTTCCGGATGCGGGCCTCGACCGCGGCCCAGTCGCGCACCGACACGTGCTCCTCGACGGCCGGGAGCACCGAGGCCTCCTCGTCGGCGATGTGCTCCTCGAGGGTGTCGCGCAGCTCGGCGAGGTCGACGGCGAGCGCCGTGGCGGTGTCCTCGTCGGCCGGGCGGGCGGCGAAGGCGGCGGCGCCGGCGCGGATGCGCTCGAGCAGCGGGTCGAGCGCGGCGTGGTCGTCGCTGAGCTCGCCGAGGTCGACCGACGGCCCGGCGGAGGCGGCGAGCACCGGCCACAGGACGTCGTCCTCGGCCGAGTGGTGGTGGTGCACGGAGTCGCAGTAGTCGGCGACGTAGCCGGCGATGCCTCGCGCCCGCCACGCGTCGACGGGTGTGCGGCCGGCGGCGACCTGCTGGAGCCGGTCGGTCAGCCGGCGGACGTCGCGCAGCATCGCGCGGTGGGCCAGGCGCATGCCGAGGGTGTCGGGGCGCGGGTCGCCCTCGGTGCGCGGGGTGACGGGGGTCATGGCGTGCTCCTCGGTGGGGATCGGGGTCGGCGCCGACCCTGCGCGGGCGCACTTGCGGGCCACTTGCCGCCGGGGCGGCAAGCCGGCCGTCAGCGACCGGCAAGTGGCGGGCGCGAGCGTCGGCGCCGACCGGGTCGCCCGACCCGATGCACCCCGAGTCCGAGGACCGCCATGACCACCGCCTTGCCCCTGACCACCCCGACCACATCCCCCGCGCTCCGCGACCACCGCCCCTCCGACGCGCTGAGGGCGATGGCGCTGGTCGCCGGCGGAGTGCTGTTCGCCGTCGGCAACGCCCTGCACCCGCTCACCCACGACGACGCCGCGACGCAGGCCGCCACCTGGGAGCTGGCGCACGTGCTGTTCGGCATCGGCGCGCTGCTGATCGCGGCCTCGCTGGGCGTGCTGCTGCGCCGCTTCCGCGGGTCGCGGCTCGGCGTCGTCGGCCTCGGCGTGCTGTGGCTGGGGATGGTGCTCATCCCCGCCGGCGCGGTGGTGGAGGCGTGGGTCCGGCCGCTGTTCGACCACTCCGCCTTCCACGCGATCGAGGAGGCGATGCTGCCGTTCACGATGGTCGCCGGTTTCTCGAACCTGATCGGCCCGGCGCTGGTCGCGGTCGCCGCGGTCCGCCACCGGCTGCTGCCGCTGTGGGCGGCGCTGGCCATCCCGGGCATCACCGCGGGCGCGCTGCTGGTGCCCGCGATGCCGGCCGAGGGCTGGAGCATCATCCCGGGCACCGTCCTGTTCGGGCTGGGCATGGCCGCCGCCGGGTGGGTGTCCCGCCCCTCCGCCTGACCCCTCGCCACCGGCGCCCGGGCTTCCCGGGCGCCGGTGCGTCCGGGAAGCCCGGCGTTCGGCGCCTTTCGTGCGGCTCCTGGCCCTCGTCCGCACCCCGTCGTGCGGAACGGTCCCGTCCGGGTTCGGGACGTCGGTCCCTGTTCGCCGGGACGCGGTCCACCTACCGTCGGTGCCAGCTCCCTCACAG
>NZ_SSXA01000140.1 GCF_021698975.1 Blastococcus sp. KM273128 | reverse complement strand
AGCATGCTCGCCGCGTGCAGCGCGTCCACGACCGCCGCCCGCCGCACGGGGCGCGGATCCGGCCGCACCAGGAGCGCGGCGTGCTGGGCGACCAGCCGGCCGCCGGCCACCGCCAGGGCCGCGTCCCGGTTCTCCGGCAGCGGCGCGAAGCCGCGCAGCCGCAGGCTGTTCGAGACGACGAACACCGAGCTGAACGCCATCGCGGCGCCGGCGATCATCGGGTTGAGCAGGCCCGCGGCGGCCAGCGGCAGGGCGGCGACGTTGTAGGCGAACGCCCAGAACAGGTTGCCCTTGATGGTGGCCAGCGTGCGGCGGGAGAGCCGGATCGCGTCCGCGGCCGCCCGCAGGTCGCCGCGTACCAGGGTCAGGTCGCTGGCCTGGATCGCCACGTCGGTGCCGGTCCCCATCGCCAGGCCCAGGTCCGCCTGGGCCAGCGCGGGGGCGTCGTTCACGCCGTCGCCGACCATCGCCACGGTCCGCCCCTCGTCCTGCAGCCGGCGGACGACGTCGACCTTCTCCTGCGGCAGCACCTCGGCGACGACCTCGTCGATGCCGACCTGCGCGGCGACCGACCGAGCGGCCCGCTCGTTGTCGCCGGTGAGCAGGATCGGGGTCAGGCCGAGCGCGCGCAGCTGGGCGATGGCGCGGGCGGAGGTGTCCTTGACCGCGTCGGCGACCACGAGCACGCCCCGGGCGGCGCCGTCCCAGCCGACGGCGACGGCCGTGCGGCCCGCGGCCTCGGCCTCGTCGGCGGCGCGCTCGAGCTCCGCGGGCAGCGGGAGCGACCAGTCGGCCAGCAGCCGGCGCCGGCCGACGACCACCGCGGCGCCCTCGACCACGCCCTGCACCCCGAGTCCCTCGACGTTGGCGAACCCGTCCACCGCGGGCAGTGCGCCCGTGCGCTCGGTGGCACCGGCGGCGACGGCCTGCGCGATCGGGTGCTCGGACGCGGCCTCCAGCGCGCCGGCCAGGCGGAGCACCCGCTCGGCGTCCTCGCCCGCGGCGGGGACGACGTCGAGCAGCGCCATGCGCCCGGTGGTGACCGTGCCGGTCTTGTCCAGGACGACGGTGTCCACCCGGCGGGTCGACTCCAGCACCTCGGGGCCCTTGATCAGGATGCCGAGCTGCGCGCCGCGGCCGGTGCCGACCATGAGGGCGGTCGGCGTGGCCAGGCCCAGCGCGCACGGGCAGGCGATGATCAGCACCGCGACCGCGGCGGTGAAGGCGGCCGGCAGCCCCGCGCCGGTGCCGATCCAGAAGCCAAGCGTCGCCGCGGTGATCGCGAGCACGACCGGGACGAAGACGCCCGAGATCCGGTCGGCCAGGCGCTGCACCTCGGCCTTGCCGTTCTGCGCCTCCTCGACCAGCCGGGCCATCTGGGCCAGCTGGGTGTCGCTGCCCACCCGGGTGGCGCGCACGACCAGCCGCCCGCCGACGTTGACGGTGCCCCCGGTGACGGCGTCGCCGGGCCGCACCTCGACCGGCACCGGTTCACCGGTCAGCATCGAGGCGTCGACGGCGGAGCTGCCCTCGGTCACCTCACCGTCGGCGGCGATCTTCTCGCCGGGCCGGACGACGAACAGGTCGCCGCGGCGGAGCTCGGCGACCGGCACCCGCCGCTCGGTGCCGCCGCGCAGCACCGCGACCTCCTTGGCGCCGAACTCGAGCAGCGCGCGCAGCGCCGCCCCCGCCCGCCGCTTGGAGCGCGCCTCGAACCAGCGCCCGGCGAGGATGAACGTCGTCACGCCGGCCGCGGCCTCGAGGTAGATGTTCGCGCTGCCGTCGGTGCGGGCGATGGTGAGCTCGAAGGGGTGGGTCATGCCGGGGACGCCCGCGGTGCCCCAGAACAGCGCGTACAGCGACCAGCCGAAGGCCGCCAGCGTGCCGAGGGAGACCAGGGTGTCCATGGTCGCCGCGCCGTGGCGCAGGTTGGTCCACGCGGCCCGGTGGAACGGCAGCCCGCCCCAGACCACGACCGGCGCGGCGAGGGTCAGCGAGAGCCACTGCCAGTACTCGAACTGCAGCGCGGGCACCATCGCCATGGCGACGACGGGGACGGTCAGCAGCGTGGAGACGACCAGCCGGGTCCGGAGCGCCCGGAGGGGGCCGTCCTCGGCGTCCTGCTCGGCCGGTGCCTCGGCGCGCGGGGGCTCGGGCAGGCGGGCCGTGTAGCCGGTCTTCTCGACGGTGGCGATGAGGTCGTCGGTGCTGACGCCGTCGCCGTAGCTGACCTTCGCCTTCTCCGTGGCGTAGTTGACGGTGGCGGTGACGCCCTCGAGCTTGTTGAGCTTCTTCTCCACGCGGGCGGCGCACGACGCGCAGGTCATCCCGCCGATCAGCAGCTCGACGTCGCTGGTGGCGGTGCCGGGGGCGGTGGTCACGATCCGTGCTCCTCGTGCGGCTCGGCGGTCACGGTGAACGCGGCTGTGCGCACGGCGTCGCCGTGCCGGAAGTCCAGGAACAGCCGGTAGGTGCCCGCCGAGGGGGCGGTGGTGGCGAAGGGGATGTGCGGCCCGGGCGCGGCCTGCGTGCCCTCGCGCCCGGCCGGGTGCACGTGCAGGTGGGCGAGGTCGCCGTCGCGCAGGGCCACCAGGTGGCCGTAGGCGCCGAGGTAGGGCTGCAGGTCGGTGACCGGGACGCCGTCGCGGCTCACGCTCAGCGTCAGCTCCGACTCCTCGCCGGGGGTCAGCCCGCCGGTGAGGACGACGGTGTAGCCGTCGACCTCCGCGACCTGCGACGGAGCCGGCAGGGGAGCGGGGTCGTACGCGCCCGGGACGGCGAGTTCGGCGCCCAGGACGCGGTTCTCGCCGTCGGCGGCGGCGGTGAAGTCGGCGAGCAGCCGCCAGCTACCCGGCTCCAGCGCCAGGGGGGCGCGCCAGACGCCGTCGTCCCCGAGCTCGGGGTGCACGTGCTGGTAGCCGGTCAGGTCGCGGCGCACCGCGACTAG
>NZ_SSXA01000139.1 GCF_021698975.1 Blastococcus sp. KM273128 | reverse complement strand
ATCGAGCCCGAGGGCCCGATCGAGACCGAGGCCGCTCGACGCCTCGCCGAAGACCTCAAGGACCAGAAGTAGTCAGCCGGTTACCCAACACCCTCTCAGGCGGTGTGCACCACGTGGAAGGCCTCGGCGAGGCGGCCCGCCGGGAGGCCGAGCCGCTGCCCGGTCTGCCGCATCCAGCCGGTCACGAAACCCTCGAGGTCGGGCACGTGGCTCACCTGGGTGGCGTGCCGGCGCAGGGCGGCGAACTTGCGGTCGACGACGTCGGTGACGTCGACGGCGTGGTCGGCGCGCGGGCTCGCGCCCAGCCACACCTCGTCGACGGTCCAGGCGTCCAGCCCCTCGTCGGCCAGCAGCTCGGGGAAGGCGAACGGGTTCCGGGCATCGGGGTAGACCGCTCGCAGCGTCGACTCGCCGACGGTCATGTGGTCGGGGTGGCTGGCCCCGATCCGCTCCCAGAAGCGCTCCGGCGAGCTGGTCAGCACCCGCTGCGGGCGCACCTGCCGGATGACCCGGCTGATGTCGCGGCGCAGGTCCAGCGTCAGCTCCAGGCGACCGTCGGGGTAGCCGAGGAAGCGGACGTCGGTCACGCCGACCTCGGCCGCCGCCGCGACCTGCTCGGCCCGGCGCAGCGGACCCATCTGCTCGCGGGGGGTGTCGTCGAAGCCGCCGGCGTCGCCGTCGGTGACGATCAGGTAGGTGACCTCGGTGCCGGCCGCCGTCCAGGTCGCGACGGTCCCGGCGCTGCCGAAGTCGACGTCGTCGGGGTGGGCCAGGACGCACAGCGCGCGCTCGACGTGCGCGGCCGGACCGGGCGGGGACTGGAACGGGGAGGTCACCCGGCGGAGCCTAGGAGGTGCCCCGGAGACCGGCGAGCTTGTCCGGGTTGCGCACGAGCAGCACCTGCTCGATGCACCCGCCGACCACGACCAGCGACATGGCCAGGAGCGGCTCGCCGCCGACCCAGGCGACGACGCCGGGCCCGCCGTTGACCTCGGCCACCTCGATGCGCAGGCCGGCGAGCTCGAGGCCCTGGGCGGCGACCCCGAGCGCGAAGCGGGCGACCTTCTCGGCCCCCGTGATCGGCCGGAGCGCCGCCGTCACCCTGCCCCCGCCGTCGCTGACGAGCACGACGTCGGGGGCGAGCACGGTCAGCAGTTCCCCGACGTCGCCACCGGCGCACGCGGCGAAGAAGCGCTCGGTGACCTCGAACTGGGCCCGGCGGTCGGTGTCGAACCGGGGCCGGCGGGCCTGGACGTGCTCCCGCGCCCGGTGGGCCATCTGCCGCACGGCGGACTCGCTGCGGCCGAGCGTCGTCGCCACCTCCGCCGCCGGGAGCCCGAAGACCTCGCGGAGCACGAAGACGGCCCGTTCGGCGGGGGAGAGGGTCTCCAGCACCACGAGCAGCGCCAGCGACACCTGCTCGCCCACCTCGGCAGCCGCGACCGGGTCCGCCGGCGCGGGCGCCGTGGCGACCGGGTCGGTGCCGGTCAGCAGCGGCTCGGGCAGCCACGGCCCGACGTAGCTCTCCCGGCGCGCGCGGGCCGAGCCGAGCCGGTCCAGGGCGAGATGGGTGGCGATGCGCACCAGGTAGGCGCGCGCGTCGGCGACCTCGCCCCGGTCGGCCGCCGACCAGCGCAGCCAGGTGTCCTGCACGACGTCCTCGGCGTCGGCGACGCTGCCCAGCATCTGGTACGCCACGGAGAAGAGCAGCCCGCGGTGGCGGTCGAACGGGGCGAGGCCGTCGGTCACGCCGGGAGCTCGCAGCGGTCCCGGAAGCCCTGGCTGGTCAGGCCGAGCGCGCTGTTGAAGCGCGACCGCGAGTTCTCCACGGCGACCATCATCGTGAGCTCGACGAGCGCGTCGTCGTCGAGGTGCTCGCGCAGCCCGGCCACCATCTCGTCGGTGACCTGCAGGGGCGTCGTCGTCATCGCCTCGGCGTAGGCCATGACCTGCCGCTCCAGGTCGGTGTACACCCCGCTGCCCCGCCAGCGCGGCACGTCGCGGAGCTTCGCCGGGTCGACGCCGTCCTGCGTGCTGGCCCAGTAGCCGAAGTCGAGGCACCACGAGCAGCCGATCGTGACGGCCGAGGACATCACCGCGAGCGCCTTGAGGGTCGGGTCCAGGCGGTCCCAGCGGGCCACCGCCTGCTCGTGCCGGACGTAGGTGCGCAGCACCGGGCCGTGGTGCGCCATCGCCGCGCCCGGGTCCAGGACCGCGCCGAAGCGGCGGCGGGAGTACCACTCGGTCAGCCGGACGAACGCGGTGCGGGGCGGGTCGAGCGGGATGCGGGCCATGGTGGGTCCTCTCGGTGGTCGGTGTACGACCACTGGACGACGCAGCTCGCCCAGGTGTGACACGGGTCGGGTGCCTGCGCCGCGAGCCGGTCGCGCAGACTCGCGGCGTGCCCTCGTTCACCCTCTCCGTCGCGCTCCGCTCCTCCGCCCCGCTGGACGACGACGCCGTCGACGCCCTCCGCGCGGTGGTGCGGCCCGGTGACCCCGAGCTGCGGCTCTGGCGGGAGCCCGACCGCGCGGTGCTGCGCGTGAGCACCGAGTGCGAGGCCGAGGACCTCGACGCCGCGCTGGTGCTCGGCATGCAGCTCGCCGACGAGGTGGGCGAGGCCCGCCCCGGCCGGGTGTTCGAGGTGGCCGCGATGGGGGACGACGACTCGCAGGTCTGGCGCAGCGGCCCCTAGGCCCCGACCAGGGGCTCGCCCTGAGCGTGCGAGGGGTGAGGAGGACGGGGTCCTTCGTCAGAGCCGCCCGCGGCCCTGGCGCAGCAGCACCATGCCGAGGGCGGCGCCGTCCGGGCCCAGCGCGGTGCGGAACCGGGCGAGCACCTGCTGCTCGCGGGAGAGCGACAGGCGGGTGCCGCCGTCGGCCGCGCGCAGGGCGCCGATCTCGTGCGACATCGCCACGCGGCGGCGGACCAGCTCGATGATCTCGGCGTCGCAGGCGTCGATCGCGCCGCGGAGCGCGCCGATGCGGGCGGCGGGGTCCTCGGG
>NZ_SSXA01000138.1 GCF_021698975.1 Blastococcus sp. KM273128 | reverse complement strand
GAAACCGTTGACCGTCGCCACCGACTTCAACCACTCACTCGTGCCGCCATCGGCCGCCGTCTTCACATACGTCAGGCGCACTGCATCACCGGCGGCATCCCGCACCGTCGTCGCGGACAACCCGCCCGGCAGGTCCTCCCGCACCAGGCTGCCGTCGGCCCCGTACCGGGCGCTGAAGGTCCCCACCCCCGACACCTCCAAGCTGGTCGGCAGGCTGCCCCGCTCCCCGCCGCCGTCGTAGCCGACCGTCCGGGTGCCGTGGGTGTTGGCCACCTCCACCAAACGGCCCGCCGAGTCATACGACTGCGTCGTCACCAGCCCACTGCCGTCGGTGTACTCGATGATCCGGCCGTACTCGTCGTACTCCCTGCTGATCGGGCCCGCACCCTGGTTCACGTCGCCGACGACGGCGCCGTTCGCATCGACGAGCCGGGTGTGCTCGACCAGACCGGCGGCGGTGTAGGTGGTCTCCACCGACGGGCGCCCCTGACCCGCCTCCGCACCTGCGCCGGTCACGCCGCTGCGACGAGACCGCCCGACCGCGTCGTAAGCGGTGTCCGTGGTGCGAACGACATCCGTTCCCGGAACGGTCTCGACCACCCGGGTGACGTTCCCGTACACGTCGTAACCGGTCACGTGCGTCGTCGGCAGCGCGAACCCGGCATCCGGCGCGCCACCGGGGCGGCTCTTGCACAGCCAGCCAGCCCACGCCTCGCTCTTGCACTGAGCGTCCGCATTGTCAGCGGAGTAGTGGACCTTGACCGTCGTCGCCGCGGTGGTCGTGCTGGTGCCACCGGCCGGCAGCGTGCTGGAGACCGTCCGCCCCTGCTCGTCGACCACCTGCCGGGTCACCACCTCCGCGGCACCACCGCCGGGGTCGACCCGGGTGGCCGTCGGCGTGCCGAACTTCCACGCGTTCGGCGATCCGTACTCCAGATTCGTGACACGGTCACGACCGTCGAGCGCCGGAAGCGCCGGGTCGGTGCCGGTCGAACCCGTCGGAAGTGCGGCGTGAATCTCCACCGCGTCGACGGTCGTGCGGACCGGCAGGTGCAGCGACTTGCCCGGCGTGGGGTGGCCCGCCTCGTTCCCGACGTCGTAGACGGTCATGGTCCGCGTGCGGGCGCTCACCTGGCGGTCCCCGGCCGCCACCGTCACCGGCCGAGCCGGCTGGTAGCTGCGCAGCAGGTCCAGGCCATCGGCCGAGTACACGTTCACCGTGTCCAGCAGCTTGGCCTGGACGGCCTCAGCGGCTGCATCGGCACCGGCGGCCAGTGCACGGTCGCGGTTGCCGGCGCTCAACTGCCGGACGACGTTGCCCCGTCCCTCGGCGTCGTACTCCGTGGTGCTGATGCGCCAGGCCGGCGCCTCGTGGGCGCCGGTGTCCTGATCGATGGTTCCGCCGAAGTTCGCGGTGTTGGTGACCCGGCCGTTGACGTCCAGGGCGAGCAGCTGGGCACCGCGCCACTGGGCCGCGGTCGGGGCGCTGTCGGGCACCACGTCCGGGCCGAAGACCGCCGTCATGTCCGTGGGCGCTGCCGCCTGACCCCAGCGCCCCACCTCTGCCGAGGTCAGCGTCGGGAGGGCAGCGTTGCTGCCGTCCAGGGGCAGGTCGTAGCGCACGTTGGTGCGCTGCGGTGCCAGCCCGTCGGGGCCGTCGTTCAGCGTGGCCGAGACCAGCCGAGGAAGCTGGCGGTCGTCGTAGTCCAGCGTCCAGGTCGCGGTGCCGCCGACCGGCGTGATGGCCTCCAGCCGTCCATCGGAGCGGTAGGTGTAGGTGACCCTCTGCCCGCTCCGCGGATCGGTCACGGACGTGAGCCGACCCCCGCCGTAGGCGTACTCCGCCAAGACGATCTGCTGCGGCCCAACCGGGGTGCCGGCGTCGACGAGGCCACCGGCCGCGGCGGCTGCGCCGTGCGCCCAGAGCTTGACGCTGGTCAGCCGCTCGGTTGTTCCGGTGCCGGAGTACAGGAACTCCAGCGCGCGGCAGCCGGCCGGCTGCGCGGTGGTGGTCGGGTCCGAGCACGCCGCGCCGGCATCGGTCGGCGCGAGCAGCAGCCGGGGGTTGCCCGCTGCGGTGTAGGTGACGGTGGTCAGGGCCGGGGCGAGGTCGGTACTGCCGGCCTTGCCGCGGATCGCCTCCACCTTGGTGACGCGGAAGAGCCCGTCGTTCACGTGCCCGTTGCCGCCGTCGGCGCGGGTGAGGGTGACCTTGTCGCCATCGAGATCGGTGAGCACGTAGGTGCTGGCCGCCGGCGCGGTACCGGGCACGAAGATCAGCGTCGCCCCCTCGGTGCTCGCCTCGCCCTCGGCGACGTAGGTATCCAGGTCAGCGGTGGCGGAGGACTTGCGGACGAACGGCATCTGCGTGCCGTCGCCGCGGGTGATGAGCACCGTCTCGGTGCGGTCGATGAGGTTGAGGTAGTCGGCGCCGGCCTCGTCGACGGCAAGTGACATCCGCCAGCCCGGCCCCAGCGGCCCGGCGCGGTCGGGGTCATTGCTGGCGAAGCTGCGGGTCGCGGCCAGGCCACCGTGCGGAGCGTTCACCTCGACGTCGCGTCCCACGACCGCGTAGGCGCCCGTCAGCAGGCTGACCGTGCCGGGGCCGGCGTCAGAGGTGGCGTTGGCCCCGGTCAGCCCCGCCCGGTCCACGGTGATCTGGGTGACCCCGGTGCAGCGCATGTCGCTCGTGCCGGTCATGCGGAAGCAGGCGCGGACCTGCACCAAGCCGTCGAGGGGAATGCTGGAGGTCGCGTGCCAGGTGTAGCGCGCCGAGGCCTTGCCGCCGTCCTGGTCGGTGACCGGCAGCCATTCACCCAGCACCGCGCCACCGTCGGGCAGGCGCAGCGCGAGCGGCGCGACGTCGGTCCAGCCCTCCGAAGGCGTCAGGCTGTAGGGGCGCCACTGAAACCGCACCCCGTCGTAGGAGCTGCCACCCGGGCGCACTTTGGCGGTGGCCTGCAGCTGAGTGCGCGCCTGCGTAACTCGCTGGAGTGGCGTCCACCAAGGTGGTGTGCGACGGCCCCGGTGACCAGCGGGCCCTGCACGTGAAGGCGGCCACCGCGTGATCTTCTGGATACCTTCCACAGC
>NZ_SSXA01000137.1 GCF_021698975.1 Blastococcus sp. KM273128 | reverse complement strand
CCGGGCGACGGCAGGGCAGGCTCCTGCGGCCGCGTTCGAGCTGATCATTTTCGAAGTCGGGAGAGCACACGTGGGTTCGGTCATCAAGAAGCGGCGCAAGCGGATGGCGAAGAAGAAGCACCGCAAGCTGCTGAAGAAGACGCGCGTCCAGCGCCGCAACAAGAAGTGAGCTGAGGCTCGTGCCGCCTGCGGTCGTCCTCGTCACCGGTGTGAGCCGGTGGCTGGGTGGCGCGCTGGCGGCCGAGCTCGCCTCCGACCCGCGCATCGAGCGGGTCATCGGGGTGGACACCGTCCCCCCGTCGCCGGCCGTGCTGCGCCGGCTGGGTCGCACCGAGTTCGTCCGTGCCGACATCCGCAACCCGCTGATCGGCAAGGTCATCGCCGCGGCGTCGGTCGACACCGTGGTGCACATGAACATCAGCTCCACGCCCGCCGGCTCGGGCGGGCGGGTGCCGATGAAGGAGCTCAACGTCATCGGGACGATGCAGCTGCTGGCGGCCTGCCAGCGCGCGTCGTCGGTCCGCCGGTTCGTCCTGAAGTCGACCAGCGCCGTCTACGGCGCCTCGTCGCGCGACCCGGCGGTGTTCACCGAGGCCATGCAGGCGCGCCAGGTGCCCGCCGGCGGCTTCGCCCGGGACAGCGTCGACATCGAGGGCTACGTGCGCTCGTTCGGTCGCCGCCGTCCCGACGTCGACGTGGCCGTGCTGCGGTTCACCAACTTCATCGGCCCCCGCATCGACTCGCTGCTGACCGGCTTCCTCCGGATGCCGCTGGTCCCGACGGCCCTGGGATACGACGCCCGGGTCCAGCTCCTGCACGAGGACGACGCGCTCGCCGTGCTGACCCGCGCCACCACCGGCGACTTCGCGGGCACCGTCAACGTGGGCGGCGAGGGCACCCTCCTGCTCTCGCAGGCCATCCGCAGGCTCGGCCGGATCGAGGTCCCGGTCCCCACGCCCGCCCTGGGCTCGGTCGGCCGGCTGTCGCGCCGGTTCGGCTTCGTCGACTACTCCCCGGAGCAGATGCGCTTCCTCAACTTCGGCCGCGTCGTGGACACCACGGTGCTGCACCGCGACTTCGGCTACACCCCGCGGTTCACCACCGCCGCCGCGCTGGACGACTACGCGCGCACGGTGCCGCCGGTCCTGGACCCGGCCGTGGTCCGGGCGGCCGGGGGCGGGCTGCGCTCGCTGCTCGGGCGCATCGGCGACACCGCGTCGGCCGTGGAGCACCGGCTCCGGCCCGCGCCGCCGGCCCCGGGACTGCGGGCGGTGCGCGATGCCTGAGGCCCGGGTGATCCGGCTGCGCCCCGAGGACGACGAGCCCCGCGTGAGCGCGCCGCCGTCGCCACCGGGGTGGGAGGAGCAGCTCGCCGGCGGGGTCGAGTTCCTGCAGCGCCGGCTGACCGGCGGGTACGAGACCGACGAGTTCGGCCTCGACCCCGACCTCGCCGACCACCTGCTGCTGCCGGCGTTGCGCCCGCTGTTCCGCTCCTGGTTCCGGGTGGAGACCTTCGGCCTGGAGAACGTTCCCGCAGACAGCGGTGCCCTCGTGGTGGCCAACCACTCCGGCACGGTTCCCGTCGACGCGCTCATGACCACCGTGGCGCTGCACGACGAGCACCCGGCCGGCCGCCGGTTCCGGTTGCTCGGCGCCGACCTGGTCTTCGAGCTGCCGGTCGTCGGTGCGCTGGCGCGCAAGTTCGGCGCCACGCTGGCGTGCAACGAGGACGCCGAGCGGCTGCTCACCGGCGGGGAGCTGGTGGGGGTCTTCCCGGAGGGGTTCAAGGGCATCGGCAAGCCGTTCCGCGAGCGCTACACGCTGCAGCGGTTCGGCCGGGGCGGGTTCGTCTCCGCGGCGCTGCGCACCGGTGCGCCGATCATCCCGTGCGCCATCGTGGGCGCCGAGGAGATCTACCCGATGATCGGCAACGCCCGTACCCTCGCCCGGCTCCTCGGCCTGCCCTACTTCCCGGTCACGCCGACGTTCCCGCTGCTGGGCCCGCTGGGCCTGGTGCCCCTGCCCTCGAAGTGGCTGATCGCCTTCGGCGCGCCGATCGAGACGGCGTCCTACGGCCCCGCCGCCGCGGAGGACCCGATGCTGGTGTTCAACCTGACCGACCAGGTGCGCGAGACCATCCAGCACTCGCTGTACCAGCTCCTGCTCCAGCGCAAGGGCGTCTTCAGCTGAAAGGACCCTCGTCAGGGGCCCGCGCCGAGCGTGCGAGGCGTGCCCTGGGGTGAGGTGCTGGAACGGCCCTCGTCAGGGCCCGCGCCGAGCGTGCGAGGCGTGGGGGGACGAGGGTCCTCCTACCAGGGGAGCTTGTTGCGGCGGCGCAGGGCGATGGTGCCGCCGACGAGCCCGCCGGAGAGCGCGGCCGCGGCCACCGTGGGGACGCCGATCTTCGCCGCCTTCCGGCCGGTGCGGAAGTCGCGGATCGTCCAGCCCCGGGCCCGTGCCGCCGCGCGCAGCTCGGTGTCCGGGTTCACGGCGACGGCGGTGCCGGCCAGGGAGAGCATCGGCAGGTCGTTGGCCGAGTCGCTGTAGGCGGTGCAGCGGGACAGGTCCAGCCCCTCCCGATCGGCCAGCGCCAGCACGGCCTCCGCCTTGGCCGGCCCGTGCATGAGCTCCCCGACCAGGCGGCCGGTGTACCGCCCGTCGACGATCTCCGAGACGGTGCCCAGTGCCCCGGTGAGGCCCAGCCGCTGGGCGATGATCGACGCCAGCTCCACCGGCGTCGCCGTGACCAGCCACACGCGCTGGCCGGCGTCGAGGTGCTGCTGGGCCAGCGCGCGGGTGCCCGACCAGATGCGGTCGGCCATCAGCTCGTCGTAGATCTCCTCACCGGCCTGCTGGATCTCGGAGACCTCGCGGCCGGCGACGAAGGCCAGGGCGTTCTCGCGGATGGTCAGCATGTCCTCGGCGCTCTCGTTGCCGGCGATGCGGAACTTCGCCTGCTGCCAGACGAACCGGGTGAGGTCGCGGCTGGAGAAGTACTTCCGGGCCGCCAGCCCGCGGGCGAACCAGAACAGCGAGGCGCCCATCATCATCGTGTTGTCCACGTCGAAGAACGCCGCGGCGGTGAGGTCGGGCTCGACGGCCGGCGGGCTGGCGACCTCGGCGGCCGCGGCGGAGGCGGCGCCGGCGACGTGGGCGCGGGTCTCCCCGGCGGGCTGGGTGGCGCGGCGACCGCGCACCGACAGTCGCGGCACGGCGACCTCCCTCACTCGATCCGGCTCGACGGTCCCGGCACCGGGCCCGGCGGGCCCCGGTACCGCTCCTGCGACCCTAGCTGTACCTAGCCGGGGCGCTGGCGCCGGTCAGTTCCCGGTCAGCACTGGCCGACGGTGAGCAGCGGGGGCAGGCAGATCCCCAGCGGGCCGGGCAGCGGGACGGTGACCACCGGCGGGGGCGTGCTGGGGCCCGTCCCGGTGACGGGGCGCTCCGGCAGCGGCAGGTCGGGCACCGGCGGCCGGGGGAGGTCGCGCGGTGTGGGCGTCGGGGGACTCGTGGCCACGTCCGGCCCGGGGGCCTGCGGTTCGCCGGGCGGGGG
>NZ_SSXA01000136.1 GCF_021698975.1 Blastococcus sp. KM273128 | reverse complement strand
GAGGTCAAGGGCGGCGGAGATGGCGGCACGTGCGGATCGCGGGGCACCGGGGAGGCTCAGGTGGCCCTGACCGGCTGACGCGCGAGCCCACCGGTGGGTGCCGGTGAGCCGTCGTCCGCGGGGCAGCACTGGCCCGGTCCGACACTACGACCTCGCCAGGGTCTCTGGCGGGTCAGGCGGAAGCGTACACAGCCGTAACACCGTCCTGACATGCCTGACGCCGATCCGTGACCGGCCCCACGCCGGTCCGGTCAGCTCGCCGGCGGCGTCCCGTGATCGTCCTCACGCGCGCCGGCCGCTGTCGCCCCGGACGCCTGCCCGGACGGCTCCGGGGCCGGCCGGTCGCCCTGCTGGTCGGCCGGCTGCCCGCCCGCCGCCGCGGCGCCCCGGTCGATGACCTCGCGCGGGCGGCCGCGCTGCCAGACGAGGTAGGCCACCGCGAGCAGCCCGACGACGATCGACGTGAAGACGTTGATCCGCACGCCGAACAGGGTCTCGGCCGGGTCGGTGCGCAGGAGCTCGATCCACAGCCGGCCGGCGCAGTAGGAGGCGACGTACAGCGCGAAGGCGCGGCCGTGCCCGAGGCGGAAGCGGCGGTCGGCCCAGATGACCAGCGCCGCCGCGGCGAGGTTCCAGAGCAGCTCGTAGAGGAACGTCGGGTGGAACGTGCCCAGGACCACCGGCTCGCCGTCGGCCCCGGTGACCGCCTGCCCGCCGCTCCACTCGTAGATGGTGAGCGCCCAGGGCAGGTCGGTGGGGCCGCCGTAGAGCTCGTTGTTGAACCAGTTGCCCAGCCGGCCGATCGCCTGGGCGACCAGCAGCCCCGGCGCGAGCGCGTCGGCGAAGGCGGGCAGCGGGATGCCGCGCCGGCGGCAGGCGATCCATGCCCCCACGCCGCCGAAGGCGATGGCGCCCCAGATGCCCAGGCCGCCCTCCCAGATGGCGAAGGCGCGCAGCGGGTCGCCGCCCTCGCCGAAGTAGGGGCGGGGGCTGGAGATGACGTGGTAGATGCGGCCGCCGACGATGCCGAACGGCACCGCCCAGACGGCGATGTCCAGGACGTCGCCGGGCGCGCCACCGCGGGCGACCCAGCGCCGCTCGGTGAGCAGGACGGCGGCGATGATGCCGGCGACGATGCAGAGCGCGTACGCCCGGATCGGCAGCGGGCCCAGCTCCCAGACGCCCTGGGTCGGGCTGGGGAGGGCGGCGAGGGCGGTCATGCCCGCACCCCCGCCCGGCGGACGCCGGCGGCCAGGTCGCCGGTCAGCGTGCGGACCCCGTCGACACCCCGGCCCTCCAGCAGCTCGCGGACGTAGGCCGAGCCGACGATCACGCCGTCGGCGAAGGCGGCGACCTCGGCGGCCTGGTCGCCGTCGGAGACGCCCAGGCCGACGCAGACCGCGAGGTCGGGCGCGGCCTGGCGGGTGCGGGCCACGAGCCTCTCGGCGGCGTCGCCCACCGTGGCGCGCGTGCCGGTGACCCCCATGGTGGAGGCCGCGTAGACGAACCCGCGGCAGGCGGCGGTCGTCGAGCGGAGCCGGGCGTCGGTGGAGGAGGGCGCGACGAGGAAGACCCGGTCCAGGTCGGCCTCCCCGGCCGCGTCGATCCACGCCCCCGCCTCGTCGGGGATCAGGTCGGGGGTGATGGCCCCCGCTCCCCCGGCCGCGGCCAGGTCGGTGGCGAACCGCTCGACGCCGTAGCGCTCGATGGGGTTCCAGTAGCTCATGACCACCGGGACGGCGCCGGCCGCGGCCACCGCCTCCACCGCGCGGAGCACGTCGCGCATGCCCACCCCGGCCCGCACGGCGACGTCGACGGCCTCCTGGATCACCGGCCCGTCCATGCCCGGGTCGCTGTAGGGGACGCCGATCTCGATGACGTCCGCGCCGGCCTCGACCGCCGCCACCATCGCCTCGATCGAGCCCTCGACGTCCGGGTAGCCGACGGGGAGGTAGGCGATGAGCGCCGAGCGCCCCTCCGCCCTGGCCGCGTCGATCCGCTCCTGCAGCGCGCTCACGCCGTCTCCCCCGCGTCCTGGCCGGCGACGGCGTCGGCGTTGCTGACCGCGCCCTCGGTGGGCCGCTGGTCGGTGTCCATGCCGGCGCCGGGGTCGACGTGCTCCCTGTCCCCCAGGCCGAACCACCGCGACGCCGTCTCGACGTCCTTGTCCCCACGGCCGGAGAGGTTCACCAGGAGCAGCGCCTCCGGCCCCAGTTCCCGGCCGAGGGTGAGCGCACCGGCCAGGGCGTGCGCCGACTCGATCGCCGGGATGATGCCCTCGGTGCGGCAGAGCAGCGCGAACGCCTCCATCGCCTCGGCGTCGGTGACCGGCCGGTACTCGGCCCGGCCGATGTCGTGCAGGTAGGAGTGCTCCGGGCCGACGCCGGGGTAGTCCAGGCCGGCGCTGATCGAGTGGGACTCGACCGTCTGGCCGTTCTCGTCCTGGAGGAGGAAGGAGCGGGCGCCGTGCAGCACGCCCGGCGTGCCGCCGGTGATCGTCGCGGCGTGCCGCGGGGTGTCGACGCCGTCGCCGCCGGCCTCCAGGCCGATCAGCCGCACCCCTGCGTCGGGGACGAAGGCGGTGAAGATGCCGATGGCGTTGGAGCCGCCGCCGACGCAGGCGAGGACGGCGTCGGGGAGCCGCCCCTCGCGCTCGAGCACCTGGTCGCGCGCCTCGTCGCCGATGACCCGCTGGAAGTCGCGGACCATGGCCGGGAAGGGGTGCGGGCCGGCGACGGTGCCGAAGACGTAGTTCGTCGTCTCGACGTTGGTCACCCAGTCGCGGAAGGCCTCGTTGATCGCGTCCTTGAGCGTGCGGGAGCCGGTGGTCACCGGGATGACCTCGGCGCCGAGCAGCCGCATGCGGGCGACGTTGAGCGCCTGCCGGCGGGTGTCCTCCTCGCCCATGTAGACCGTGCAGGACAGGCCCATGAGAGCCGCCGCCGTCGCCGTGGCCACGCCGTGCTGGCCGGCGCCGGTCTCGGCGATCACGCGCGTCTTGCCGATCCGCTTGGTGAGCAGCGCCTGGCCCAGCACGTTGTTGATCTTGTGGGAGCCGGTGTGGTTGAGGTCCTCGCGCTTGAGCAGGACCCGCGCGCCGCCGGCGTGCGCGGCGAACTTCGGCACCTCGGTGATCGGGCTCGGCCGGCCGGTGTAGTCGCGCTGGAGGCGGGCGAACTCCTCGAGGAAGGCGGGGTCGACGCGCATGGCCTCGTAGGCCTCGGTGAGCTCGTCGAGGGCGGCGATGAGCGCCTCGGGCACGAAGCGGCCACCGAAGACCCCGAAGTGCCCAGCGGCGTCGGGCCAGCCCGGTCGCGCCGGGAGCGAGAGGTCTCCGGTCTGCGGTGGGCTGGTCGTCGTCATGCGCACAGTGTCCCGCGCCGCGGGCCGTGTTCGCCGCAGGGGTGCACGCGACATCACCGGATCGGAGCAGCGCCTGCCTCCGCCGTCAGGACATATCCACCCGGCGGACCGGCCGCGCCGTCAGAACGGTGGCGGGTCGTCGTCCGGGTCCGGTGGTGCTGGCGGTGGTGCCGGTGGTGTGGTGAGGACGCGGTAGCCCGG
>NZ_SSXA01000135.1 GCF_021698975.1 Blastococcus sp. KM273128 | reverse complement strand
TTCGGCACGCTGTTGAGTTCTCAAGGAGCGGACGCGCAGAAACTCGACCCTTCCGGGCCTCACCTCTGGCTGGATGTCCAACTCTACGCCGGTTTCCGGAAGATCCGCTACCCGCGGGCCCCGGTCCGGCAGCCCTCCCGGGCCGCGCGGCGCAGAAAGAAAGTTACACGGACCCCCGACCCGACGTCAAACCGGGTCCGCCGTGACGCCCGACACGCTGCCGTCACACCGGCGTCGCCGGGCGTTCACCCGTCCCGGAGGCTCAGCCGGCGCGCCGGACGCCGGCGATCGAGCGGCGACCGCGGCGCAGGACGAGCCACCCCCCGGGCAGCCATGCGTCCTCACCGGGTCGGGCCTCGCCGTCGGCCACCCGCTCGTTGTTCAGGTAGGCCCCGCCCTCCTTGACCGTGCGCCGGGCCTCCGACAGGGAGCCCACCAGCCCGGTCTGCTGCAGCAGCTGGGCCACCGTCGGGAGCTCGCCGTCGACGGTGATGCTGCCGGCCTCCTGCAGTGCCGCACCGAGGGTCGCCTCGTCCAGGGAGGCCAGGTCCTCGCGGCCGAACAGCGCCCGGCCGGCCGCCTCGGCCTGGCGGAGCTGCTCGGGCCCGTGCACCAGCCGGGTGAGCTCCTCGGCCAGCGCGCGCTGCGCCGTCCGGGCCGCCGGTCGCTCGAGGCTCTCGGCCACCAGCGCCGCGACCTCCTCGGCCGGGCGCTCGGAGTACAGCGGCAGCCACGCCCGGGCGTCGGCGTCGTCGGCGTTGAGCCAGAACTGGAAGAAGGCGTACGGCGTCGTGAGCGACGGGTCCAGCCAGACGGCCCCGCCCTCGGACTTCCCGAACTTGGTGCCGTCGGCCTTGGTCACCAGCGGCGTCGAGAGCGCGTGCACCCGCGCGCCCTCGGTGCGTCGGACCAGGTCGATGCCGGCCGTCAGGTTGCCCCACTGGTCGGAGCCACCGGTCTGCAGCGTGACCCCGTGCCGCCGGTGCAGCTCGCGGTAGTCGTTGGCCTGCAGGATCTGGTAGCTGAACTCCGTGTAGCTGATGCCCGTCTCCGAGTTCAGCCGGGCCGACACCGCCTCCTTGGCCAGCATCTGGCTCACCCGGAAGTGCTTGCCGAGCTCGCGGAGGAAGTCGATCGCCGTCACCGGCGCCGTCCAGTCGAGGTTGTCGACGTAGACCGGTGGGCGCGTCCCGTCCGCCTCCGCCGGCGCCTCCAGGAAGGGCGCGACCTGCTCGCGGATGCGCTGCACCCACGCCGCGACGGTCTCCCGGTCGTTGAGCTGCCGCTCGGCCGACGGGCGCGGGTCACCGATCAGCCCGGTCGCCCCGCCGACGAGGACGACGGGCTGGTGGCCGGCCCGCTGCAGGGCCCGCAGCACCATGAACTGCAGCAGGTGCCCGACGTGGAGGCTCTGCGCCGTGGGGTCGAAACCGGCGTAGTAGCTGACCGGCCCCTCGGCGAGGTGGGCCCGCAGCGCGGCCTCGTCGGTGCTCTGGGCGATCAGCCCGCGGCGGTGCAGCTCGTCGATCACGTCGGTCACGGGGGTCCATCCTGCCCGGCCCGGCCACGGCGCGGGCGGCCGCCCGGGCGGAAGGCGCTGACCGAGGAGGCCCCGGTCTCCCAGAACCGCCAGGGCAGCTCGGTGGCCACGCTGATCCCCACCCGCGGCCCGGCCGACACGGAAGCCGGCGGAGCCCCCCGGTGCAGCCGCACCGGGGATGAGCCGTCGAGCAGGTCGGTGCCGAGGTCGGGGCGCCCGATCCCGAGGGCCTGGGTCAGCCGGGCCGGCCCGCCGGCCAGGTCGCGGGGTGTCCGCGCCGCCGGGCGGCGGGCGCGGGCCAGCTCCTCCCCCACCACGACCTCCCCGGCCCGGAGCAGGACCGCCGAGCCCTCGCCCTCGGGGCCGACGACGACGTTGGCGCACCAGTGCACCCCGTAGGAGAAGTACACGTACAGCCGCCCGGGCGGGCCGAACATGATCGCCGCCCGCGGCGTGGGTCCGCGGTGGGAGTGCGCCGCGGGGTCCGCCCCCGACCCGGAGTAGGCCTCGACCTCGGTGAGCCGCAGGGCGACGGTGCCCTCGGGCCGGTCGGTCACGACCCAGCTCCCCAGCAGGGCGGGTGCGACCTCGTCGACCGGGCCGAGCAGCTCCTCGGCCCGCACCAGCGGACCGGGCACCGACGACGGCACGCTCAGAGCGCCGCCGCCACGGGCGAGGAGACCGCCCACTCGGCGTGCTGCCGCGCCGCCTCGGCGAGCTGGGTCAGCTGCCCCGCCACCCGCTCGGGCGCCGTCCCGCCGCGGGCCGACCGCGCGGCCAGCGCGCCCGGCACCGACAGCACGGAACGGACGTCGGGGGTGAGCCGCTCGTCGATGCCGGCGAGCTGCTCGTCGTCCAGCTGGTCGAGCTCGAGCCCTGCCTCCTCGCAGAAGGCCACCATCGCGCCGGAGATCTCGTGCGCCGACCGGAAGGGCACGCCCTGGCGGACCAGCCACTCCGCGACGTCGGTGGCCAGCGCGAAGCCCTGCGGCGCGGCGGCCTCCAGCACCTCGGGGCGCAGGGTCAGCGTGGCCACCATGCCGGTCACGGCGGGCAGCAGGAGCAGCAGCTGCTCCATGGAGTCGAAGACCGGCTCCTTGTCCTCCTGCAGGTCCCGGTCGTACGCCAGCGGCAGGCCCTTGAGCATGGTGAGCAGGCCGGTCAGGTTGCCGACGAAGCGGCCCGACTTGCCCCGGGCCAGCTCGGCGATGTCGGGGTTCTTCTTCTGCGGCATGATCGACGAGCCCGTGGCCCAGGCGTCGTCCAGCCGCGCCCAGCCGAACTCGGTCGACGTCCAGAGCACGACCTCCTCCCCCAGCCGGGAGAGGTGGACGCCGATGAGCGCCGCCACGAAGCAGAACTCGGCGGCGAAGTCCCGGTCGCTGACGCCGTCGATGGAGTTGTCCGAGGCGCGGTCGAAGCCGAGCTCGGCGGCGACGGCGTCGGGGTCCAGCGGCAGCGAGGAGCCGGCCAGCGCGCCGGAGCCGTAGGGGCTGACCGC
This sequence comes from Blastococcus sp. KM273128, assembly GCF_021698975.1. Taxonomy (GTDB): domain Bacteria; phylum Actinomycetota; class Actinomycetes; order Mycobacteriales; family Geodermatophilaceae; genus Blastococcus. The sequence goes on along the minus strand of NZ_SSXA01000135.1, from coordinate 600 downwards.
CGTCCGCCGGTCCCAGTCCCGGAGCCGGTCGACGTCGCGGGCGAAGGCGTGCGCGTGGGCCAGCAGCTGGTGGGCGAAGAGCACCGGCTGGGCGTGCTGCAGGTGGGTCATCCCGGGCGCGGCCACGTCCTGGTACCGCTCGGCGAGGCCGACCAGCGCGTACTCCAGCGAGGACAGCTCGCCGACCAGCGCGCGCACGGTGTGCCGCAGGTAGAGCCGCAGGTCGGTGGCGATCTGGTCGTTGCGGCTGCGGCCGGCGCGCAGCTTGCCGCCCAGCGCCCCCAGCTTCTCGGTGAGCCCGCGCTCGAGCGCCTCGTGCACGTCCTCGTCGGACTCGGCGGCGACGAAGGTGCCGGCGGCGACCTCGTCCGACAGCTCGCGCAGCGCGCCGAGCATCTGCTCGAGCTCGTCGTCGGCCAGCAGCCCCGCGCGGTGCAGCACGCGGGCGTGCGCCCGGGAGCCGGCGAGGTCGAAGGGGGCGAGCTTCCAGTCGAAGTGGGTCGACTTGGACAGCGCGGCCATGGCCGGGGACGGGCCACCACCGAAGCGGCCGCCCCAGAGCCGGGTGTGCGGGGCGGCCGCTTCGGTGGTGGCCCGTCC
>NZ_SSXA01000134.1 GCF_021698975.1 Blastococcus sp. KM273128 | reverse complement strand
GCCCCCGGCCACCCACAGCGCCCCTCGCCCCCGACCCCGCGCGACGAGGAGCGGGGCCAGCAGCGCGGTGATGCAGTACGCCGCGTAACCGCCGGCCGCCAGCGCACCGGCGGCGCCGGCGGAGAAGCCGAACTCGGCGCGGAACTGCGGCAGGTAGAGCCCGAACCCGTAGCGGGCCAGCCCGTAGGTGACCGCGATGACGGCCAGGGCCGCCCCGACGAGCAGCGCCGGGCGCAGCCGACCGGGCGTCCCGGCGCGCTGTAACGATCGTTTCGCCATAACGGTCGTTACAGTAGCGCCATGAGCCGGACACCCGCGACCCCGACGGCGCGGCAGCGGCTGCTCTCGGCCGCGTCCGAGCTCTTCTACGAGTCGGGCATCGCCGCGACGGGGGTCGACGCCGTCCTGGGGCGGGCCGGCGTGTCACCGGCCACGATGTACGCGCACTTCGCCGGCAAGGACGGGCTGGTGGCGGCCTACCTGGAGGAGCGGCACCGCCGGTGGCGCGAGGTCTGGGACGAGGTGCTCGCCGAGGAGGGCGACCACCGCGAGCGGCTCCTGTCGGTCTTCGAGGCGCTGGCCCGGTACCGCCGGCGGACCGGCGACCGCCGGGGGTGCGGCTTCCAGGCCGCCGCCACCGAGCTGCCGGCCGATCACCCCGGCCAGGTCTGGCTCACCGCGGACACCATCCTGCTCTCCGGGCGGCTGCTGGAGCTCGCGCGCGCCGCCGGCGCCGACCGGCCCGACGAGCTCGCCGCGGACCTGCTGCTCCTCTACGACGGCGCGCTGGCCGGGCTCGCCCGGCGGGCGACCACCCCGGGAGCGCTCGATGAGGACCCGGTCGGCCGCGCCCGTGCCACCGCGCGCACGGTCGTGGACGCCCGGCTCGCCGGACGGTGAACCGCAGCCCCCCACGGGACGCGGAGAGAGGCGGCCCCGGAGTCCGGGGCCGCCCCTCCCGTGGGTGCGGGATGCGTCAGCGGGTCGAGCAGGTGAGGTGCGCGAAGCCCTCCTCGGCCGCCACGAACGGGTCGAACGTCGGGTCGCCGAAGCGCGGGTCGTGCTCGACGACGTAGTACCGGGTGCTGCCACCGGCGGCGCGGAAGATCGACGCGAAGTCGAGGTCACCGCGACCGACGATCTCGATCCGGCGCTCGATGCCCTCGTTCAGGTCCTTGACGTGGAACAGCCGGACCCGGTTGCCGTACTCCTCGATCACGTCGATCGGGTCGGTGCCGGCGAAGGCCACCCAGTACAGGTCGAGCTGCGACACCACGTGCCGCCGCTCGGTGTGCTGCATGAGGACGTCGAAGGCGGTCCGGTCGCCGAACGTGGTCTCGAACTCCCAGTTGTGGTTGTGGACCATCAGCCACTGGCCGGCCTTGCGCGCCTGCTCGCCGACGGTGTCGAGGTACTCGGCGTAGGCGGTCCACTCGGCCTCGGTCGTGTACTGCGGGGTGCCGCCGGAGCCGAAGTACTTCACGCCCAGGACGCGGTTCTCCGCGAGGATCTGCTCGATGTCCGCCGGCTCCTCGGGGGTGCCGACGCTGACATGCCGCGCCGGGGCCTGGAGGCGGTACTTCCGCAGCAGCTCGGCGTACTGCTCGGCCGTCATCCCGCTGAGGGTGAAGGGCTCGACATTCCGGTACCCCATCTCGCTGAGACTGCGGAGCACCTCCTCGTGGCGGGCCTGCGTGGCCGCGTCGGTGCCGAAGCCGATGTACTCGGCGAACGTCCACAGCTGGATCGAGACGAGGCGGGCCGGCACAGGCCGGCCGACGCACGAGTTCTCCCCGCGTTCCGCGGTGGGGGGCGGGGCCGCGCTCGCCGGGCCGACGAGGCCGACGAGCAGCAGGGACGACAGGGCGGCGAACAGCGCGGCCCGCAGGGCGTGGCGCAGGGTTCTCGACAAGAGCGGGGGTCCTCTCGGGTGGGTGGCGAACGCGTGCCGTCGCCGCAGGCCGACCCACCCGTGCCGATCGCCGCCGGGGCCCGGAGGCACCCGGCCGCCGCGGGTGGCTCCGCGCCTGCGCCGAGGGCTGTGTGCTGCGCCACAGAAGCTAGCAACACTTCTGCACGACCGACAGCGGAAGTTCGTTCACCCTTGGGCGGATGCCCTGACCGGCGCGCACACCTACCGGGTGGCGAGCACCCGACCCGCGCGGGCGGATGCCACGCCCCCTCCCGCAGCCGGTCGGTGGAGGGCCGGGCGGACCTCCACCGACCGGCGGAGGTCAGCGGTTCCCGCGGCCGGTGGAGAGGTCGTCGTCGGGGCCGACCCGGACGGTCTCCACGCGCTCGGTGGACGCACCGGGAGCGGGGGCAGCCGAGGAGACGTCCTCCACCACGACCTCCTCCCGGACCTCTCGGACCGGTGGCTGCGGCGCGGCGGGGATCTCCTCGGTGACCCGGGTCGCCGGCTGCTCCTCCCCCTGGCCCGTCCTGGACGCTGCGGCCGCCGCGGCCGCGGCCGCGGCGCCCGCCACCGCGGCACCCGCGGCGACCGCCTTGCCGGACACCCCTGCCTTGCCGCTGTCACCCCGCGACGTGTGGGCCGCACTGGCGCCGGGCGTGCCGACGTCGATGTTCGGGTTGACCGACCCGCGCCAGCCGCCGGTGGCGTAGCCCTCGCTCTCCACCAGCGCCTTGAACCGCTGGAGGTCGGACTCGACCTGGCGCTCGACCAGCCCCAGCTTGTCACCGACCTGCTCGACGAGGCCTTCGGGCTCGTACTCCAGCGAGAGGTGCACCAGGGTGGAACCTGCGCCCAGCGGCTCGAACCGCACCGCTCCGGCGTTCGTCGCGCCCTCCTTGGCGGCCCACGCGATCTTCTGGTCCGGGACCTGCTCCAGGATGGTGGCCCCCCACTCCCGGCGGACCCCGGCGATCTCCGCCACCCAGTGCAGGTGCCGGTCGTCGCGCTGGCGGACCTCCTTGACGCCCCCCATGAAGTGCGGGAAGTCCTAGAACTGCGTCCACTGGTTGTAGGCGGTGGTCACCGGAACGTCCACCTGGATCGACTTCTCGGCCTTGGTGCTCATCGCTCGTCCCCTCACGGTGGTCAGCTGTTGCACGTGGAGTCGTCGCGCTACCCCGTATCGGTCGAGCCGATTCGCGGTCCCCGCCGTCGGACCGGGGTCCTGACCGACCGCCGCACCGCGCTGGCGACCGCCTTCGCCATCATGGCGGCATGAGCACACCACCGACGCGTTCCCGTGCCTTCGCCGCACTGGTCGGCGGGGCCTCCACCGCGCTGTGGGACGCCACGCCCGACGTCATCACCTCCCGCACCGCGCGGGGCTGGGCGAAGGCCGCGATCATGGCCGTCTCCCTCGCCGCCTCGACCCCCGACCTGCGGGCGGCCCGGGAGTCCCTGCGGGAGGTCCGCGAGGAGGTGCACCCCGCGGAGGCCTGGCGCGCGCTGCCGACGAGGAACAGGACCGCCCTCGCCGGGATCGCGGTCGCCGCGCTGGCCGCCTCGACCGCCGGCGTGGTGGCCGGGGAGCGGTGGGCCTTCCGCCGAGGGCAGGCCCGGGCCGCCGCCGGCAAGCGGTGGCCGCACGCCGGCCCGGCGCTGCTGTACGGCGCGCTGGCGAGCACGGTGTGGCTGGCGCCTCCCCCGGAGGTCCCGGGCACCACGGAGGGCCGGCAGCCCACCGCCTGAGCGGTCGGTAGCGTGGCGCAGCGTTGAACTTCGCGGATCTTGTGAGGTGATGGCGGCAACTTGATTGAGGAGTAGCCGCTGTGTCGATCACTACCCTGGCGCT
>NZ_SSXA01000133.1 GCF_021698975.1 Blastococcus sp. KM273128 | reverse complement strand
AGCCACGAGGGCTCTCGCCTCCTGTGCTGCTCCCGGGCGCCGATCGGTGAGGACTGGCGGCCGCGCAGGAGCACGGGGTTGGGCGGGGCGGGCCGCCGCGGGGGTGTGGCGGACGTGCTCGCCCGGCGAAGTCTGGGGGCGGCTCCCGCGCGACGGTTGCCGCGGCGGGGAGCCGGTGTGCGGTAATGCCCGTCCTCCGGTGACGCCCGGGGGGCGGTGGTGCGGGTCCTGCGGTGGTCTCAGGCGTCCGGGCCGGGTGGTCCGGGGCGGGCGCGTCACGTCTGGCAGCCGTGCCGCTCGACAGCGGGCGGCCTCCGGGCGTCCGCCGGTCAGATCGTCGCGTGCTCCCCCTGGCAGCGGGTGCGCGCCGCACGGTCAGGACCGAGCGGATCGGCCACGGTCCCGGTGTCGTCGAGCCGGCCCTGCGCCTCACGCACGGCCCGGGGGGGCAACGGCGGGCGCAGGTCGGCGACGGCAGCCAGGGCGGCCAACACGTCGTCGGGTCGTACAGCGGGCGTCACCTGCCGGACGACCATGTGCAGTATGGCACAACCTGCCTCCTCCGCCGCCGACGCGCTGGCGACGGCGGGGCGGGCGTCGACGTCCTTGAGGCCGTTCTTGGTGCGCTTCGCGACGGTGACCACGTCGGCCGCCAGGAACTTCTCGACCGCCGGGGCGAGCTCGTCCAGGCGCACGCCCGGCAGCTCCACGCGCCAGACGGAGGTGTCGATCCGGTCGGCCAGGGAGCCCGTCCCCTGCGCGGCCACGACGCACTCCAGGACGGCGATGTCCTCGGGCAGCGCGGCGTCCAGCGCGGCCCGGACCGCCTCGGGGTCGCGGCGCTCGGCGAGCCCGATCTCCACGTACTCGGCCTCGCTGGCCGAGCCGGTGGGCGCCGCACCCAGGTAGGAGATCTTCGGGTGCGGGCTGAACCCGGCCGAGAACGCCATGGGCACCCGCGCCCGGCGCAGCGCCCGCTCCAGGGCGCGGGCCAGGTCGCGGTGCGAGGCGAACCGCAGCCGGCCCCGCTTGGCGTAGCGGATGCGCAGCTTCTGGACGGTCGGGGGCGGCGGCGGGCCCTCGGGCTGGCGGGCCATCAGACGACGGTGAGCGGGAGCAGGCTGCGGCCGGTGGGCCCGATCTGGATCTCGGTGCCCATCGTCGGGCAGACGCCGCAGTCGTAGCAGGGGGTCCACCGGCAGTCGGCGACCTCCTCCTCGGAGAGGGCCTCCTGCCAGTCCTCCCAGAGCCACTCCTTGTCCAGCCCGGAGTCCAGGTGGTCCCAGGGCAGGATCTCGTGCTCGGTCCGTTCGCGGGTGGTGTACCAGTCGAGGTCGACGCCGAACGCGGCGAGCTCCTCGGCGGCCGCGGCCACCCAGCGGTCGTAGGAGAAGTGCTCGCTCCAGCCGTCGAACTTGCCGCCCTCGCGCCACACCCGCTCGATGACGCGGCCGACGCGGCGGTCACCGCGGGAGAGCAGGCCCTCGATCACGCCGGGCTTGCCGTCGTGGTAGCGCAGCCCGATGGACCGGCCGATGCGGCGGTCGGCGTTGATCGCCTGGCGCAGCACCCGCAGCCGGTGGTCGATCGTCTCGGCGCTCGCCTGCGCGGCCCACTGGAACGGGGTGTGGGGCTTGGGCACGAAACCACCGATGGAGACGGTGCAGCGGATGTCCTTGCGGCCGCTGGCCTCCCGGCCGGCGCGGATCACCTCGACCGCGAGCTCGGCGATCTCGAGCACGTCCTCGTCGGTCTCGGTCGGCAGGCCGCACATGAAGTAGAGCTTCACCTGCGTCCAGCCGTTGGCGTACGCCGTCGTCACCGTGCGGACGAGGTCCTCCTTGGACACCGTCTTGTTGATGACCCGGCGGATCCGCTCGCTGCCACCCTCGGGGGCGAAGGTGAGCCCGGAGCGCCGGCCGTTGCGGGAGAGCTCGTTGGCCAGGGTGACGTTGAAGGCGTCGACCCGGGTGCTCGGCAGGCTCAGGCTGGTGTTGGTGCCCTCGTAGCGGTCGGCTAGCTGCTTGGCGACCTGGCCGATCTCGGAGTGGTCGGCGCTGGAGAGGCTGAGCAGCCCGACCTCCTCGTACCCGGTCGCCTGCAGGCCCTGCTCCACCATGGAGCCGATGCCGGTGATGGTCCGCTCGCGCACCGGGCGGGTGATCATCCCGGCCTGGCAGAAGCGGCAGCCGCGGGTGCAGCCGCGGAAGATCTCGACGCTCATCCGCTCGTGGACGCTCTCGGCCAGCGGGACCAGCGGCTGCTTCGGGTAGGGCCACTCGTCGAGGTCCATGACCGTGCGCTTGCCGACCTTGGCGGGCACGTCGTCGCGGGTGCGGGCGACGGCGGCGATGGTGCCGTCGGGCCCGTAGGAGAAGGCGTAGAAGCGGGGCACGTAGACGCCGTCGACCCGCGAGAGCCGGGCGAGCAGCTCCTCGCGGCCACCGGGGCGACCCTGCGCCTTCCACGCCTTGACGACGTCGGTGATGTCGCCGACCGCCTGCTCGCCGTCGCCGAGGACGGCGCAGTCGACGAAGTCCGCGACCGGCTCGGGGTTGAAGGCGGCGTGCCCGCCGGCGACGACGACCGGATGGGTCTCGTCGCGGTCGACCGCGTGCAGCGGGACCCCGGCGAGGTCCAGCGCCTCGAGCATGTTGGTGTAGCCGAGCTCGGTGGCGAAGCTGACGCCGAGCAGGTCGAAGTCGCGCACCGAGCGGTGGCCGTCGACGGTGAACTGCGGGACGTCGTGCTCTCGCATGAGGGCGGCGAGGTCGGGCCAGACGGCGTAGGTGCGCTCGGCCAGGGCGTCGGGGCGCTCGTTGAGCACCTCGTACAGGATCATCAGGCCCTGGTTCGGCAGCCCCACCTCGTAGGCGTCGGGGTACATGAGCGCCCAGTGCACCTCCGCGGACTCCCACGGCTTGGTCTGGGCGTTGAGCTCACCGCCGACGTACTGGATCGGCTTCTGGATCCGGGCCAGCAGCGGCTCGAGGCGGGGGTAGAGGGTCTCACCAGTCATGACCTGTCCAGGGTAGCCGCCGCGGCCGCCGGCCCTCCCCGGCGACGATCAGCTGACCTGATCGTCGAGCGTCATCCCTCACCGCGGACGCCGAGGGAGGACGCCGCACGGTGAGGGAGGACCGACTGCAGCTTGGCCCGGCGTAGCATTATTGCTACGGTTCGTCGTATGGGACGACAGCCGAAGTCCGAGGCGGACAAGGTGCACGACCGCATCGCGGTGCTCCGGGCCGACCGCGGCGTCAGCCGCAAGGAGCTCGCGGACGCGGTCGGCGTCCACCCCCAGACGATCGGCTACGTGGAGCGCGGCGAGTACAGCCCGTCGCTGGCCCTGGCCCTGCGCATCGCCCGCTTCTTCGACCTGCCGGTCGAGGCGGTGTTCTCGCTCGATCCGCTGCCCTCGCTCAGCGAGGAACTCCTCAGGAGGACGTCATGAGCATCTCCCCCGACCAGACCTACCTGGCCCGCACCTTCGACGACAGCCGCTACGACTGGGCGCGCAGCCGCCGCAGCCGGCGCCGGGCGGTGCTCGCCGAGGTGGCCCTGTTCGCCGCCCTGGTGACCGCGACGCTGGTGTGCGCCGCATCGCCCCAGGGCTGGTCGACCTGGTACTTCGCCGTCTGGACGGCGGGGATGTTCCTGTTCATCCCGCTGCACTCGCTGCTCAACCTGGGCATCCGCGGGGTGTTCGACCGGAGCAGCCGCTCGATGGACGAGCACCAGCAGGAACTGCGGGAACGCTCCTACGTGGCGGTGGCCTGGCCGGCCTGGGGGCTGAACTTCACCGCGTTCGCCGGCGCGGTCACCCTCGTGGCGCTGACCGACGAGGTCGCGCTCGCGCTGTGCCTCGGGTTCCTGCTCTGGATGACCGCCGGGCTGCTGGCCTACTGGCACCTGGCCTGGACCGCGCCCGAGGAGCCGGCCGACGCCTGACCCCCGCCGGTTACGCCACGATCAGCCCAGGCGGATTCAGGTGGTGGTTGCACCGCCGGTTGGTTGAGCGGCTGAGAGTAGGTCCTGGAGGGCTTCGGCGGGGGTTCTCCAGCCGAGGGTTTCGCGG
>NZ_SSXA01000132.1 GCF_021698975.1 Blastococcus sp. KM273128 | reverse complement strand
GGCCGAACCGTCACACCCCAATGCCAGAATCACGCACCGGCGGCCCACCGAGTCGCATCCCGATGATCACCGATGGGCGGGCGAAAGATCCGGGCTAGGGCTCGGTAGATGAACTTGCGACCCCAGTAGGTTTCCTTGCCGTAGTTGGCCGGGTCGGCGGTGTTGGCAATCCGGGCTATGACAGCGGCATCGCAGACAAGCAGCTCACCCGGCGCCAGAACGTCGTTGCGGGCGAGTTGGCGCGCGTAGTCAACCATCGCACCGCTCTTCTCGATACCGCAGAGGTAGGGTGCGTCACCGGGAGTAGTCGCCGCCATGGCCTGGAAGTACGTTTCCGCGCGCCCGCGTAGCTTCGCCGGCTCGCCGTACATGGCCAGTGGTCCGTCGACGAGGAACAGCGTGGAGGCCAGCAGGTCACCGCGGGACTGCTCCCACAAAAGGGTCGTAAGCCCCACCAGGACAAGCAGCTCGACGACCGACCGGAGCCGCCCCAGCGGCTCCTCGTTGCGGCCCTCTTCGCTGACTGCTTCCTGCAGGCGCAGGGTGTCGGTCGGGTGCAGGGCCAGGCCGCACCCTGTGCAGGGCGCGCCCTCGGCGGGCACAGGAACGTCCTCGGTGCCGCATCCGGGTGCCGGGCAGTGCACCGGCACGTGCGGCGCGGGGGTACCCGGTGTTCCGTGCAGCAGCATGAGCAGGTCGAGCAGGCTCTGGTCGAGACGGTTGACCTGAACCTTCTTCGTGGCGAACAGCTGGGCGACGAGTTCACGCCACGAGGTGGCGATGTCGATGCCCGGGCGGGTGTACGCGCCGGCCACGGGCAGATCGAGGGATACCAGTGCGCTGTTGACGGCCTCGGCGATCGCGACTGGGTCGACGAATCGCTGCGCGCGTTGGGTCTCCATGACGTCGAGGTCGACGAAGGCGGCCGCGGCCTGGGCGTAGCCGTAGACGACTGAGGGCATGCCGTCGCGGACCGATTCCACGACGTGCGATCCGTCGATGGCCAGCGCGGCCTTCAGCGGTGATGTTGAGCGCGCCAAGTCGCTGCGGGGCCGGATCCGGTCACGCAGCCAGGTCGTGTCGCCGAGTCGTTCCGCGGGCACGTAGAAGTCGGCTTTGTCGGCTAGGGCCCTGACCGCGGCCGTCGCATGGCCGAGGCGGGAGGCCCGTTCGTACCCGCCGGAAAAGGTTTCGTACGGCACGTCGGTCAGCCGTGGCCCGCGGCCAGCGGCGGATCACCGGCCGCGGCGCGTGCCTGATTGACCAGATTCGCGTCGTACTTCTCAATCTGCACGGGCACGATGAACGGCGACGACAGAGTCTTGAGCCGGACGTAGCCGCGATCCTCGGAGGACAGAATGGCGTCGGCGAACGAGCCGAAGTCGTAGAACTTGCTGAGCTCGTTCAGCTCGGTGCGATTGTTCAGATGCGCGACGACCCAGTTCGCGGTGTTGGCCTTCACCTGGTGGGCGACACCGGAGACCTCCTGGGTTGCGTAGAGCATGCCGATCCGCAGCTTCGCCGCCTCCTTCGCCAGCTTCACCCACACGTCCCCGTCATCGCCGTATTTCTTCGTCGAGAACAGGTTGTGCGCCTCTTCGAGCATCACCTGAATAGAAGGCGGCTCCTGCCCGGAGGTGAACGCGGTCGTTTGGTGCTTGAGCAAGCGGCGGGTGATGGCCTCGGACAGGGTGGCGATCACCGCCGGAGTTCCGATATGGAGGTCGACGATGACGATCAGCCCGTAGCACAGGTTGCGGTAGATCTCATCTGCGACGTCGGCGGCCGTGTCCGGGTTGTGGTACGGGCGAAGGTCGTTGAGGTTGCGCCATCCGCGGACCTGTCGACCGCCGCTGCTGGCGGTGTAGATCGGTTCAGTGGCCTGCCAGATGGGGTTGTCGCAGAACTCGACCGCCGGTTGTGCGCCCGCGTCCCGGAGGGCGAGGATCGCGTCGACCAACGTCTGGATCTGGTTGCCGGCGACCGCGCACATGCCGGAATTGCCAATGAGCCGGAACGGGCTCTGGCCGGCCTGGTTGGTGATCGCGTCTCGCAGCTCGGACTTGATCGGCAGCACAATCGAGTACGGGTTGGTGGAGCCAGGGTTGTGTTGCGGCGCAGTGAACCCGGCCCGCAGCAGCGCGGCATACAACAGCAGCCGGCCGCGCTGCGCGTGTGCAGTGCGTCGCCGATCACCGTCGACGTCCCCGAACTCCGTGCCGGCGAAGTCCCGGACGTAGCCGGAGTTGCCGTCCGTGCGCAGCTGCTCGGCGATCATGCTCTGCACGGCCTCGATCTGGGCTGGGTCGAAGAAGTTGATCCCGAGCGGCCGGACGTGCGCCTGCTCCCCTCCAGCGCCGAAGCGGTAGATGCGGACGTGGCGGTCGCCGATGGCCGCGATTGCCGTGCCGTCCTGGGTGTTGTCGTTGGCGTACTCGCCCTGCGGATCGAAGATCAGCTGGCCGATCGGCGGCTGCCCACTTGCCTTGCGCTGAGCCGACACCAGGAACGTCCGGGCGACGATGATCTTGGCGGTGTTGGACTTGCCGGTGCGGGTCATGCCGAGCAGGCCGGTCTTGTGGCCGATGAAGTCGTGGATGTTCACCGCGACCGCGGCGTCGGCCTGCTTGGCGGCCAGGGCACGGCGCCTGGTCGCAGAGTATCGGACGCTGCCGATACGCACTTGCTCCACCGGGTGCGGCGAAGGCTTCAGGTAGCTGGCGATCGTCGACAGGCCCTCCCCGACCGGCTTCAGCACCCGGTAGGTGGCGGTGGCGTAGAAGTTGTCGACGTCGGCCCCGAACTCCAGCCGCCGGGTCCCGTCCAGGTCGTCTTCGTAGAACGTCCCCAGGATCCGGCAGCGCAGTCCGGTGAACGACGCACGGTTCCTCGTGAACGGATCCAGATCGACGTCAAGCACGACCGATGGCGAGGCGTCCCGGTGTCGGGAGAGAGCGTCACGCAAGGCCTCCTCGCGGACCGCGTGCAGGTCTGCTTCCAGGCTCAGCGGCGCCGTTCCCTCCACGCGCAGCAGCAGAACCTCATCATCGTCGTTGCCCTCGGCGGTGACGTCGCGAGCCGTCGCCAGCAGGAACGCGAACTGCGGGATGCCACCCGCGTCGAACTTCCAGGTGTCGTGGGTGAGCACCACCGCCTCGTGATAGTCCAGACGCTGGATCGCGCCGATGCGCTGCGCCCGGTCCGGGGCCAAGAGCTGGGACTCGAGCAGCGTGCCCGCACCCACGCCTGGAATCAGATCCACGCTACAAGCCTTCCTGCCGATACCAGGTAGTTCCAGGATCATGTCAGCCGCGCAGCACCGAGATGACGAATCGACGCCTGTCAGCGTGGCGTGAGGGTGGCGGCCAGGCCGCTCGCCACCCCGCCCGGGAGGATGCGCCGCAATGATCGTGCGGTCGCGCCAACACTGCATCTGCTGTCGGGACAGGTCGATAGTGGGTGCCCAACGTGCAGGCTGACGCAGACGGGCTGACCGACTGTGGTGAGTCATGCCGTCGCCGTGGGTGTCTCGTGAGTTCGCAGCGGTGACGGGGGTCGCCGGGCCCACCGCGACACCAGATCAAGCAGGCAGCTCAGTTCATGTCAGTACCCGCCTGCATAGTCAGCGCCCCGGAGTAGTACGGAGTACCGATGCCGGAGCGCTTGTGGCTCGATGTGCCATACGCGGAGAAGGACGCTGCGAAGTCGGCCGGCGCGCGCTGGGATCCCGACGTTCGTCGCTGGTACGCGCCGCACGAGGCACTGCCGCCGAAACTGGCGCGCTGGGAGCCCCGGATACCCGAGCTCTTGCCCGGGGAGGACCGCAGCTTCGGCCAAGGCCTCTTCGTCGACCTCGTTCCCTCGTCCTGCTGGTTCACCAACGTCCGCAGCTGCGTCGAGGCAAGCCAGTGGGACGCGCTCCGGTCCATGGTCTACCGGCGGGCCGGTAACCGCTGCGAGGCCTGCGGCGCTCCGCGCGGCCGCGACCGCCAGCGCCTGGAAGCCCATGAGCGCTGGGAGTACGACGAGGCCACCTACACCCAGACGCTGCGGCGCCTTATCGCGCTGTGTTGGTCTTGTCACCGGGCCACGCACTTCGGCTTCGCCGAGGTCACCGGCACCTCCGCCGAGGCCAAGGCCCACCTTCGGGCGGTCAACAACTGGTCGGCCGGCGAGGCTGACGCCCACATCGACCGGGCTTTCGCACTGTGGAACAGGCGGTCGGCCCATCAGTGGCGGCTCGACCTCAGCATTCTGACAATCGCCGGCATCAAGCTGATCGAGCCCCCTGCTCCTGAGTGTCGGAGTGAGGAGAGCGCGGCGCGTCTGGCGGTCAGGTTGCCGGTGCTGCCCACGGCAGCACGAGGTGAGCAAGGCAGCCACGCCACCACGACGCACCAGTGCGACGCCGGAGGCCGCTCCGGATCCGAGCCGCCCCGCAGGAAGCTCTGGGCACGTATTCGCGGAGCACTCGCAGCTCAGTAGCGGCCAGGGCCGCCTGCACCCGGCGCGGGGGTGGTGATCCGAGCAGACCGTGGCCCTGCGATTGCCTCGGCCACGCTGTCGGCGTGGCTGAGCAGGCGCTGGCCAGCGCCGGGCGCTCGAGCCCGCTCGGCGTAGAAACCGGCCAGGTGGCGCTGACTGGGAGCGGCCGGGGACGCGGCACGGTTGACCGCGTCGGCCAGGCTGCTCGACTGAACCTCGATCCACCGTCGATCTTGGTCGGCTCGGTCGGCCTCTGATCTGATCTTGGTCAGCCGGTGCGGGCGTGAAGCAGCCGCCGGTCTGTCCGG